>CALGLR010000031.1 GCA_937959395.1 uncultured Flavobacteriaceae bacterium | reverse complement strand
CTAAACTGAGTTATGGGCTTTAAAGCACCAATGTTTTTTAAAGTTTGATTTAACTGTTCCTGTTTTTAATACAATAAAAATAAGTAATTAAGTCTGTTATCAATATAGATAATATGGGCTTGACCATTGATGGACTGAGTTATGGTAACTTTTATCGTAAATGCTTCTCCACCTAATGTCAAAAACATTTATTACTATCTTATCGGTTAATGAATTATTCAGTTTTAAATTAAAAGAACCATTATTAGGATTTGGATATATGGCTAAGCCATCAAAACTAAAATTACCTACAGATAGCGGGGAAGTTACATTAACAGTATAATCCTCGACTTCACCATCGTAATTATTTTCACAAGCAGAAGCAGTAGATCCTGACTTAGTCGTCACTCTCATTGTCGTGTTTCCAATAACTGCATTTTCCGGCACCACAATTGTTAACGGAGAATTACTTGTTGGTCCATTTTCTGTACTAACAGTATTTCCTAAATCATAAGATTCATTAGACTCCATTATACAATTTTGATTCCAATCTATCCAAACATTACCATAAGCAAAAATATCTCCATCAGTATTTTGATTCATTGTTAAAGGATATGTACCATTTAATTCCACATCGGTTAAAATTGAAGTATAATCACTATAACCCGAAGGTTTAGCAGAAGCATTATTTATCGTTCCAAATTGGACTAACGTGGTACTCGTTGCAAAACTTGTATTCGCTACTGAGGGACACAATCCATCGATAACCGATAGTACTACATCGACTGTTTTTGTTAGAGAAGCAGAAGTCCCACTAACCGTAATAGTATAATCGCCAAGAGCAACTCCATCTAACCCATCTATTGTCATCACTGATATCCCATTTGCATTTAATGTAGCTGGCGAAAATAGCGCCGTAGATCCCGCATGATTTCCAGTAGCACTTAAAGTAGTAACTTCATCAAATCCATTGAATGTAAAATAATTAATATCATAAGATACTGAATCTACATTACATGTACCTTGAGTGCTATTTGCAACGTTTAAAACAAAAGAAGGCCCGTTTAATATGGTAAACACATCAGATAGAGCATAAAAAATATTATCTGCAGCCTCAACTAATAGTCTAGCATTATCAGTATCTGCAATAGGTGGTAAATTTATAGTTTCTGATCCATCATTCGGAGTCTTTATAGCTAATGTTGTTGGAAAAGTAATACCGCCATCTATAGAAAGTTTAATATTTACCGTTTTACAATTAATGGTTGAATTATTGGTTGCTCCTTTATTCCAGACTACATTTTGCGAGTTTCCACTTGATCATATTCCTGGTGAAACTACAGTAAACGCTTCTCCAGTCTCAACATCAACCGTTATCTTATCAAAACTAGATTGTGGTGTTTGACCCACTCCTACTTTTTCAGAACGATCTCTTACCGTTAAGCCAAAAGTTAAGAGTCTCGCAACTATAGAGACTGTTTCCCATGAGCTATTATCTGCAGTTATTACTGGATTCCCCTCTGTTAATTGTCCGGCTAAGACTCTATCATAAGTTGGCATGTATCTATCTGGACTGGTACTTGGAGGTCTTGATCTCCATACAGGCCCGAGGTGAGTTGGACCAAATTGCATATTAGTCGTTCCACCACTATCTAATTGCTCCCAGGTGTAAGTTAATATATCTCCTGAATCTGCATCAATTGCATCACCTTTAAGTATAAAAGCTGTTCCATTTGGAATTGAATAATCCCGTCCTGCATTTGCAACTGGGGGATTATTTATAATCGCCGAAATTTCTGCACAACTATTTACATTTGTCACATTATAATTATTCAATATTTGATTTATACTATGATAATGAAAATAGGCATCAGTATGGTTTTGCACATCATTAGGACCTGTAATACCAGCATATCCCATAATAGTACTGCCACTTCCAGGCTCTGAATTCACATCTGTTGCTTCAATTCCATAAAAATAAGTATGATTAGCTCCCATTTGATGTCCAATTTCATGCGGCACATAATCGATATCGAAATAATCGTCCATATAAGGCCCTCCATTATCACCTGTGAATGTATGACTAGAATAGCCACTCCCTTTAATTCCATCTTCACAAATACAACCTCCGCAGCCTGCGTCACCTGAATCTCTACCTCCTATAAATAAGTGGCCAATATCATAATTTTCTTCATCAACGACACTGGTTAACGCATTTTGTAATTCCACATTTAAATTTCCACTATACGGATCTGTCGCTGCGTTATCAAAAATTAAATCATTACCATTATATTGTACACCATTGATTAATTTAAATGTAATAGCTATATCAACTTCATAAACCTCATTATTTCTGTTTAAAGTTGAAACTAATTTAGCTAACGCATCCTCTTTTTGCGGTTCCATTCGACGCATCTCCGTCATCCCAGCGATTGGTATATTCAGCATTTACAGAAATAGCGATTCTAAATGTTCTCAACAACTGATCATTAGCACCATTAAATACCGTATTAGTTGTTCTTTTAATAGTATTAAAATCATCTGTTAGGCATTTAAAGCTTTTGGTAGAACTTAATCTCGCCTTCCTAGAATATACAAGATACGGTCCATTAGACGCTTTTGTAATTGGCTGAATAAAAACAGTTGTTTTTCCTGGAATTGTAATCATTCCATTTAAACCTAGTGGCGTTACACTAAATCGAATACGTGTTCCTGAGTTATCTGTTCTGAATCCTAGATAGGTTTTAATATCTGGGTGTAATTTAGCAACGTCTTCTGCTAAAACTGGAGCTTCTACGACTTTATATGTTTGCTTTCTTCCTATTTCATCTGGAAAAGCGACAACGGTGCTTGACGTACCACTAAATTCTGATCTTAATGGGGCATTCAATAATTGCTATTTAATCAATTCAATATTTAAATTAAAGACTGAATAGTGATTAGGATCTAAACTCCTTAATGAGATCTCTTGAGTGCCATCTATAAAAGAGGCTTTTGACCATAAGTCATCCTGAGCAAAGGTAACATTAGCGCAGAGCAACATGGTTAATAACACGATAAAGCGTTTTTTTGTTTTCATTTTCGAGGGTTTTTTATAAGAAAGGCATATATAATTATAAATCAATAAAATTAAAGTAATTTCTCGAACATACATTCTTAACTTTGAGTTTAAACCTCTTTAAATATGAATAATGGTTATTACCATAAACTAAAATAGTTGTTTTATTAAAAAAACATCTATTAATTGTAATAGAAAAAAATAAAGGGAACTCGTTTAGCTCCCTTTATTTATTGAAGTCATTTAAACTTTTTCAATTAGCTAAAAAATTTAAATGACTTCATTATAATAGATCGTAAAACATTTATTTCACTACTATTTTTCGTGTTTGTTTATTTACACCATCCGAAATTCGCAACATATAAATTCCTGATTGTACAGCTCCTATATTAATAACTTCGTTAAAATTCTCCGAGTTATTATAAAGTTTATTAAAAACTCTTCTTCCTCTAATATCAAATACATTTATTATGATCTTATTAGTTAATGAATTATTCAGTTTTAAATTAAAAGAACCATTATTTGGGTTTGGATATATTGCTAATCCATTAAAGACAAAGTCATCTACAGAAAGTGGTGATTCTACAACATTAACAGTATAATCTTCGACTTCACCATCATAACTATTATTAGTATCACAAGGAGTAGCAGCAGATGCATACTTAGTGGTCACTCTCATTGTTGTACTCCCAATAACTGCATTTTCTGGTATTACAATTGTTAACGGAGAATTTCTTGTAGGCCCATCTGGTGTATTATTATTAAATCCTAAATCATACAATTCACTGCGCTCAAATAGACAGTTTTGATTCCAATCTATCCAAACAGAACCAACAGTATAAACATCCCCATCAGTATTTTGATTCATTGTTAGATCATAGGAGCCATTGAGTTCTACATCGGTTGAAATAGAAGTATAGTCGCTATAACCAGAAGGCTTTGCAGAAGCATTATTTATAGTCCCAAACTGAACTAACGTTGTACTTGTCTCATACTCCATATTTGCTACTGAGGCACATATTCCATCAACAATAGTAAGTGTTACATCTACCGTTTTTACCAAAGAAGCAGAAGTACCACTAACCACAATATTATAATCTCCCGGAGCAGCACCTGTTAAACCGTTAATTGTCATTACTGTAATATCATTTGCATTTAATACAGTTGGCGAGAATGACACCGTCGATCCTGAAGGATTTCCTACAGCACTAAAGGTAGTTTCTTCATTAAATTCATTAAACGTAAAATAATTAACATCATACGAGATAGAATCCATATCACATATAATTTGAGCGCTATTTGCGCTATTTAAAACAAATGAAGGACCGCTAGATGCAGGAAATGCATCAGACATCGCATAAAAAATATGATCTACAGCTTCAACTAATATTCTAGCTCCATCTGTATCTACTCCCTGTGGAACTGCTATCGTTTCTACCCCATCATTTGGAGTATTAGCAACCAAAGTAGTTGGAAAAGTAACACCTCCGTCTGTAGAAAATTTAATAGTTACCGTTTGGCAATTAATTGTTGAATTAGTAGTTGTGCCTACATTCCAAGTTATATTTTGTGAGCTCCCACTTTTCCATGATTCTGGTGTTGCTACAGTAAACGCCTCTCCTGCTTCAACATTAACTGTCATTTCATCAAAACTAGATTGTGGTGTTTGCCCCAAACCTCCAACTACAGAATGGTCTCTTACAGTTAAGCCAAAATTTAATGTTCTCGCAACTGTAGAGACTGTTTCCCATGAACTATTATCTGGAGTTGCTACAGGCTTCTCCTCTGTTAATTGACTCGCTAAAACCCGACTATATGTTGGCATATATCTGTCTGGACTCGTACTTGGAGGCCTTGATCTCCAAACAGGACCAAGGTGTGTTGGACCAAATTGGTCATAATAAGCCTCACCAAAGTCTAGTTGCTCCCAGGTGTAAGTTAAAATATCTCCTGCATCAGCATCAGTGGCACTGGCTTTAAGTATAAAAGCCGTTCCATTTGGAATCGCATAATCTGGTCCTGCGTTTGCAACTGGAGGATTATTTGTAATCGCCGAAGTCACTGCACAACTATCTTCGCTTGTCACATTACTATTATTTAATATTTCATTTATACTGTGATAATGAAAATAAGTATCTGTATATAATTGTACATTATCATCGCCACGAACACCAGCATATGCCATAATAGTTGTTCCATTTCCTGGCTCTGAATTTACACCAACACCCGCTGTTGCTCCAGAAAAAGTGTGATTAGCCCCCAACTGGTGTCCAATTTCATGTGGCACAGTACTAATATCGAAATCATCATCCAAATAAGGTCCTCCATCAATATCAGCTGTGAAAATGTGACTTGATAAACCACTTCCTTTATTTTCATCTTTACATACACCACCTAACCAAGCAACCCCTCCTATAAATGCTCCTGAAAACAAATGACCAACATCATAATTTGCGGCACCAACAACACTAGCTAATGTATTTTGCACTTCAGTAACATAATCTGAAGGACTAGTGTATGGATCTGTCGCTGCGTTATCAAAGATTAAATCATTCCCATTGTATTGCACCCCGTTAATTAATTGAAAAGTAATGGCCATCTCTACCTCAAAAATCTCATTACTTCTGTTTAAAGTTGAAACTAATTTAGCTAACGCATCCTCTTTCGCATCCCCATTTGATGCATCTCCATCATCCCAAGCATTAGTATATTCTCCATTTGTTGAAATAGCAATTCTAAATGTTCTCAACAATTGATCATTAGCACCCCTAGATAAAGTATTCGTTGCGCTTTGAATAGTAGTAAAACCTTCTGTTAGGCATTTAAAATTTTTGATAGGATTTAATCTTGCTTTTCTAGAATACACAAGATATTGTCCATTAGATACTTTTGTTATTGGCTGAATAAAAACAGGTGTTTTTCCAGGAACTGAAATCATTCCATTTAAACCTAATGGCGTTACACTAAACCGAATACGTGTTCCTGAATTATCTGTTCTAAACCCAAGATAGGTTTTAATATTTGGGTATAATTTACCTACATCTTCAGCTAAAACAGGAGTTTCTACGATTTTATACGTTTGCTTTTTCCCTGTTTCATCTGGAAAGGCAACAATAATGCTTGATGTTCCTCCAAATTCTGATCTTAATGGGGCATTAAATAATTGTTGTTTAATCAATTCAATATTTAAATTAAAGACTGAATAGTGGTCAGAATCTAAACTCTTAAGCGAGATGTCTTGAGTTTCATCTATAAAAGAGGCTTTTGACCATAAACCATCTTGTGCAAATGTAACATTAGCACTGAATAGCATGGTTAATAACAAGATAAAATATTCTTTTTTTTTCATTTTCGAGGGTTTTTTAATTAATTATTAAGTTTGATTGTATGCCGTATTTATGTCTATAGATATAATAACTCATTTTAAACTTTTTCAGTTGGCTATAAAATGAGTTTCTTTTATCAAAAAAAATGTAACGTTACATATCTAGAACATTATTTATTACATTAATCTTTACACAAAAGAAAAGGTTAATTAACAAGAAAAATGAAAATGTGAGATTTATGTGAGGTGTTATTAATATTTAAATTCATTAAGAACTTTAGAGTAGTTTCCTTAATACACATCTTAACCTAGGATTATAAAACGTTTAAACATATTGATTGGTTATTACCATCTCAAAATGAAAGCATGAGGTTTATGTGAGGTGTTATTAATATTTAAACTCATTAAAAACTTTAGAGTAGTTTCCTTAATACACATCCTAACCTAGGATTATAAAATCTTTAAATATATTGATTGGTTATTACCATCTCAATTAGAATAATATTAAAAACACCTATAATTTTAGCAGAAAAAAATAAAGGGAGCTAGTTTAGCTAGTCATGGTCGGAAGATTTTTTTTTCGACTTTTTTGTTTTATTAAAGCACGAGAATTATATATATAACCACCTGATAGTCATTTATTTAACTTGTTTATTTGATGAAATTTTCGTGTCTTTTTGTCTGATAATCAGTCAATTATGTCAATATTCAAAGACCACAAAATTTCAGTAAATCAATTATTGGGAGTTATACCCGAAGCTCTTTTATCCAAGTTATCGCAAACCACTAAAGTAGATTATTATGCCAAGGTTCTTCATGGAAAAAAAATATTCTATCTGTTGCTCTACGGTATTTTTGAAAACGAAAAATTGAGCCAACGTACTTTAGAAGATACTTTTAACGATGTGATTTTTAAAACTCTTTTTGATTTAGATAAATCTGAAAGTATACGCCAAAGTTCTATCTCAGAAAGATTGTCTAAAATTGATTCTGATTACTTCCAACAAATTTATCAATGTGTCTACCAGCAGTTTTACAATGCATACCCTAACAAGAATAACCAAAAATATCACTTGATTCATGTTGATAGTTCTATGGCTAGTGAAGCATCAACAAGGTTAGTAAAAGGTATTGATCATAAAAATGGGAAGAAGTCTGTAAAATACAGTATTGCTTTTGATGGTTTACTTCCATATAGAAGAAGATGGGATATTGAGGTCTTCTTCCGTTTTATTAAACAAGAGCTTAATGTTAGTCATCTTGTATCGTTAAACAAGAATGGAATACATGACTTTAATTGTAGCAATGCTAATCTTAATATATAAAAAAGCAAACAAAATAGGTTATAAAACAGCTAAAAGACGATTTAAAATGGAGCTCCAAAATTTAGCTATTGCTATGATTGTTATTAAATGCGAAGGGAAGTTAGACCATTTTAAAACATAAAAAAATGGCCGGAATTTCTTCCGACCATGACTAGCTAAACTAGCTCCCTTTATTTATTGTAATTGGCCGTAAAAAAATTATTTCACTACTATTTTTCGTGTTTGTTTATTTACACCATCCGAAATTCGTAACATATAAATCCCTGATTGTACAGCTCCTATATTAATAACTTCGTTAAAATTCTCTGAGTTATTATAACGTTTATAAAAAACTCTTCTTCCTCTAATGTCAAATACATTTATTATGACCTCATTAGTTAATGAATTATTCAGTTTTAAATTAAAAGAACCGTTATTAGGGTTTGGAAATATTGCTAATCCATCCAAATTAAAGTCGTCTACAGAGAGTGGAGACATAACATTAACAGTATAATCTTCGACTTCACCATCATGACCATTCTCACAAACAGAAGCTGCAGACTCAAACTTAGTCGTAACTCTCATTGTTGTATTTCCAATAACAGCATTTGCTGGCACCACAATCGTTAATGGTGAGTTACTCGTTGGTCCATCTGGTGTATTAATAGTATTTCCTAAATCATAAGATTCACTAGCCTCTATCGTACAGTTTTGATTCCAATCTATCCAAACATTACCAACAGCTGCATAATTCCCATCTGTATTTTGATTTACTGTAATTGCATACGATCCATTAACTTCTACATCTGTAGAAATTGAAGTGTAATCACTATATCCAGAAGGTTTTGCTGAAACGTTATTTATAGTTCCAAAATCTACTAGAGTCGTACTAGTTGCATAACTTGTACTTGCTACTGAGGCACATAATCCATCAATAATTATAAGTTCTACATCTACTGTTTTTGTTAGAGATCCAGAGGTACCAGTAACCACAATACCATAATCACCTACATCAGCTCCAATTAATCCATCGATTGTCATCACTGTCACCCCATCAACACTTAATGTTGCTGGAGAAAATGATACCATAGATCCTGCTGGATTTCCAGCAGCACTAAAAGTAGTTGATTCACTTAACGTGCCATTAAATGTTGAATAATTGATATCATAAGAAACAGAATCTGTATTACAAAAGCCTTGAAGATCACTCATGTTGGTTAAAACAAATGAAGGCCCGCTTGATATAGGAAAAACATCAGACAAAGCATAGAAAATATTATCTGCAGCTTCAACTAATATTCTAGCGTCGTCGGTATCTGGAACAGATGGTACAGTTATAGATTCTGATCCATCATTTGGAGTATTAGCAATCAATGTGGTTGGAAATGTAACGCCTCCGTCTGTAGAAAACTTAACAGTTACCATTTGACAATTAATAGTTGAATTATTTGTAGTTCCTACATTCCAGTTTACATTTTGCGTGCTTCCACTTTCCCAAGCTCCTGGCGAAACAACAGTAAAAGCTTCTCCAGCCTCAACGTTAACTGTCATTTCATCAAAACTAGATTGTGGTGTTTGACCCACACCTCCTGTTTCAGAACGATCTCTTACTGTTAAGCCAAAATTTAATGCTCTCTGAACTGTAGACACCGTCTCCCATGAACTATTATCTGCTGTTATTACAGGATTTACCTCTGTTAATTGTCCAGTTAAGACTCTACCATAAGTTGGCATATATCTATCTGGGTTAGTACTTGGAGGTCTTGATCTCCATACAGGACCAAGGTGTGTTGAACCAAACTGTACTTCAGTGGTTTGATCACTATCTAATTGCTCCCAAGTATAAGTTAAAATATCTCCTGCATCTACATCAGTCGCACTGCCTTTAAGTATAAAAGCTGTTCCATTTGGAATCGCATAATCCGGCCCTGCATTTGCAACTGGAGGATTATTTGCAATAGCCGAAGTTACCGCACAACTATTTGCGCCTACCACATTAGTATTATTTAATACTTGATTTATACTATGATAATGAAAATAAGCATCACTATGGTTTTGTACATCATTAGAACCCGTAATACCTGCATATCCCATAATAGTTGTTCCACTTCCAGGCTCAGAGTTAACACCTGTTCCTTCTGTCCCGTGAGAGAAAGTATGATTAGCTCCCATCTGGTGTCCAATTTCGTGTGGCACATAATCAATATCAAAATAATCATCCATGTAAGGTCCTCCATTATCACCCGCGAAAGAATGACCAGAATAACCACTTCCTTTACTTCCGTTTTCACAAACGCATCCTATACAGCCTGCATTACCTCCAGTTCCTCCACCAGCAAATAAATGACCAATATCATAATTAGCTTCACCAACAACACTAGTTAATGTACTTTGCAGTTCAGCATTAAAATTACCTGTATAAGGATCTGTAGCAGCGTCATCAAAGATTAAATCATTCCCATTATATTGCACACCATTAATCAATTCAAATGTAATTGCCATATCTACCTCATAAGTCTCATTGTTTCTGTTTAAAGTTGAAACTAATTTAGCTAACGCGTCTTCCTGCGGCGTTCCGTTTGATGCATCTCCATCATCCCAACGATTTGTATATTCAGCATTTACAGAAATAGCAATTCTAAATGTTCTCAACAATTGATCATCAGCATCTCTTGATAATGTATTCGTTGTTCTTTTAATATCACTAAAATTATCAGTTAGACATTTAAAAGTTTCAGTAGAATTTAATCTAGCTTTTCTAGAATAAACAAAATACTGGCCATTAGATACTTTAGTAATTGGTTGAATAAAAACTGGTGTTTTTCCAGGTACTGAAATCATTCCATTTAAACCTAGTGGCGTTACACTAAATCTAATACGTGTTCCAGAATTATCTGTCCTAAACCCCAAATAGGTTTTAATATTTGGGTATAATCTAGCGACATCTTCTGCTAAAACAGGAGCCTCTACAACTCTATACGTTTGTTTTTTTCCTGTTTCATCAGGAAAGGTGACAACAATGCTAGATACTCCTCTAGATTCTGCTCTTAACGGAGCATTCTTTAATTGTTGTTTGATCAATTCGATGTTTAAATTAAAGACTGAATAGTAATCTGGATCTAAACTCTTTAGTGAGACGTCTTGAGTACCATCTATAAAAGAGGTTTTTGACCATAAGGCATCTTGTGCAAATGTAACGCTAGCAAAGAGCAGCATGGTTAGAAACAAGATAAAGTGTTTTTTTGTTTTCATTTCGAGGGTTTTTTAAATTAATACTAAGTTTGATTACATAAGTTATTGTATACTTATGAACTAATAAAAATAGATATAATACACTAACAATCAAACAATTATTAACATTATTTTGTATTATTTTCAGTTCAGTTAAAAATAAATTAATTAATAGTACTGAACGACTATCATTGTTGAAGTTTTAGGTAAAACTGCATTTTAAATTCATCAAAAAATTTATAATAATTTCACAGAAAGACATCTCAACTTTAGATTGGAACACCTTTAAACATAATAATTGGTTATCTCCATTACAATTAGAATAATAAATTGTTTCTATCGACCTAAAATCTTATTACTTTTACGTTTCAAATTTTTGAAGTCATACTTTGTGTTAGGGATTGTAACGACATCCTTTTTTATTTTTCTAAAAAAGATACAGTGAAAAGCCCGACCACGCTATTTAGCGCGGTAACACCCTAAAAATAAATTATGTTACAAGTACCTTTTATTAGAGAAAACAAAGCGTTAATTATTGAACGCTTAGCCATAAAAAATGTGGATGCTACAGTTATGATAAATGCTGTTATCACTTTAGATGAAGAACGTCGTGCTTTGCAAACAAAATTAGACAATACATTAGCCGAATCGAATTCTATGTCTAAAGAAATTGGTGAGTTGTTTAAATCTGGACAAGCAGAAAAAGCAAACGCGCTTAAAGCAAAAACAACTAATCTAAAGGACGTATCAAAGCAATTATCAGATGATTTAAATACTAAATCTAACGATTTAAAAACGTTATTATTTCAAATACCCAACATACCTCATGAGTCTGTTCCCGCAGGAAAATCAGAAGATGATAATGTAGAGATATTTATTGAAGGTGATATCCCAAAACTTTATGATGGCGCATTACCACATTGGGAATTGGCAAAAAAATATGACATTATAGATTTTGAATTGGGCAACAAAATAACAGGAGCCGGCTTTCCTGTTTACAAAGGAAAAGGAGCAAAATTACAGCGCGCTTTAATCGCTTATTTTTTAGATAAGAATACAGCAGCTGGTTATACCGAATACCAATTACCGCTTTTAATTAATGAAGCTTCTGGTATTGGCACTGGACAACTACCAGACAAGGAAGGTCAAATGTACCATGTTACCGAAGATAACTTATACCTTATTCCTACTGCTGAAGTTCCTGGAACAAATATCTTTAGAGATGTGTTGTTAAATGAAACCGATTTCCCAATTGGAATAACAGGTTATACACCATGTTTTAGAAGAGAAGCAGGAAGTTATGGCGCACATGTTAGAGGTTTAAATAGATTACATCAATTTGATAAAGTTGAAATTATTCGCGTTGAACACCCGGATAATTCATATAAAGCTTTAGATGGCATGGTTGATCATGTAAAAGATATTTTAAGAGAACTAAGATTACCTTATCGAATTTTACGTTTATGTGGAGGTGACGTTTCTTTTGCTTCAGCATTGACTTTTGACTTTGAAGTATTTTCTACCGCTCAAAATCGCTGGTTAGAAATCTCTTCAATATCAAATTTTGAAACCTTCCAAGCAAATCGTTTAAAATTACGTTTTAAAAATAGTAAAGGAAAAAATGAATTAGCGCATACTTTAAACGGAAGTTCACTTGCACTTCCTAGAGTTTTAGCTGGCATTCTTGAAAACTACCAGACAGAAAAGGGAATTGTAATCCCCGAAGTATTAATACCTTATACTGGTTTTAGCATTATAGAATAATTTCATATTAAATTATTCGGTTTTATCAAATAAAATCGACAAACGGCATCTTTAAAATGCTGTTTGACGATTTTTTGGGTATTTTCTTTCATATTTCAATATTTTTAACAACATTGTAGTCCCCAAAACTAATGAACTTGAATATATGAAGAATGTTATACGCTTATTTTTACTAGCGGTATTAATTTTTTTAGGAGCGAAAGTTATTTCAACAGATTTCGACCAAACAATTAAAACTAGTGAAAATGTAGTCATCGTAGATAATAATTAAACTGCTGATTACCATTAAATTAATATGAAATAAAATAATATTTCGCTATAGAAGATATCCAATCGAGTATTTGAATCATTTTAGATTATATGATTAATAGCACACTTATTTAGATTGGCAAAATGCCTGACTTACGTTAGGCATTTTACTTTATTATAAGATAATTTACCATATCCTTCACAATTTCTAGCTTACATATTTGTTATATTTACATAAAGTTATACAATGCGAATAATAGCCCTTTTATTGTTTTTAATATGTTTTGGCGTAAATGCTCAAAACGACATATTAGCAAAAGAGTATTTTAATAAAGGAGAGTTCGATAAAGCTTTAGTCTCTTTTAAAAAACTCTATCAAAAAAACAAAAATAACAGAAACTACCTACTCCAACTTGTTAAAACACACCAACAGCTAGAACAATTTAAAGAAGCAGAAACCTTATTACTTTCTAAATTAGGCACTTCAAGAAATAACGGTGCCTTTATAGTAGAACTTGGGTATAATTATCAATTACAAAAAGATACTATAAACTCAAAGCTAAATTACGATAAAGCTATATCTATTATAGATACATCTCCCAACACAGCATACACTATAGGTCGTGCTTTTGAAAACTACTCCTTATTAAACCAAGCTATTGCTACTTACGAAAATGCAATGACTCTAAAACCAGACCTTAATTTCAATATGCAATTAGCGCGTATTTATGGCGAACAAGGAGATATTGAAAGAATGTTTAATAGCTACATAAATTTTGGAGAAAAGAACAAAGCTTATTTAAATACTATAAAGCGTTCAATAAGTGAATTTATTAGTGAAAATGGAGATAATGAAAACAATATCGTTCTAAGAAAAATTCTACTTAAAAAAATACAAACTGAGCCTAATTTGTTATGGAATGATATGCTTAGTTGGTTATTTATTCAGCAGAAAGACTACAATAAAGCTTTTATTCAAGAAAAAGCAATCTACAAAAGAGAACTAGAGAGCTTAAATAGAATACAAGAATTAGCAATTATTACTAAAACTCAAAACGAGAATGAAATTGCAAAAGAAATTTTTCAATTTATTATAGAAAACTCGCAAGAAATAGATGATCGTTTAGGTGCTCACTATTATCTATTAGAAATTGAAACAAAACAAGCTTCAAAAAAAGAATATAAAACAATCCAAGAAAAGTACTTGGCCTTATTTGAAGAGCAGGGAAAATTTTCAGCAACTTTAGATTTACAAATTGCCTACTCACATTTTTTAGCTTTTTATTTAAAGGATACAAATGCTGCTATTAATTTTTTAAAAGACGCTCTAAAATTAGAACTCTCTAAATTTAAAGTCGCTAAAGTAAAATTAGAATTAGGAGATATTCTCGTTTTAGAAGAAAAGTTTAATGAAGCATTAATTTATTATACGCAAATACAGCGTAGTTTAAAAAACAGTACCATTTCTCAAGAAGCACGCTTTAAAGTAGCAAAAACAAGTTATTATAAAGGAGATTTTAAATGGGCAGAATCACAGCTCAAAGTATTAAAAGCTTCTACAACTCAATTAACAGCTAACGATGCTTTAGATTTAAAACTTTTAATAGCAGATAACCGCCAAGAAGATTCGCTGCAAGTGAATTTAAAAAAATATGCAAAGGCAGACTTATTAGCTTTTCAAAATAGAAAAGACGAATCTATAATACTATTAGAAGAGGTTCTTAATATAGATAAAACCGCAGTAATTATTCCTCAGGCCTTAATAAAACAAGCACAACTGCTTGAAGAGAAAAAAGATTATGAGCGTGCTAAAAAAAATTATGAAAGACTAATAAACGATTACAAAGAGAGTATTTTAGTTGATGATGCAATATACTACCTAGCCGAAATTTATGCAGATCCCCTAGCGCAGCCAGAAAAAGCAAAACTATTGTATGAAAAAATTATTTTTGATCATGCAGATAGTATCTATTTTGTAGATTCAAGAAAGAAATTTAGAGCATTACGAGGAGATGCCATTAATTAACACTAATGATTATTGCAGAGACCACTAGACTTGCTATAAAACAATTTACTGTAAAAGATGCGTCGTTTTTTTTAGAGCTGGTTAATTCCCCTAATTGGTTAAAATATATTGAAGATCGCAATACAGAAACCATTTTTCAAGCAAAACAACGTATTAAAGAAGGTCATTTAAAAAGTTACGCTACTACCGGTTTTGGTTTTTATAAACTATTATTAAAAGAAGAAAAACTAAAACCAATAGGAATCTGCGGGCTCATAAAAAGAGATACTTTAGACGATGTGGACATTGGTTTTGCATTACTTCCTGACTACGAAAATAAAGGATTTGGCTACGAATCTTCTATAGCTGTTATTAATTTAGCCAAAAACACATTTAACTTAAAAAGAATAACAGCAATAACACTACCTTCTAACGCACCTTCTATTAAACTTCTTGAAAAATTAGGATTTGCCTACGAAAAAATGGTAATTCCTTTTGACAACGACGAAGAACTTCAGTTATTTGCAAAAAACTTAGATTAATGCGTATTATATATAACGTTACCATAAACATAGATGATAGTGTTCATAAAGAATGGCTAATATGGATTAAAGAACATATTCCCAAAGTTTTAGCTACAGGAAAATTTGAAAGCGCAAAACTCACTAAAATTCTGGTCGAGGAAGAGTTAGGAGGTCAATCCTACTCAATACAATACACATCCTATTCCCGAGAAGCTTTAAATGCTTATTATAAAGAAAATGCAGAAGCATTAAGAAGTGATGGTTTAAAAAAATTCGCCAATAAAATGCTTGCTTTTCGCACAGAATTAGAAATTATAGACGAATACAAAGTGAATTTTAATTAAATAGCTTTCTTTTAATATAAAGGCTTAAAAGACATAACAAGTAATAAAGTGAACTTGCGTATTTATAGCCAAACAAAAAATCCATGTCAAAACAACGTTCAAATAACGAAGTAAAAGCAAAAAAATTTCTAGGTCAGCACTTTTTAGAAGATGAAGCCATTGCAGAAAAAATAGTCGATTCCTTAAAGATTAAAGATTATAACAACATCTTAGAAATTGGACCAGGAATGGGTGTTTTAACAAAATACTTACTTAAAAAACCTGTAACGACCTATGTTATAGAAATAGATAGAGAATCTATCGCTTATTTAAAAAACAACTATTTAAATTTAGCGCCTAGAATAATAGAAAAAGACTTTTTAAAATATGATTTAAGCGAAACTTTTAAAGAAGAACCTTTTGCTATTATAGGAAACTTCCCGTATAATATTTCAACTCAAATTGTTTTTAAGACTTTAGAATTAAGACATCAAATACCAGAATTTTCTGGAATGTTTCAAAAAGAAGTAGCGCAGCGCATTTGCTCAAAAGAAGGCAGCAAAGTATATGGTATTTTATCTGTACTCACTCAAGCATTTTATGATGCAGAATACTTATTTACCGTACCACCTACCGTTTTTAATCCGCCACCTAGAGTCGAATCTGGAGTCTTACGGCTAACAAGAAAAGAGGACTATAGTTTACCATGTAATGAAAAACTATTCTTTAGAGTTGTAAAAACAGCTTTTCAGCAACGTAGAAAAACACTTCGTAATAGTTTAAAAACATTTAATCTGTCTATTAGTTTAAAAGCAAATGTTATATTTGAAAAGCGTCCAGAACAGTTAAGCGTATCCCAGTTTTTAAAACTCACTTCCTTAATTGAAAACGATGTCGTTAACGAATAATTTTAGTGGAAAATAAAGATCACATACATTTTCATCTAACCGATGCTCTTTTAGAAAAAGTAGAAACCCTTATCGGAAACAAAAACGATAAGGAATTACAAGGACTTCTAAATGAGTTTCATTATGCAGATATTGCCGAAATTTTAGATGATTTAAATCTAGAACAAGCGGTTTATATTATTAAACTCTTAGACTCTGAGACCACTGCAGATGTTTTAATGGAGCTAGATGAAGACAATCGTGAAAAAATATTAAAAAACCTTTCAGCTAAAGAAATTGCTGAAGAAATTGAAGAACTAGATACTGATGATGCCGCCGATATTATTGCTGAACTCCCTGAAGAAAGACAGCAGGAAGTTATTTCTAATATTGAAGATGAAGAACATAAAGCAGAAATTGAAGAACTCTTAACCTATCAGGAAGATACTGCAGGTGCCCTTATGGCAAAAGAGCTTGTAAAAGTATATGAAACATGGACTGTTGCAGGTTGTTTACGTCGTATAAGAGGTCAAGCTCAAGAAGTAACCAGAGTCCATTCAATATATGTTGTAGATAAGGAAGACAAACTCATAGGCCGACTCTCTTTAAAAGATTTAATTACTGCAAAAAGTGAGCAAAAAATAGCAGACATATACATCTCTAATGTAGATTATGTAAATGTGAATGAAGATGAAGAACATGTTGCAAAATTGATGCAAAAATATGATTTAGAAGCCATTCCTGTTGTCGATGATAATAAAACACTTTTAGGACGCATTACTATAGATGATATTGTTGATGTTATAAAAGAAGAAGCTGAAAAAGATTACCAACTTGCAGCAGGTATCTCTCAAGACGTAGAAGCCGATGACAGTATTTTTGAATTGACTAAAGCAAGGTTACCGTGGTTAGTTTTAGGTCTTTTTGGAGGTTTAGGCAGTGTTTTCATTATGAAAGATTTTGAAAATGTAATGCAAACCGTTCCTAATCTTTTCTTCTACACACCATTAATTGCTGCAATGGCAGGGAATGTTGGTGTACAATCTAGCGCCATAATTGTTCAAGGTTTAGCAAACGATAACGTTAAAGGAAGTTTATTTGGTAGACTTATAAAAGAGGTAGGACTAAGCTTAATTAATGGTTTTGTATTAGCAATACTCGTTATTCTCTTTGGCTTTTTAATTAAACAAGACCCTACAGAAAGCTTAGCAATTGCAGTATCTATGATGAGTGTAATTGTAGTAGCTGCATTGGTTGGCACTTTTGTTCCAATAATTTTAGATAAACGTGGTATTGACCCTGCAATAGCAACTGGACCATTCATAACTACCAGCAATGACATATTAGGAATTTATCTTTTTTTCGTTATCGCCGGACTAATTATTGGGTTTTAATAACGTCTATATAGTGTCTGGTCGGAAATAGACGATTTTTATAATTTGGACTATTTTTGATGAAATTTTGGTTTTATTTTATGAAGTAGATGCATTAGCATCAAACGATTAAAAAAAATCAAAATTTCGCAAAAAGAAACAAATTTAATAGTGCTGTATTTCCGACCAGAAACTATTAAAAATACAAATCATTTAATGTCATAAATTATAGATTATGAAAGCAATTAATATAAAAGACAAACATGCCGCATTTAGCAAACAATGGCAACCCCATAGAATTGCGATGGTCGATGATATGCAAGTTATACTTGCAAAAATTAAAGGTGAATTTGTTTGGCATAGCCATGAAAATGAAGATGAATTATTTCAGGTTACTAAAGGCACTTTATACATGCAATTTAGAGACCGTACAGAAATAGTAAAAGAAGGCGAATTTATTGTTGTACCAAAAGGAGTCGAACATAACCCAATGACTAAAAATGATGAAGAGGTTCATATTATGCTCTTCGAAAAATTAAATACTGCGCATACTGGTAAAGTAAAACATGAACGTACTCAAACTGAATACCCAGAGATATAGATTTATAATAACACAAAAAAATGAAAAGAATTCTATTACTATTTACGATTTTATTTATTCAAATTACTTACTCACAGATAAAGGAAGAATCTATTAAACTTTACCAAACTACTGCCGATTTTGTTAATGATTCCATATGGGAAGTAAGTGCATTAGCGCAAATAAAAAAAGAACATAATTCTTACATTCAAATAAAAAAATAGTTGATTCTAAAACAAAAAAAAGAATTAAAAAAGGAAAATCTGCTTGGGCTATTGAATATAATGGTGAAAAGTATTTTAATTTAGGTTATTCTGGAGATTTAAATAATTGGGGATGTATTTGAAATTTGACATCATTGGCAAATACTGTGCCTTTATTATAGATGAAAACTCGCCAAACATAATTAAAAATGGAGGCGGTTCGCATGGCAGTGGACTTACTGGTGTATTAATTAAAGAATCCTCTAAATGGAATAAAAACTGGAAAGACAATAAAGGGAAAAAGAAAAAAATTCTTTTTGTAAGCACATTAGACTTATATCCATATAAAGAAGGTCTTCGTAATGCTAATTGTAATTTGGCTAACTTTTTATCGCGAAAAGAATTGAAAGAAATAACTAAAGAAAAATTTCCTGAAATTGATATAAAGGGGATAACTTTCGAAAAGGTGATTAATATTATTCATTCGCTTAATGAATAAAATATAATGTAAAGCTATAAAGTTAAACGAATATGAAAATTCTACATTTAGATACAAATCACCCATTACTTATTAATCAACTTAATGATTTAGGGCATACCAATCATGAAGATTACACCTCTTCTAAAACCGCGATACAAAATAAAATCCATGAATATGATGGTTTTATTATTCGCAGTCGTTTTTCAATAGATAAATCATTTTTGGATGCTGCAAAAAAATTAAAGTTTATTGGCCGCGTTGGAGCTGGATTAGAAAATATAGATTGTAAATATGCTGAAAGTAAAGGAATCACTCTAATTGCTGCACCTGAAGGCAATCGCAATGCTGTTGGTGAACATAGCTTAGCCATGCTACTATCTTTATTTAATAAATTAAATAAAGCAGATGCCGAAGTTCGCAAAGGGCAATGGTTGAGAGAAGATAATCGAGGCCTTGAACTCGACGGAAAAACGGTAGGACTAATTGGTTATGGCAATATGGGTAAAGCTTTTGCGAAAAAATTAAGAGGGTTCGAAGTCGAAGTTTTATGTTATGATATAAAACCAAATGTAGGTGATGAAAACGCTAAGCAAGTATCTTTAAAAGAACTTCAATTAAAAGCAGAAATATTAAGCTTGCACACGCCACAAACACCATTAACAATAAATATGGTTAACTCTAAGTTTATTGATGCTTTTAAAAACTCGTTTTGGTTAATCAACACAGCTCGTGGTAAAAGCGTCGTAACTAGTGATTTGGTTTCAGCATTAAAAAGAAAAAAAATACTAGGCGCTGGTTTAGATGTTTTGGAATATGAAAAAAAATCTTTTGAAAATTTATTTAATAATAATGAATTTCCAGAAGCTTTTACTTATTTAATAAAAGCCCAAAATACGATACTATCACCCCATGTTGCTGGTTGGACTATTGAAAGTAAAGAGAAACTTGCTCAAACCATAGTAAATAAAATTAAAGAAAAATTTTACAATCCCTAAACTGTAACAATTAAAATAATGATTCATCATTAGTGTATAAGAACTCAAAATATTATTAATTTTTATACACAAAAAACATGACTGGAATACAATGAGCTACCCCGAGGCAGAGACATCGAGGTATCAAGTGGAAAAAAACTTATTTTTAGTTTTATGAAAACCATCCGTTTTCAAACTTTCCTATACAAAACCCGAGGTAGAACCTCGAGGAATTCTTTAGATTAAATAAATTATTCTATCTTTAATATAATTCTGTTTTAATAAAAACCATTTTATTATGAAGATTGAAGCGAATTCGCCAGAAGACTATATAAATAAACTTCCTGAAGATAGAAAAATAGCAATCTCAAAATTAAGAAATATCATATTAAAAAACATGCCTAAAGGTTTAGAAGAAGGCATAAGCTATAATACGATAGGTTTCTATGTACCACATAGTATTTATCCAAAAGGTTATCATTGCGATACAAGTTTGCCATTACCATTTATAAATTTAGCGTCTCAAAAAAACTTCATTGCATTGTATCATTCAGGAATTTACGCAAAAAAAGAACTCTATGATTGGTTCGTAAAAGAATACCCAAAACATTGTAAGTATAAAATAGATATGGGCAAAAGTTGTATTCGTTTTAAAAAAACAAATGATATTCCTTACGATTTAATTAAAGAGCTTTTAAATAAAATGTCCACAGAAGAATGGATCGATATTTATGAAAAAAAAATCAAATAATAATAATAATAATAATCAAAAAAGGGTTCTAAACAATGTTTCTTTTTAGTGATCCCATAGCACGTAGGATTTACTTTATGTTTCATTAGTTTATCACCAATACAAATAACTAAAAATCAAATTAGAAATAGCACAGGTTTTACACCCTATTTTATATAGTTAAACAACTCAAAAACCGAGCCATTATTGTATAATGTACGAATATATGACAAATAAAGATCATTAGTAAATGAAAAAAAGAGTGACTGGTCTTGGAGGACTATTTTTTAAAACGAAAAACCCTGATAAAATTAAAGAATGGTACGGTAAACATCTAGGATTACCCGTAGATGATTATGGGTGTTCATTTTGGTGGAAAGACAAACAAGGAAAAGATTGTTCAACCCAATGGTCTCCCTTTAAAGAAGACACTAATTATTTTGAGCCAAGTCAAAAACAATTTATGATGAATTTTCGAGTTGAAAATTTAACCGAATTGTTAGCCGTTTTAAAAGAAGAAGGGGTTACAATTGTTGGGAAGGTAGAAGAGTATGAATATGGTAAATTTGGTTGGATATTAGACCCTGAAGGCAATAAAATTGAACTATGGGAACCTATTGATAGTGCTTTTTTGTAAAACAACTCATTTTTTTAGTAACTTTAAAATCTTATTAATCTAGTAAACTATTAATCAATGTCCGACGAAAAAAATTTAAATGATGATCTTAATGAGATGTTAGGAGATGCAAAAGGTGGCGCAAAAAAAGCAGCCGATAAAGCTAGTGAGCTAGCAGGAGAAGCAAAAGAAAAAGCTAGTGAATTTGCAAGTGAGGCTAAAGAAAAGGCCTCAGAATTTGCAAATGATGCAAAAGAAGCAGCATCTGAATTCTCTGACAATGCGAAACAAGCATTAGGTGACGGAAAAAATATTGCTATAATCGCTCATATTACACTAATAGGTTGGATTATCGCTCTTATAATGAATAACAATGATAAAAAATCTGAATATGCATCTTTTTATCTAAGGCAGATGTTAGGTATTATGATCGTTGGTTTGGTACTAGGCCTTATTCCTGTATTAAATATCATATCATGGATACTTCCATTCATATTATGGATTATGAGCTTAATAGGATCCTTAAGTGGTGAAAAGAAACCTGTGTTTTTATTAGGTAGTCAATTTCAAGATTGGTTTAAATCTTTATAAGAACAAAATAAAAAAACTATAAATGAAAATTCATTTATAGTTTTTTTATTTATTATAAAATTGTGATATTGCAATATCACGCTAACTACTAAATAAAATATAATGGGATTTACTAAAAAACATATCTTTAATGAGCATCAAAACCTCGTAGCAAACTACAGTAAAGTACTTGGCCATCCAGCAAGAATTTCTATCATTCAATTAATAAGTGATAAAAAATACTGTAATTGTAATGAGCTAGTTAAAGCAATTGGATTAGCACAACCTACCATTTCTCAACACTTGGCAGAAATACGTAAGATTGGTCTTTTAAAACAAACCGTTAAAGGGAAGAACCTTTTTTATTCTATAAATATCGAAAAACTTAATATATGCAGACGAGTTGTAAATGATTTTTTTGTTAAAACTCAAGTTAGCTGCGGAAAATAAAGTCATGCATTTTATTAAACTAAAACATTTAACAAAAAAACATTGGTCTAGAGTTTCTCTAATTTATGAAGAAATCGCAGGTTTTATAGTACTATCAAAAACTTCAAATCGAAATGTTTATAGAGGAGTAGCCGAAGTTAGTTTGTACGTTTCTAAAACATATAGACGTCAAAAAGTAGGTAAAACATTATTAAATGAAATAATTAAAGAAAGCGAAAAAGAAGGGTTTTGGACATTACAGGCTAGTATCTTTTCACAAAACAAAGCAAGTATTGATCTGTTTAAAAAATGTGATTTTAGAATAGTAGGTTTTAGAGAAAAGATTGGGCAGCTAAATTTAAAATGGTATGATAATTACTTAATGGAGAAAAGAAGTAAATTAGTATAATAATAGCTTTTTTTAGCTTTGAAAACAAACGATTAAACCATAAAAAAGTCTTATGAAAAACATACTCGTCCTATGCACTGGAAATTCATGTAGGAGTCAAATGGCTCATGCATATTTAAATCAATTTACAGCAAAAAAAACCAACATATATAGCGCCGGTATTGAAACGCATGGATTAAACCCTAATGCCGTTTCAATATTAAAAGAAGATGGATTAGATATTTCTAATCATACTTCTAATCATGTAGATGAGTATAAGTCTATAGATTTTGATTATATCATTACAGTTTGTGACCACGCAAATGAAAATTGTCCTTTTATTCCTAGTAAGAATGCAGTGAGATTACATCATAACTTTTTCGATCCTTCAAAAATTAATGGGACAAAAGATGAAATACATGCTGCTTTTTTAAAAACTAGAGAGGAAATAAAAAAATATTGTAAAGATTTTATAGAAGAAAACAACTTAAGTTAACTTATTTATCTCCATTTACGCCAGAAAACTTTCGTTCTAACTCCGCTTCAAATTCTTCCATTACTGGTCTCACTGTACTTTCCGGTAAATCTGCTATTCGAATATACATTAAACCGTCTACTGCGTTATTAAATAGAGGATCTACATTAAACGCTACCAACTTAGCGTTTTGTTTAATATACTTTTTTAGTAAAACCGGGAGTCTTAAAGACCCGGGTTCTATCTCGTCAATAATCTTATCGAACTTATTTAGATCTGCTTCAGTTGCATCGAAAACAAAGTCTTTATCAGCATCATTTAATTTAACTTTAAACTCCTTTTTGGGGTAAACATATTGAGCAACATAAGGATCATAATAATGAGATTTCATAAACTCTATCATTAATGATTTTGAGAAATTTGAAAATTGATTACTAATACTTACACCTCCTATTAAATATTTATGTTCCGGAAAACGAAGTGTTGTATGTACAATACCTTTCCAGAGTAAAAATAAAGGCATTGGTTTTTGTTGGTAATCTTTCACAATAAAAGCACGTCCCATTTCTATAGACTGACTCATCATTTTATAAAGTTCTGGCTCAAAACGAAATAGATCTTGAAGATAAAACCCATCAATACCATAGGCTTCAAATATTTTTGAGCCCATGCCCATTCTATAAGCTCCTGCAATAACTTTAGCTTTATCGTCCCATAAGAACATGTGATGATAATACGAATCGAAAGCGTCTAGGTCTATAGCTTCATTAGTCCCTTCTCCTACTTCTCTAAAAGTAATTTCTCTTAAACGTCCAATCTCTCTTAAAATATTAGGTATTTTTTCTGCAGGACATAAGTACACTTCATAATTCTTACTTGCTAATAATCTATAATCAGATTCTCGAATTATTTCTAGCTCTTTTGTAATAGATTCTTTACTTACTGGAGTAACTATCTTTTTTGGTGGTTTTGGTGTCTTTAAAGTCGATGAGATTGAAGAAATAATTTTTTCTTTTGGATCAAAGGCATTAGATAACATATACGTTTTCTTCCTTACAAACTCTGTAAAATCGTTAAGCGAATCATGCTCTTTCTGATCTTTCACGGCTATTGGCTTACCTATTCTTACTTTTATTACACGCCGTTTTTGCGTTAATACTTCCGAAGGTAGTTTTGCTGTTCTAAAACTATCGCTAATCTTAGATAACTTATAAAACAACTTGCTGTTCTTAGCATGAAAATAAATTGGAACTATAGGAACTTCAGCTTTTTTAACCAATTTCATTGCAGATTCTTCCCAAGGTTTGTCGACGACTAATTTACCATCTCTGTAAGTAGAAACTTCTCCTGCAGGAAAAATACCTAACGGATGTCCATCTCTTAAATGTTGAATTGCATTTTTAAAACCTGCGATACTGGATTTAACATCTTTCCGGTCTTCAAAAGGATTAACAGGCATTATATATTGCTTCATTGGCTCTATACGATGCAATAAAAAATTGGCGATAATTTTAAAATCTTTACGCTGTTCAACCATTAATTTTAACAATAAAACACCATCTATTCCTCCTAGTGGGTGATTAGATATGGTAACATATGCCCCATCTTTAGGCAAACGTTTAAGATCTTCTTCTGGAATTTCAAATTTAATTTGGAATTCATCTAAAATACTATCTAAAAACTCAACTTCTGTTAAATGTTTATTACGATTGTAAAATTTATTGATTGTGGAGATTTTTAGAACCTTCATTAAGATCCAGCCAATAAAAGTTCCAATAAACCCATACTTATCTAGATTAATTGCTTGTGAAACTTCTTTTGCTGTTACTAATCCCATTTATTGATACTTATAAACGTGCAAACCTACGTAAAATTCTAATCTTAACTTCATATTAAACTACTAAAACAAGCCGTTAATAATAAAGATAACTTTATAATTATAATGTTACAATTTGTACTGTTTCCTGAAACAATTGTTTTAATAACACTTTTTTATTGTTTTCTATTTTTTTCATTGCAGCAATATCATAATGCCTAATAGTATATAGAGATACATTATTATTACAAGTTAATTTAAATTTCGCTTTTAAATGAAGTAATAATTTCTCTAAATTATTATATCTATTATCAAAACATACCGAAAAACTAATTGCAGAGTTCTGAATAACATCTACTTTCATT
The DNA here is from genome assembly GCA_937959395.1 of uncultured Flavobacteriaceae bacterium. Lineage (GTDB taxonomy): Bacteria > Bacteroidota > Bacteroidia > Flavobacteriales > Flavobacteriaceae > JAHDGB01. The sequence goes on along the minus strand of CALGLR010000031.1, from coordinate 40,307 downwards.
TTATACTTGTGTAAAAGGTTAAAAATATCACTAATATTTTCTTCTACTATATAAGAAAAATCTAAAGTAGATAGTGACAATAAAACTTGATTCTTTTTTAAAATAAAACATGGCGTTTCTGGAAATATCCCTTCTTCCTTACTTACTATTGTTCCTTTATCTTTTGGATTAACAAAAGATTTTACATGTAGTGGAATTTCTTTACGTTGTAGAGGCTGAAGTGTTTTGGGGTGAATTACAGAAGCACCGTAAAAGGCAAGTTCAATGGCTTCAGTATAAGAGATCCGTTCAAGCAATTGTGTCTCTTTAAAATAGCGAGGATCTGCATTTAAAACCCCAGGAACATCTTTCCAAATTGTAACACTTTCAGCATTTAAACAATATGCAAAAATTGCAGCTGTGTAATCACTACCTTCACGCCCTAAAGTTGTGGTAAAATTATTATTATCACTCCCTAAAAAACCTTGAGTTATATTTAGAATAGATTTATTAACAACATTATTAATAGCCTCTTGGGTATTTTCCCAATCTACATTCGCATGTCTGTAGTAGTTATCTGTCTTAATAAAATTCCTTACATCTAACCAATTGTTTTTAAACCCCTTTTCATTTAAATAATAGCTAATAATAGTTGTAGAAACCAATTCACCAAACCCTATAACTTGATCATAAATAAAATTATAATCTGGAGATTTATTACTCTTAAATAGAGTTTTCAACTCTATAAACAAAGCTTTAACACGATCAAAAACTAAATGATTTTCTATAAATAGCTCTTTTAAAATAATATCGTGAAAATGAATAACCTTTTGCAATTGGTCTTCAAACTTATCTTTATCATTAATGTAAGCATTAATTACTTTTTCTAACGCATTGGTCGTTTTTCCCATGGCAGAAACAACTATAAGCGTATTTTCATAACCAACTTGTTCTAAAACCGAAATTAAATTATTAACACCATTTGCATCCTTTACAGATGCGCCTCCAAATTTAAATACTCTCATTATTTATGTTCTCAAAAATTTCGAATAATAGAAGTCATTTAAACTTTTAGCATTTAAGCGAAAATTAGAACTTTTATGTTCATTTGAAGGCTTTTTTTGAGTTGCATAGCATCGCTACGGAAATAAAAAAAAACAAAAATGAGCCTAAAAGGGTAATTTTTTAGCGAATGTAAAAAGTTTAAATGACTTCATATACTATTTTGCAACTTGTTTAATATTCTCTATGTAATTTTTTATTCCTTTATCATTTAGTTGTACTACATCCCAATCTCTCATTACATTTGCGCCTTTCTTTTCGTAAAAAGCAATTGCATTTTCATTCCAATCTATAACTTCCCAACAAATACGTTTAACTCCCAAACTATTGCCATAACTAACTACCTTATCTAAAAGTGCTGTTCCTAAACCTGAACCTCTCATTGATTCACTAACTATTAAATCTTCTAAATGTAATACTTCACCTTTCCATGTAGAATATCGCATATACACCAAAGCTATTCCAACGATTTCATTCTCTTTTTCGGCGACAAAACAGGTAAACTTTGGTTGGCTTCCAAAACCATCTTTAATTAAATCCTCTACGACTACTTCTACGGCGTCAGGTTCTTTTTCAAAAAGCGCCAATTCTTGAATTAAACTTAGCACTCCAGACATATCATTCTCTGTAGCTAAACGAATTAAATAATCCATATTCTATATATTTAAAAATCAACGTAAATATAGTTTAAAAGTTAAATACAGTTATTACGAACTTATCTTGACTTTTTCTAATTTCTAAAAAATCATTAAAATTGAACCACATTCCTTTTATATTCATACACTAAACCTTATTATATATTGCAAAAAGAGTATTTTATTTAGAATGTCTATCTTTTTTTAGGTAAAACGGCAAACCCAGATAGGATCTATAATATTGCTAAGTATTTCAATATACATGAACACAATTATCTTTATATATAGGCTCATAATTCTTAAAAAAAGGCGATATTTGCGCGAAGAAAACAAAACTATTTATGTCTCGAAAAAACAAAACTCTAGGAGAGTACATTATTGAAAATCAAGCTTCTTTTAAATACACTTCAGGAGAATTATCTAGGCTTATTAATTCTATTAGACTTGCTGCAAAAGTAGTTAATCATGAAGTAAATAAAGCAGGATTGGTAGACATAATAGGAACAGCTGGTGATACAAATATTCAAGGCGAAGACCAACAAAAACTTGATGTTTATGCCAATGAAAAATTTATTCAAACATTAACAAACAGGAATATAGTTTGTGGTATTGCTAGTGAAGAAGAAGACGATTTTATTAGTATAAATAGTCAAGATGAGAATAACCAGAACAAATACGTTGTTTTAATTGATCCTTTAGACGGCTCTTCAAACATCGATGTGAATGTTTCTGTTGGAACCATTTTCTCTATATATAGACGTATTACTCCTGTTGGCACACCTGTAAGAATTGAAGATTTTCTTCAAAAAGGAAACGAACAAGTTGCTGCTGGATATATTGTATATGGCACTTCGACCATGCTTGTTTATACTACAGGTCATGGTGTTAATGGTTTTACTTTAAATCCCGCTATAGGAACATTTTATTTGTCGCATCCAGACATGCAATTCCCTAAAGATGGCAATATATATTCAGTGAATGAAGGAAATTATATTCACTTTCCTCAAGGTGTAAAAAATTATATTAAATATTGTCAAATGGAGGAAGAAGATCGCCCATATACTTCTAGATACATAGGATCTTTAGTTTCAGATTTTCATCGAAACATGATTAAAGGTGGTATATATATGTACCCTAAAAGTTCAAAAAACTCTAACGGAAAACTGAGGTTATTATATGAATGTAATCCTATGGCTTTTTTAGCAGAACAAGCTAAAGGAAAAGCAAGTGATGGTTTTACTAGAATTTTAGATTTAGAACCTATAGAATTACATCAAAGAGTGCCTTTTTTCTGCGGAAGCAAAAATATGGTAGAAAAAGCTGAGGAGTTTATGCAAAAAAATCCTTAAATTGTTTTGTTTAACATTTTACCTTTTAATTTACAACAATAAAGCACGTTTAAAACACTCTTAATAATGTCTAAAGTAAAAACCAATCCCGAAAACGAAAATACCGCAATAGCAGCTGATGCTTCAACAAAAATTGATGCAATAAAGCAGCTTATTTTTGGAGAAAACATGCAAGCTTACGATTCTGAATTTGAATCTGTAAAAAAAGATTTGTTAAACAAAAAGAAAGAGCTTGAATCTTTAATTGACGAGGTTAGAAGTGAACTTATACAATCTATAGATAATTTAAGTACCGATGTAAACATTAGAATTACTGAGTTAGAAGATAGTATCGGCACTAAAATTGATAAGCTAGATCATAAAAAAGCAGACCGCAAATTACTAGGCGAGCTTTTCACTAAATTAGGAGAAAAGATAAGCCAGTAATACATACGTGGTTTTCTTATGACTGAACAAGAAAAATTAGATATTCTTAAAAACATCTTACTAAGAGATGAGCGGGAGTATGCCGAAGAAATATCTAGAAAAATAAAAGTTCTTGAAGAAACCATTAATAAGCAAAACCAACTTTCTCTAAAAGTTGATCCCATAATTGATCAGAAACTAGAGGAGTTTGTAAAAGAAATGCCTAAAACTTTAGGACCAACTATTACTGAAGCTTTAAAAGCCGAAATTGAGAACTCCAAAGATGCTGTAGTAGAAGCCTTATTTCCTATAATTGGAAAAATGATAAAACGTTATGTGCAGCATGAGATGCAAATACTCTCAGAAAAAATAAATTCTCAAGTTAGCAATACGTTCTCATTTAAATCATTAAGACGAAAAGCGAAAGCAAAAAAAACAGGGGTTAGCGAAGGCGAATTAATTATTCAAGAGCAAATAAAACCAGTTGTCGAACAATTAATGGTTATTAATAAAGGATCTGGAATAATAATATCTGAATACACCAGAACAAAGAATATTGATGAAGACATGGTCGCTGGTATGCTTACAGCCATTAAAAGTTTTGCCGAGGATGCTTTTGAGAAAGAAGATATAGAGCTTCAATATATAGAATATGAGTCTTACCATGTACATCTTCAAAATTTCTCTTCATATTATATAGCTGTTGTTATATCTGGATCATATAATGTTATATTTAAGGGGGAATTAGAAGACAAATTACTTAACTTTGCCCAAAATGTAATTAACAAGGAGGATTTAAATGATACTTCCAAGTTAAATGAAAAATTAAAATTATATTTCGAGAATGAAAATATCTAAAAAAGTTGTTTTGATTGGTCACTTCGGTGTAGGAAAATCATCCCTTATACGACGCTTTGTAGAAAACACTTTCTCAGACGATTACAAAGTAACAATAGGTGTACATATCTTTAAAAAGAGTGTCGCTATTCCTGAGGAAGGTAAAGACGTCTCTCTCGTTATCTGGGATCTTGAAGGTAATGATGATATAAGAGACACTCGTACTTCTTATTTATTAGGAACAAGCGCATACATTTATGTTTTTGATGTTACAAGGCCGGCAACCTATAATACTATTGGTAGCGATATTGAATATCTTAAACAACACTCTGATAAAACACCTATAAGAATAGTCGGAAACAAAGAAGATCTATTAACCAAGGAACAAATAAAGGATTTGAACGGAGAAATAGAACCTCTTATCGATTTCTTTACAAGTGCCAAGACAGGAAACAAAGTTGACGAACTTTTCTCTAAATTAGCAATGGAGCTAATTTAATAATTAGAGAAAAAATGCTTGAGACTTATAAAAAACAACATGCAAAAGCAATAATTCAGTATATAGTAGTTGACTTTAATGGTCAAATACTAGAATCTGACGCTATTTTGTTTGGTAATTCAAAAGAGGAAAATATTGTAGACGTTAGTCCTTTTTTTGAAACAGTAATTCATCTTCTGGAATCTCAGGATAAAGAATATTTTTTCAACTGTATCCATTTAAACTTAAACAATAAATCAATTACTGCAGATATAGCTCTTAAAACATTTAATAAAGAGAAATATCCTCTTATAACAATCACAGATTTAACCTCTCATTACAAACATTATCAAACTACTGCTCAAGTAAGAAACGAATCTGTTATAAACTCTGAAATACTAGAATTAAAAAATAGCTATTTAAGAGAAAAAGAAGAGTTCAAAAATACATTTATTGCAAATTTTAGTCATGAATTACGTGACCCCATAACTGGTATCATCACTTTTTCAGATATTTTAAAGAATACGCAATTAGATGATCAACAGAAAAATTACTTGCAAATTCTAAAATCATCTTCTAGTTTTTTGAAGAAAATGATTGATGATATTTTAGACATTTCAAAAATAGAAGTAGGAAAATTACAATTGGTTTTAAAACCATTTGATATTAGAGAACTTTTAAAAGATATTAATGCGAGTTATGCCATACGTGCTAAAGAAAAAGGATTAGAATACTTTACATCTATAGATGAAAAACTACCATTAATAGTAGGAGGAGATGCAATGAGACTAAGACAAGTTCTTACTAACCTGTTAGATAATGCTATCAAATTTACAGAAAAAGGTAGTGTTACTTTTAATGTCTCTCTAAATCAAGTTCGGGCCCAAAAAGCAAGTGTTCATTTTGAAATCATAGACACTGGTATTGGAATAGCTCCTGAGAAATTAGAATCAATTTTTGAAAATTTCACACAAGTAAACAACCCATTATCTTTTAAAGGTTCGGGATTAGGTTTAGCCATTGTAAAATATTTAGTTGAGTTAACACGCAGCAAAATTTCAGTAGAATCTGAAGTGGATAAGGGCTCTACTTTTTCTACTAACATTAATTTTAGAGTAGATTCGAATCAGAAACTACCAACTAAAGAAGAAGTCAAAATAAAAACTATAAAATCTGACAAAAAATACAACATCCTTCTTGTTGAAGATTCTGAGATTACTCAACTTTCAGTTTTAAAAATTTTAGCTAGAAAAGGTCAATTCTTCTTAGACATTGTTTCTAATGCAGATGAAGTCATTCCACGCATAGAAAATTCAGAATTTGATTTGGTCTTAATGGATATAAAATTACAAGATCAATGGGGAGATGAGGTTGCTAAAAAAATAAGACAGCTTCCAGAACGCGAACATAAAAGAGTGCCTATTATAGCTTTAACAGCAAAGGTATTTAGTGAAGATTTAAAAAAGTATAAAAAGGCCGGAATTAACGATGTTGTTAAAAAACCTTTTGATGAAACGACATTAATAAACACAATTAGTAAATACTTAAAGTAAGAATTATCTATTTTTTAAGATAACTGTATACGATTTTAATGTATCTTACTCCATACTTTATCCCACTCTTATGCTTAATTCGTATATAAATCCTCACGTAAATACTATTAACCAATTCATTGTTATTAATGAAAAAGGAAATGTAATAGAAAACGAATCTCCGTTTTTCAAAGACGCCATTGGCAAACCTATAAAAACGCTACATCCTTTTTTTGAAAATATTGATTTCATACCAAAAAAGGAAACTCAAGAACTTAATTTTAAATGCGTTAATATTTTTTTAGATGACGTCCGTTACGTTATAGATATCACTATAAAAACTTTTGAAAAAGACACTAATTCATTAGTAATTATCGATGATTTAACAAAGCATTACAATAATTTACAAAAAGTTACGCAAATAAGAAACGAGACTATAATAAATTCTCAATTACTCAAATACAAAAATCATATACTACAAGAGAAAGAACGGTTCAAAAATCGTTTTATTAGAAGTTTTAGTCATGAAATTAGAATTCCTATTAACTCTATTAATAGAATGTGTTTACTTCTCAAAAACACTAATTTATCACAAAATCAACGTTATAATTTAAATGTTGTAACGAATATAAATGATCAATTAAAACATATCATAAATGACATACTTGATATTTCAAGAATAGAAACTGGTTATTTTGAGATAAATACTAGTTCTTTTAATATTTATGAAGCTATAGATCATATTAATGCCATATCTAAACAAAAATGTATTGAAAAAGGGTTGAATTTTATTTGCAAAGTAGATGAATCTTGCCCACTTTTTATAGATGGCGATCAATATCGATTAACTCAAATATTAACTAATTTAACAGAAAATGCAATAAAATTCACCACTAGTGGAACTATTAAATTAGAAGTTATTGTTAAAAATAAAGCGAAAAATACTATTGAATTAGATTTTAAAATAAATGATACAGGAGTTGGGATAGACAAGAAAAAGCTCAATGCTATTTTTAATGGTTTTTATCAAATTAAAAACACTAAAATTAAAGACAACAAAGGAATTGGTCTTGGGTTGTCTATTGTTAAACATTTAGCTGATGCTTTGAAAGGAACAATAACTGTAGATAGTGAACTTAAAAAAGGAACCTCATTTACTGTTGGTTTACCCTTTGCAATCTCAGAAAAACAAACGCTAGATGAGAAAATAATTGAAGAAAGAAAGCAGTTAGAAAATGCATTTAAAATTTTAGTTGCCGACCCCTTTTCTAAAGCAGAAATAGAGCTTGAGTCCATATTTAATCAAAAAAAATACAATTTAAATTTTGTTGAATCTGGTGATGCGGTAATTGAAAGCCTTTATAGAAAAAAATATGATGCAGTAATAATGAATCTTAAACTTCCTAAAATGGATGGTTTAGATACTGTTCGTTACATACGTCTTTCTGAAGATGCAGATTTTAAAGATATTCCTGTAATTATGGTTTCTACTAATAACGATGAAGAAGAAGAAAGAAAATGCATACAAAATAGAGCCAATGCATATATAAGTAAGCCATATGAAAAAAAGGTACTTACCAAAAAAATAAATACGTTAATAAAAGAAAAAGCGGACTTATTAACATAGGCTCGCTTTTCTTTTTATCCTAAACTGAATAATATTATCTATTCATATTTTTAATTTCTTCAATAAAGGTATCACCATCAACACCGTGTTGTACTAGATCTAACGCTTTATCGGTTACATATTTTGCATTTTTAGGATTAAATCCTAAACCTACACATAAACGTTCTAATATGCCGACTTGTTTTTCTCCTTCAACTTGGTCTACCCATACCATTCTAGCTAAATCATACAAACGCTCTAAGCGCCTTTCGTAAGAAGAAGGGGGATTAACAGGATGTGATTTATAATCCTTTAAAATGGTAACATAATCTTTCTCACTTATATCTAAGTTTCGTGATAAGCGATCTAAAAACTCGCGTTCTTCACTGCTAATTACTCCATCACTCATTGCTACTCTAACAATCGAAGCAAAGTGATCTTCGTTACGTTTTTTAAATCCGCTATCAAATAAATCTGAAAATGACATCTTTCTTTCTTTAAATTTAGTGCAAAGATAGTTAAACAAAATACTTTTTAAAATTAAAATTTTCTTTTTTTAGAACACCAAAAAACAATAAACGCAACTCGATTTTCAATTTAAAGTAAAAAAACACACTTTTACTGGGCGGATTTAAGTTTGAAATGAGATAAGATTCTAAATTAACAGTTCTAAGACTTATATTTGCATTAAATTAAAATTTAAGTGAGTAAAAATAACCTCTCGCAAACCTATTCACAGTCTTTGCAACTGCAAAAATTGCAAGAGAGTATTGCCCAATCCAAAAGTAAAACCGCTTTAAAAGGGCTAATAGGCTCTTCTTTCTCCTATATTATTAAAGCTGCTTTTAATGAAGCCCAAAAACCGTTTTTATTAATTTTTAATGACAAAGAAGAAGCTGCGTTTTATCTTAATGATTTAGAGTTTCTTATTAATGATAAAGATGTCTTGTTTTATCCAGGGAGTTATAGGCGGCCTTATCAAATAGATGAAACCGATAATGCAAATGTTTTACTACGTGCAGAGGTTTTAAATCGTATTAATTCTCAAAAGAAACCTTCAATCATTGTTACCTATCCCGATGCTCTTTTTGAAAAAGTAGTCACTCGAAAAGAATTAGAACGCAATACCTTAAAGGTTACTGTTAATGATAATTTATCTATAGATTTTGTAAACGAGGTCTTATTCGAATACCAATTTAAACGAGTTGATTTCGTTACGGAGCCTGGCGAATTTTCTGTTCGTGGTGGTATCGTCGATGTGTTTTCATTCTCACACGATGAACCTTATCGCATTGAGTTTTTTGGTGATGAAGTAGATAGTATTAGAACTTTTGATGTAGAAACTCAACTTTCTGAAAATCAAATAAAAAAAATAAACATTATTCCTAATATTGCTAATAAGTTTTTAGATGAAAAGAGAGAGAGCTTTTTAAAGTACTTAGCTTCTAAAACTGTAGTTTTCGCTAAAAATGCCGATTTATTATTTTCAAGAATTGATACCTTTTACGAAAAAGCAGAAGACACCTTTAAAACTTTAGATTCAGAACTTAAACGCGCAACGCCAAGCGAATTATTTTGTAATGCTACTTTACTAAAAAAACAACTCTTAGATTATACTATTGTTGAATTTGGTACTTCGACTTCGCTCAGTAACCAATCAAATTCAAACGAGGTTCAAATTATATCTTTTAATACATCTCCTCAACCTTCATTTAATAAACAGTTTGATTTATTAATTAGCAACCTTAATGAAAATCACGATAAAGGATACATCAATCATATTGCATGTGTTAGCAAACAACAAGCGAAACGCTTTCATGATATTTTTGAAGATGCCAGCACTGAGAATGGTCGAAGTGTTGAACAGAAAGTAAATTATAAAACCATAACCGCTTCTTTACATCAAGGTTTTATAGATCATGATAACAAAATTGTTTGTTACACCGATCATCAAATTTTCGAACGCTATAATAAATTCAATCTTAAAAATGGTTATGCTAAAAAGCAAGCCATTACTTTAAAAGAGTTAACCAAATTAGATATTGGCGATTATGTAACTCATATAGATCATGGTATTGGAAAATTTGGTGGACTTAAAAAAATAGATGTCGAAGGGAATAAACAAGAAGCCATTAAATTGGTTTATGGAGAACGCGATATTTTATATTTAAGCATTCATTCGTTACATAAAATCACCAAATTTAATGGCAAAGATGGTAAACCGCCAAAAATATATAAACTAGGAAGTAAAGCCTGGAAAGTACTAAAACAAAAAACAAAGGCTCGTGTAAAGCATGTTGCCTTTAATTTAATAAAACTATACGCAAAACGTAAATTAGAAAAAGGGTATCAATATAAACCCGACAGCTATTTACAACACGAATTAGAAGCTTCTTTTATATACGAAGACACTCCAGATCAAATTACTGCAACTGCAGATATAAAAACAGATATGGAAAGTGAACGCCCAATGGATCGCTTAATATGTGGCGATGTTGGGTTTGGAAAAACTGAAGTGGCTATTCGTGCTGCTTTTAAAGCAGTAGATAACGGTAAACAAGTGGCCATTTTAGTCCCTACAACCATTTTAGCATTTCAGCATAATAAAACAATTAGTGAACGTTTAAAAGAATTTCCGGTTACTGTAGATTATGTAAATCGATTTCGAACGGCAAAACAAAAACGGGAAACATTAGAAAAACTCGAAAAAGGGCATGTCGATATTATTATAGGCACTCACCAATTAGTGAATAAGAATGTAAAGTTTAAAGATTTAGGTTTACTAATTGTAGATGAAGAACAAAAATTTGGAGTAGGCGTTAAAGAAAAACTAAAAACACTAAAAGATAATGTCGATGTATTGACGCTTACTGCAACTCCTATTCCTAGAACACTTCAGTTTAGCTTAATGGCAGCAAGAGATCTATCCGTAATTACAACGCCACCGCCAAACCGTTACCCAATAGAAAGTAATGTAATACGCTTTAGTGAAGAAACAATAAGAGATGCCGTGAGTTATGAAATACAACGTGGCGGACAAATATTTTTTATTCATAATCGTATTGAAAACATTAAAGAAGTAGCTGGAATGATTCAACGTTTAGTCCCTGATGCCAAAATAGGAATTGGTCATGGGCAATTAGACGGTAAAAAACTTGAAGAATTGATGCTCTCTTTTATGAATGGCGAGTTCGATGTTTTAGTAAGTACAACCATTGTAGAAAGCGGCTTAGATGTCCCAAATGCTAACACCATTTTTATTAATAACGCCAATAATTTTGGCTTAAGTGATCTGCATCAAATGCGAGGTCGTGTAGGACGAAGCAATAAAAAAGCCTTTTGTTATTTCATCACACCAGACTATTCTGCAATGACCAACGATGCTAGAAAACGTATTCAAGCACTGGAACAATTCACTGAGTTAGGAAGTGGTTTTAATATTGCCATGAAAGATCTAGAAATTAGAGGTGCTGGTGATTTATTAGGTGGCGAACAAAGTGGTTTTATAAATGAAATAGGATTCGATACCTATCAGAAAATTTTAAATGAAGCGATAGAAGAACTTAAAGAAACTGAATTTGCTGATCTCTATGAAGAAGAAAAAGATAAAATTTTCGTTAAAGACATTACTATAGATAGTGATTTTGAATTACTATTTCCAGACGATTATATAAACAATATTGCAGAACGTCTTAATTTATATACGCAACTAAATGGTATTAAAACCGAAGACGAATTACTGGTTTTTGAAAAACAGCTTATCGATCGTTTTGGAGAATTACCAATACCAGTTGTAGACTTATTAAACAGTGTACGTTTAAAGTGGGCAGCAACAAAATTAGGCCTGGAAAAAGTAATTATGAAACAAGGCAGACTTATCGGGTACTTTATTAATGACCAACAAAGCCGTTTTTATCAAAGTCCTAATTTCACTCGCCTTTTACAGTATGTACAATCCCATTCTCAAAATTGCAAGATGAAAGAAAAGCAAACTAGAAACGGTTTACGTTTATTGCTTACCTTTGAGGAAATTAAAACCGTAAAACAAGCTTTAAATGTCCTAGAACCTATTTTGGCTTAATTATTGATTTATAGTTATTAAAAAACCATATATATAATGAAAAAATTACTTTTACTAATCGCAATTATACCTAGTTTCCTAACTGCGCAACATGTAATAAAAGGTAAGTTTTCGCCCCCAGAAGCATTTAAATTTGCTTTCTTATACAGAGTAACACCAAAAACTTCGATATTCATTGACAATGCCGATTTAAAAGAAGATGGTAGTTTTATATTTAAGTTAGACTCAAATAAGGTTGCTGGTACTTATCGTATTGTATATGCACAACCTCAAGAACAATATAACTTCGATCTATTATATAACGCTAAAGAAGATGTTGAATTAACATTCGATATGGAAAAAGGTGTTGAGTTTGTAGCTTCAGAAGAAAACAAGCTTTTAACTTCTTATAATAAGAGTATGAATCTTATTTCTAGTAGTGTAAGCAAATACTACAGTAGTACACCAGACAATAAAAAAGGATTCAAGAAAGTATTTAAAGTACTTAAAGACACACAAAGTGAATTTGAAAAGGCGTCAAGCAATACCCTATTAGCTAAAGAATTCATTAAAGCAAGTAAACCATACATTCCAGAAGAATATGAAGATGCCAAAACATTTTCTAAAAACGTAAAAGACACCTTTTTTAATGCAATGGACTTTAATAACGAAACACTTCAAAACTCTAATTTCTTAATTGAAAACACGATGAATTATGTGTTTAGCTTTGTTGACGACCCAGAAGATAATGACGCTTTTAAAGGGAATATAGATGCTGTAGTTAAAGCTATGGGTAATACCAATAATTCACTTAAAAAAACAATTTTACAAATTCTATGGCTTCAGTTTGCTGAAGAAGAAAACGAACCGGTATCTAATCATATTGGGAAAAACTATTTATTAGAATTAGCTAAAACTGAAAAAGACCAAAAGTTAGTTGATGCCATTACCGCATTTGAAAAGTCTTCTATCGGTAAAATTGCTCCCGATTTTGAATTGGAAGTAATAAATAAAGACGAAAAAGTAGAGATTAAAAAACTAAGTGAGTTAAAAGGTCATGACAACTATTTAGTCATTTTTTGGAGCACTACTTGCTCGCATTGTTTAGAGGAAATGCCACAAATAAAAGCATTAACCTTAAAAACACCGAAACAACAATTACAAGTTATCGCTGTTGCTTTAGATAATGACATTTACCGTTGGAAAGACCAAACTTATGAATACCCTAAGTTTCATCATGTTTTTGGAGAAGGTAAATGGGATAATAAAATAGGAAACGATTACAATGTTACAGCAACTCCTGCTTATTTTATACTCGATGCTGATAAAAAAATAATTAAAAAGCCATACGATTTCGATGGTTTTAAAGAATGGTTCGACAACATTCCTAAATTAGGAGCAGAACCATTAACCTATCCTGAAGACTCAGATTCAAAAGATAAAGATTCTGAAGACAAAATGGATAAAGAAGATAAAACTGAGAAAAAAGAGGATTAATTAATCCTCTTTTTTTAACCCATTAAGAATTACAGAACCTTTCTTTCTTGTTTTCTCTAACTATTATTGTGCTTACACAATCGTTACCTACGAAAAAAAGCCAACTTCACAAACAGCTCATTTGTTTTTCTCAACCATTCCTAGACTGTTAATAAATTTGAAACACAAAATCATTGATTATTTTAAAAGCTATAATTAAATTTGGCTTTAATTGTCAAGTTTAATTAATCAAGTGATATTTTACAAATAGAAAGGCAACAAAAAAATAAATATTAAAGCTTCCCGAAATATTAGACTTAAACAAAGATAATTTACTTGTTCAATATTTAAGTGAAAAAATTTCTGCGAAATAAACAAAAACTTCGAAGTAAAGCATTAAAAGTGGCCGAAAAGAAAATGAAGTAAGATGAAACCGTAGTCTATTTAAAAACAAATATTGAAAAAAGTTAATTGTATTAGAACGTGCTTTAGACACGTCAAAAAAATGAAATTTAAAACACGCAATGGGAGATAAGTTTAATGCTTTTTAAAATAAAAAAATGAGTAATAAAGTAATTGATTTGTTTGGAAACAACAAAATTGTTCCTAATACAGGAGTTAAATATTCAAAATTATTAGAACAATTTATGAATCCATTTATGGATGATTTTAAAGATTATGAATACATAGAAGATATTTTAGAATTTGCAATAAATGCTTGGAATACGGCTAATATAAATAGTCTTATACCAATTGAAGATATTGAAAAAGCAATGAATTCAATTGAACAAAATAAAGAATATGTTTTGTTAATAAAAAGAATGATAGCCCACAAGGAGGAAAATTTTAAAACGTATACAAATTTTATAGTAGATTTTGAATTAAAAGAAGTAAACGATGGTGGAGATCCTATACTAAGTGTTGTGACCCAACAAGAGGATGCTTATATAGCCAATATGGCAAATATTATAGAAGAAGAGAGCTTGCACGATCAAGAAGATTTTGAAGAAAATTATATTAACCGAAGTGCAATTATTGTAAAGCCAAAACAACCATTTATAGATTGGCACAATAGTTTATATCCCGATAGTAAAATGGATGAGATAGATGTTGATATTTATCTGGTTAATAACACCATAAACGATTTAGAAAATTTTCTCAAAAAGAAATTCGATAAGTTATTTACTATGGTATTGCAGGATTGGCATACCAACAAAAAAGAATGGCCTCAAAGGCGAAATTACAAAATGTTTAAACAATGGTTTCGAGTTGAAATATCAGAAACAATTTACGATTTAGAAAGAAAACCAGTTTTAAAATCAGAATAATTAGCCATTTTACATCTAAACGATGAAAATACCTTTAAACGAATTTGAGCAACTCATTGAAGAAAAAATACTTAAAAGAGGTTTATCCTATTTTAAAGGTGATGCAATAACTGATTTTTCAGAAATTTCAAACGGAGAATATGAAGCCCTTGTTTCGGGTACGGAAGAATACACCATTCAATTAAAAGTCAGCAATAATACCATTACCGAACATAATTGTGATTGCCCCTATGATATGGGACCTATTTGTAAGCACATAGTTGCAGTAATTTTTCATTTACAACAAGATGAATTAGAATTGAATCAACTTAATATTTCAAAACCTAAAAAGGAAAAAACAAAATCTGTTGCTCAACAAGTCAAGGAATTATTAAAAGTAATTTCACACAAGGAACTTATAGAATTTGTGCAGGAGAATAGTAAAAAAGATAAGAAGTTTAGGAATTATTTTTTAGCATCCTTTGGGCATTTAAGTCAAAATCAATCCAAAGAATTTTACCAAAAACAAATTCATTCCATTTTACAATCAGCCGCAGGAAGAGACGGTTGGATTGGTTGGTCTGACATGAAATATGTAGTGAATACCTCTGAACCGTTTTTAGAAAATGCAGAGAAATATTTAGCTAATAATAATTTTGAAAATGTATTTTTTATAAGTACAGCTTTATTGGAAGAAATGACAGAAGCGTTTCAATATGGAGACGATAGCAACGGTGATTTAGGTTATTTTGTAGAATCTGCTATGGAATTACTTTCAAAATTAGCACGCGAGAAACTACCCAAAGTCTTGAAAGAGAAAATATTTAAGTATTGTATTTCTTCCTTTAATCAACGATTATTTGACGGTTGGGACTGGCATTTAAGAATGTTGCACATTGCTTGTGAGTTCATTGATAAAGAAAGTGATGCAAATATAATACTTAGCTGTTTGGACACTATTAACGGAGAATATGAACGAGAGCGAGCTCAGTCCTTTAAATTGGATTTGTTAAGACGTTTTAAAGACGAAAAGGAAGTAGAAAAATATATTGAAAAGCATATTTCAAACTCGTCAATAAGAACGGAAGAGATAGAAAAAGCATATAAAAACAAAGACTTTGAAAGGGTAATAAAGCTTTCAGAGGACGGAATTAAATGTGACGAAAAAGACAAGCCTGGCTTAGCAAAAGACTGGTACGATTGGTTATTAAAAATTGCTTTAGTCCAAAATGACACAATTAAAATAATTGAATATGCACGATTTCGGTTAATAAATAGTTTTGGTGCAACGCAAGATTATTATCAAATTTTAAAGGATAATATTGAAGATGAAGATTGGCATCCATTTTTAGAAGAAATAATAAAAGAAATTACTCCTAAAAATAGATGGACTTACACAGGGTTAATTCGAAAAATTTACATAAAAGAAGAATGGTGGGATAGGTTGTTCCTTATGCTCAAACAGAACCTTTCTATGGAAAATATTCAGCAGAACGAACAGTATTTATCAAAAAACTATTCTTCTGAATTGATTGAACTTTACAAAGAAAGAATTACGAATTATGTTGAAAAATATGTCGGAAGAAATCATTACCAAACAGCCTGTAGGTATTTACGCAGAATGAAAAAATTAGGAGGCAATAAACAAGTAGATGAATTGATAGAATTATTTAAGAAACAATATCCACAGCGCAAAGCATTAATGGATGAATTAACCAGAGTGTAATTACCAACAAACAAAACCAGACATAAAAGCCAACCTCATAAACCAAAACCTACCAAAGAATGTAGTTTCTTGTGCCGCTAGTAAGTTTGCGAAAAGGAAAGCCAGTAAGTAAGGTATAAAAAAATAGAAGGAATTGGTGCTAAACCGAGAGATCTGTGAATGTTAACAAAATTCTCTAAATATAAACCGAAATGAAACTGCTCATCACCTGCCCTTCGCTTCTTATAAGTAACCGTTATAGAAAAACAAATCAGAAGAATTCAAAGCATCTTGCTATCATAGCTTTTACAATATCCCTAAGATTCATTTTCTTTCACTAATTTAGAGCTACTAAACATAAAACATTAGCTAATTAAAAAATGAGCTATAATAAAC
The DNA here is from genome assembly GCA_937959395.1 of uncultured Flavobacteriaceae bacterium. Taxonomy (GTDB): domain Bacteria; phylum Bacteroidota; class Bacteroidia; order Flavobacteriales; family Flavobacteriaceae; genus JAHDGB01. Next base: position 23,480 of record CALGLR010000031.1, on the reverse strand, counting down.
TATTATGAAACACCTGTTTTTTATGATTATTTTATTTTCTTCAATATCCACACCAGTAATTTTTAATTTCAATAAAAAGTCAGACATTAAAAACTGGACCATAGTAAATGATGTTGTTATGGGAGGACAGTCCTCCAGTAGTTTTAAATTAAATACAGATGGACACGCTGTTTTTGAAGGCGATGTCTCATTAGAGAATAATGGAGGCTTCTCTTCCGTGCGTTATCGATTTGAAAAAAAACAAGTAAAAGAATATACCAAAGTCATTATTAAATTAAAAGGTGATGGTAAAAACTATCAATTTAGAATAAAATCCAATTCTGATGATTATTATTCCTACATAACTCCTTTTTCAACTTCTGGTGAGTGGCAAGAAATAGAAATCCCTCTAAAAGAGATGTATCCATCATTTAGAGGAAGAAAACTTAAGCAACCCAATTTTTCCAATGATAAAATTGAGGAAATCCGGTTTTTGATAGGAAACAAAAAACAAGAAAAATTTAAACTATTACTAGATAAAATAGAATTAAAGTGAGCGTATAATTTAACCCCTATAAAACGAATATAAAACTAGAGAAAATAAAACATGAAAGACCATTTTCAGCTTCAATTTAAGATGATAAACAGAAAAATAGCTGCGTTTGGACTTCCGCTTTTTATTGGATATACCATATTACCTATAGTTTTTATTTTACTATCTAACTTCCTGTTTTCAAAAATAGAACTTGCCAGCTACTTATATGGGGTAGCAGCACTAAGTCTCTCCTCAAAACTTAGTGAACCGAAAAGAAATGACTTTCTAAAATTGATATTCAGCACAAAAAAATATCGAGAATTAAGAATAGTTGAAAACTTAGTAGTTATACTCCCATTCATTCTTTTCTTAATTTACAAAAGAGTATTCATACCAACTTTAGCATTAATTATTATAACTATAATACTCACCTTAATCAACTTTAATACAAATCTCAATTTTACGCTTCCTACCCCATTCAGTAAAAAACCATTTGAATTTTTAGTGGGTTTTAGAAAGACCTTTTATCTATTTCTTATTGCATACTTTTTAACATTTATGGCACTATATGTAGATAATTTTAACCTTGCAATTTTTTCGCTATTATTAATAGGCCTAATTTGTATGTCTTATTATTCGAAATTAGAGAACGATTATTTTATATGGAGTTTTAATTTGTCACCTAAACAATTTCTACTTGAAAAAATAAAAACGTGTTTCATCTATTTTTCACTTTTAAGTATACCAACTTTAATACTGTTAACTATTTTCTTTTTTAAAGACCTAAATATCCTCTTAGGATTTTTAATTTTGTGCTATGTTTACTTAACAACACTAATTTTTGCAAAATATTCTGTTTTTCCAAACGAGATGAGTTTACCACAAGGGATTATACTTTCTATTTGTTTTATATTCCCACCTGTTCTAATTGCAGTAATTCCATACTTTTATTCGCAATCCATAAAAAGATTAAAGACTATTTTATAATGATTAGCATTAAAAATTTATCAAAAAATTATAATAAAAAACGAGTCCTTAATTCTATTAACCTTGATTTCGAAAAAGGAAAAGCATATGGTATTGTTGGAGAAAACGGAGCTGGGAAAACAACCCTATTTAGATGCATTTCGGGACTAGAAACCTATAAAGGGCTAATTACATCTGCGTTTGATAAACTAAAAGACCATTTAGGATTTTTACAAACCGAACCTTTCTTTTTCTCTAAAATTACGGGTAAAGAATACATACAATTACTGGCTAACGCAAGGAACATTTCAATACCAAAAATTGAAGATAGAAATCTTTTCAACTTACCATTAAATCAATATGCTTCCACCTATTCTACAGGAATGAAAAAGAAACTAGCACTAACTGCTATTCTCCTTCAAGAAAATGATTTGTTTATATTAGACGAACCCTTTAACGGCGTAGATATTCAAAGTAATTTAATGATCACTGAAATAATAAAAAAGCTAAAAGGTTTAGGGAAAACGGTTATTATTTCATCCCATATATTTTCAACATTAGCAGATACTTGCGATGAAATATATTTAATGAAAGAAGGGCGAATGATAAAAAAAGTAGAACAACATGATTTTAATAAGTTAGAAACAGAAATGAAAGCATTTACAATTGGAGATCGAATTGACAAACTGGATTTAAAATAGAACAGAGTAGTTCCAGAAAGAGACTAATATACTTAATCATAATGGATCTCTTCCTTCTCAATAATAACAAATTTTATAAATTAAAACATGTCATTTAAGATAGGTACGTATTCAATAAAAATCAAGACTTATACAGATAAAGATATAGGTTTTGATGATAATAAAAAGTATTCAAATTTGATATTTCAATTGTATCAAAAAGTATTTCATATATATTTCGTACCAATTTTTCCAACTGAAAAATTTTGGAAAATTAAAAACATTGTAACAAATAAAGACGCAGAGACTGATCCATTATTACGTACAAGGCTTAATCTAATTGAACTAAAGAAAAAAAGTCCTTTCTGGTCCTATTCGGGATCTATGATCTTATCTTTACCTATCATTCTCCTAATTGGTTTTGTTATATATAGCTTAGGAAGAACTGAAGTAAAAAAAATAAATAAAGAACTTGATAAGAATAAACTTAATAAGGAGATCGTAGAGAAAATTAAAAAACCAAATTTGAGCGACACATATTATATAAAGTTTATTGAGATGATTCCTAAGAAAGATATAAATGGAAAACCAAAAGGTTTTAAAAAAGGGGATAGAGAAATTTTAAAATACAATTTAATTAGTTTTTCGAATGATAGTATAGAATTAATATTAATGGAAAAACCCTTTTACTTTACTAAAAGTATAACTCTTAAAAATAAAGTAAAAATTTCCAAACAAGATTTAATTAATATTTCTGATCATTATAAAACTATAAATGCATATGAGACCATCAAAGAAAAAAGTGAAATAAAAGCTGAGGCAATATTTTCAATTGATAGAATTAAAAATATTAAAACAGAAAATTAATCCAAAAGTTTAGGTAATAGCCACAACAAACCTATACTTATTAAAAACAGGCTAAAAAACCATAATAGATTTATTGGTTCTAAAGAATAAACAGATTCGTTTTTAGGATTTGCATTATTATACAATCGCTTATTTTCTTCAATCTTATCATATGCGATTTTAGTTTTCCATGACAACGTATCTTGGACATAATAATTAAAAGTATCGCTAGAATCTTGTTCTACTTTTAAAGTATGCCAACCCGAATCTATAGAATAAGTTATTCCTTTCCATACTTTTGGTAAATCGATACTATTTCTCAATGCAACACGATAGTTCTCATCTATTTTTACATCAGGAATTTCTTCTTTTAATGTTCTTAATTTAAATAAAAAAGGATAATCTTTAGTTGCCAAATTTGTAGTCGTTTCCCATGAAATCTGAGTGTTTTTTCGCTTACTGAGATCTTCAATAATTCTTGACCATAATTCTTGGTATTGCTTCGTTTGTCCTTTTAAAATTAACTCGTAAGTAGTCGTTAAAACGGTGATTCCAACTCGTCCTATTCCTTTGCGCTTATACGCAGCTAGTACATTATTAGTGTTATCTTGAAGAAGCGTTCCTAAAGTAAACTGAGGTTTAAAACTATAAGGATGTTTTCCTATTTTAGTTTTTGAAGCATTTTGTAAGGCGGCATTAGTTTTTCCATCTTGTATAAAATCAAAACGTACTAAACCACCCGTATATCTAGAAAATGAAGTACTTGCTTGTATTAAAACGCCTAACCCATCTTCACTAACAGCATTTTCAAGTGCCTTTCTAGAAGATTCGCCTATATTCTTAAGCGCATTTGCATCAATAATTAGTATATCATATGCTTTGAGGTTCGATTTGGTAAAACGACCTATGTTTCTTTTTTTAGTATTAAAATATTCATACTTAAATCGCTCTTTAGTAAGTTGACTTCGTACTACTACTTCGTGTCCTTTTTCAGCTAAATAATTTTTAAGGTATTTACTCTCAAAAGTTGGAAACTCATTAATCAATACTATTTTTAAAACCTCTCGTTTCTTTACCTCAACGGGAATAGGGTTTTGAGAAATTAATTGTCCTTCAGTATCTTCTTCTATAAGTTTATAAATATACTTTCCTGATGCTTTTAAAGGTGCCGTTAATTGAAAAGCCTGTCTTTCTAAATCATCTAATTTTAAGGAATCTAAACGCATTCCACCTGGTTCTTCTAATATTAAACGATGTTCTTTTATGGGTCTATTATACATCCCTTTAAATAGTAACTCTTCTCCTTCTCTACTTTTATTATTATACGTGTATTTAATTATTCCTGAAGGCAAAGCGTCCCCCAGATAAAAAACGGTTTTAGTTTTTAATTGCCATAGGTCGTGAGATTCTATTCCTTGACCTAAAACAAAAACAGAATCTATAGCAGTATCGGATTCGAAAATAGAAACATTTGGCTCATAGGTTAATCGTTTAATCTTTTTATGCGCTATTTTTAAACTATCTAAACGTTCTGTTTTGAAATCTTTAGTTAATAGTATGGCGCTTTTAGTTTTCTTCTTTACCATTAGTGCCGGTTGCAAAGCTATCATGCTTAATGCCAATAATGCAACACTAATTAAAATCATTTTAATCCAAAATCGAGTCGTTGCAAAGTGATGCCATTCTTTCCAAATAAAGAAACACCCCAATACGCCTGTACCAATTATAATTGGCCAAAACTGAGTTTCATTTAAAAAAGTAAGCGTATCAATCATAAACCTCAAACTCTTTTAGCAATAATCTATTAATTTCATCTATTGAAGCGTCTTGTCTACTTGGGCTTCTTTTTAATTTAGGAAGCGCTAAAAACAAACCGTTTTGTACTTCTGCAAGAAAATTTTTAGTGGTTTTACTAATCTCAGTTAGCTGCTTTAATTGCTGTAACGTTTTTAAATATTTTCCAGGATTCTCTATCGCCTTAATCGCTAATTCATTTCCTGCTTTTTCAAACAGTAATTTATCTTTTACGGTTAATACACCATCTCCCTCTCGCAATACCGTAATTCGTTTGAGTGCTTCTTGCATATACAAGTACGCGTTCTTTTCTGTTAACTCTTCATTTTTTTTGAAGCTAATTACCTTATCAATTTTTCCACTCAATCTTTTATCTTCTTTAATTGGAGGTGGATCAAACCCGATACGATGTACGTAAATACGGGCACTATTTTTTATGTCTTGAATTAATTTTAGGGCTCTATATTGGTAAGACAAAGATTCTTTTGGATTATAAACTCGCAAATGCAATTCGGCATCCCACATTTCATTTAATGCCTTTCGTAATTTAGCTTTTAACGATTCCGTAAAAAGAGTAGATTCTTCTGGATCGTCGTGATTATGTAAATACTCCTCTAATGGATCTTTTGCTTTCTTACTTTCATCTTCTGAAACTAAATTGTGCTCATTATCACTATCATGATCATGCGTATAACCAGCTAACGGGTTATGGTCGTCGTCGTGATCTTCTTCTACTTCTATTTGCTGGTTAGTTGCGATACCCGAATCGGTTTCTTCTCCCATAAACTCGGCATACTTTAAACGAAGTGCTTTTTGGTCAAATCCCAATTCATTACTTCTAAACTTAAAGTCTTTATCGGTTAAATTCGGCCGCTCTTTAATTAGTTTTTCGGTATCGATAATCAATTGTCGCTGACTTCTAAAATAATCGGGGAGTTGATCGACTCCCATAGTTCCTTCTACTTCAAACTCATCTGTTTCATCATCTTTTATTACAGCAAAAAATGTTTCACTTCGTGATCTGTTAGCAACAGGAGTCTTTGAATCTTTGGCTTCAACGTAAAAATACAATTCGTCTCCAGGTCCCATTTTTAAACTGTCAAGATTAATCGTTTTTCTTAATTTTACAGTTTTACTTCCTGAAACGAATGTGTTTTCAAAACTTAATTGTTCCTCTCTAAACTTAACCGATTCCCCTTTACCTTTAGTTACTGTTGCAATAATTTTTGCAGAACCAACGCCATAATCATCTGTAATAATAGTTTCTAAAGTAAGCTGTTTTTGTTTTTCATCTGAAAAAGAAGTGAAAGGCTTTAAATTGGGCACTTCTATTTTTGGTCGTTTATCTTCAATGACTTCAATAGCATATAAATCTGAAGTATAAGAAATGCCTTCTAAACTGGTAAATTGAAAGTTATAAAAACCTGATTCTTTTAAAACCGTATAGAACACATAACCCGCTTTAGTTTTTCGCATTGGGAAATTTTTATCCATACTTTGAAGTACTGCACTTTTTATAGGCGTATTGAAATTAATACGCCAAGAGACTTTCGCTCCTTCAAGGGCTTTAATATTCATTTTCGAACTTCGGTAATCTTTTTTTTGTGTGTATTCTGGATACCCTATATAAACACTTTGATAGGTTAATACTGGTACTTTTTCTAACGTATTAGTTGTACTGTCTATAGCCTTAAAAATAATAGGCGATTTTATTGAGTTTCCCGTTTCTAACTTTTGAAACTGACTTAGAACATCGAACTGTGAGGCAAAAATACTTAGTATTACAAATGCTAATAGCAAAAAACTGGCTTTCTTTAAATGATGTGGCGGATTTAAAGACTTTAATCGCTTTTGTAATGTTTCGGTAATTTTATGCTGTTGCAGCTTGGCGATATTAGATAAATTTTCATCAGGATTTAATAACAATCCTGAGCTATATTCTGCAGTAGTCAAATTTTCATCTATAAAAGCGCTTACTTTTTCTAAAGTGGTTTTCCATGGTTTCTTAAGAAGTGCTAAACCAATAAATAGTGCTACAAAAAATAGTATTGCTGGTAAGACTTTAAGAATAATGACATATATTAATATTACAGGCCCTAAGGCAACCAACACGACTTCTAACCACCTAATAAATTGCCAGCGTTTTTTATACCCGTTTAATAATTTATAACCTGCTCTCATTGTCGTCTCCATTTTGCAATTAAACGTTCAACAATCAATAAGAACATTAACAAAGGCCACAACCATTGAGAAAGATTAAAAAGCGACCCTTTTTGCACACTACTCGTCTCGTTTGAGCGTCTTGGAAGTAGTTCTTGTAATGCTAATTTACGCTGGTCTAAATGGTTAATTCCCTCATTAGTTTCTTTGTACCTATCTAGTAATTTTAGCAACTCTTCTGCTAGATGTTGCGTTATTGTGTTTTCTGTATTTAAAGTATTGGTTAGATAGAAAATACTGTTTGTAGAGCCTTTTTCTATAAGTGAATTTGCAGTACTATTAGGTTTATAAATGAGCAGTCTATTAAAATCTTTCGACACATTTTCTTCACTTAGCCATATAGTAAGATCAAACCCTGCAACTTTTAAATCGGCTTTATCTTTGGTAACTGTAACCTTTATCTCATGTTTTAAATATTTAGACAATGCGTTAAAAGTGGCTTCAATATAGTTTTTTTCAGAAAGCAAATCGTTATTATAAAACAGTTGAACCTGAATGGGTTTATCTTTATAAAGAGCAACTATTTCGCGATTACTTTTAGTATCGAAAACAAGACTATCTTTTGTTCCATTCCATTCTATTCCTGAACTATTAGCAGCGACATATTCTTTCTTTAATGTTGTAAATTGATTTGAACTTGACATAGAAATCAATTCCAATTCTTTTTCTTTTTGAGTCGCTTTTACAAGCTTTTTAAATTCATTTTCTAATGGTGGAACGATCCATTCTATATTTTTATTAATTTTTGGTCGAATTCCCTCTACCCCAGAAAGTAGCGCTTTGGTAAAAACAACAATGCTATCTGTTGGCAAATTATCCATCGCTTTAACTAATTGCCAATATTTTGGCGTAGAAACTCTGTCTTTTTCAGTTAGATCTTTAATTTCTGGAAACCCTTTTTTTAACCAACGCGCTTTATCGTTACTCGCTAAACTATCTATAATTGTTTTTACACTTTTATTATGTCTTAGAGACGGTTCTATTATATAAGTAATGGAGCTGTTAGCTTGTTGTTTTCTAATTTGCGGAGCGGCAAGAATAAGTACTAAAACTCCTAGTAATATTAACCGAAGCAATAACAACAACAATTCATTAAATTGAATGCGTTTACTTTTTTTAACATTAGACTCACTTAGTAATTGAACACTACCTATTTGAATCGTTTTGCTTTCTTTTTTATTCCATAAATGTATTGCTATGGGAACTAAAAGCCCCAAAAAAGCCCATAAATATGTGGGATTTAGAAAGTGCATATTACCGTAATCTATTTCGTTTTTTTAAGAAAAATTGTATGGTTTCTGCCATCGATTCTCCCATAACAAATTGCTCATAATTTATAGCATTCGATAGCAATTCGTCTTTTGTTTTTTTCAATAGTAAATCAAGAGATTTCAAGTATTCCTTTTTTGCTTTTTTAGCATCTACTTTTAGTTTTACTCCTGTTTCTAAGTCTTTAAAGGTTACCATTCCTTTATAGTTAAACTCTAGTTCGTTTTTACCAATAAGGTGTAATACTATAACTTCATTTTTTGTTGTTTTCAACCTCTTAATAAACTTATTAAGCTCGGAGCTGTTCTCGTACAAATCAGTAATAAAAAAGAGCAATTCTTTTCCATTTCTATTGTGTAATTGTTTTGTAACGTTAGATTCCTCAGGCCATTTTCCTTCCGTTTTAATCAATAGCAATTCTTGTAACAATCTATTATAGTGTTGTTTTTCAACTTTTGGATAGATGCTATGTAATTGAGTTTCATTTAATGCAAATAAACCAACAGCGTCTCCTTGGTTTTGGGATATATAAGCCAAAGAAGCTACTAATATTCTCGCATAATCTATTTTAGATACTCCATCTTCTGTATGTGACATGGAATGGCTCGCATCAATAATGAACTTTATCGCAATATTTGTTTCTGTTTCAGCTTGTTTAATATAATAGCGATCAGAACGGGCTAACATTTTCCAATCTAGTAATCTTAAATCATCCCCGGGTTGATAGTTTCTAAATTGACTAAACTCCATTCCCGATCCTACACTTTTACTCTTATTGATTCCTGCTAAATGACCATCTAGAATTATTCGGGCAGTAAGCGCTAAACCTGAAACAGTATTTAATAATTCAGGTTTTAAAAGTTGATGATAATTGTTTTTCACGACTATTTTTATTTATGTGCTTTATAAGGATTTTAATAACGTTTTAGTAACCTCATCTGTAGTAATCCCTTCAGATTCAGCTCTAAAGTTAATCACAATTCGATGGCGTAAAACGGGTAGAGATACGTTCTTAATATCTTCTAGCGTAACAGATAGCCGTCCTTCTAATAAAGCCAATGCTTTTGCTGTTAAAATCATTGCTTGCCCAGCTCGAGGTCCTGCTCCCCAGTTTACCCATTCTTTAACATAAGGAATGGTAGACGTTTCTGGCCTTGTAGCTCTTACTAATTTACTTACATAATTTATAAGCTCATCACTTATAGGAATTTCTCTTACTAATTCTTGTAATCTAACAATATCTTCACCACTAATTACTTTTTGTATTTCCTTTTTATGTGTTCCTGTAGTATTTTTTAAAATTGTCGTTTCGTCTACTTCACTCGGGTAACCCACTTTAATATAAAGCAGAAAGCGATCTTGTTGTGCTTCTGGCAACATAAAGGTCCCCGATTGTTCTATTGGGTTTTGTGTCGCTAGAATAAAAAACGGACGATCTAAACGATAGGTTTTACCAGAATAAGTCACTTCAAATTCTTGCATCGCTTCTAATAAAGCAGCTTGCGTTTTTGGTGGCGTTCTATTAATTTCATCGGCCAAGATAATATTAGCGAAAAGTGGTCCTTTATTAAATTTAAAAAACTTTTTTCCTGTACTATGATCTTCTTCTAAGATTTCTGTCCCAATAATATCTGAAGGCATGAGATCTGGCGTAAATTGAATGCGTTTAAAATTTAAATCGATAGCATCAGATAATGTTCTAATCATTAATGTTTTTGCCAATCCAGGAACGCCTTCTAATAGTGCATGACCTCCTGCTAAAAAAGTAATAAGCAATTGATCTATTGCGTCTTCCTGCCCTATAATGATTTTAGCAATCTCCTTTTTTAAACTATGTAGCTTTTTAGTAAGCGCAGTAACCTCTTTTTCTATAATTACTAAATCTTTATTCATTTTATTATTTTTAATCCCAACATATCTGCCGATAGAGAGAGGAACCTTATTCTTATTTGATAGTTGTTTTCTAAGGTTTCGATTTTAGCCTGTCTTGAGCGATAGTCGAAAGGCTCAACCTGACATTATTCATCTAATATTATAATCTATAAAATATCATTAAACTTAACTAATACCAAATTCCTCTTTTCAAGATGTTAAAGCATACATTACAATATTTACTCCAAAACGAGTATTATCTATTTTATACCATCGTTTATTTCTAAAGTCGTAATCCCATTCACAACCATAATCTTTATTACTGAATAAAACTGCTATTCTACCATTAACAATAATTGCTTTTAAATAATCATGTACAATATCATCTCCCCATCCATTTAATTCTTGAGATGTTGTAGGAGGACCGTCTTCAAATTCAAAAAAAATATTATAAATCTCATGATCATTAGGAATCTTTTTTAATGCATTAGGACCAAAAAGAGTATCCATTTGTTTCTCAAAAGATTTAGAAAACAAACCGTCTATATCATGATTACAATCATCGGCAAATACAAAACCGCCATTATTGACATAGTTTTTAAAATTTTCGCCTTCTTTTTCTGTGAATTGCACCAATTTATGTCCTGAAATGTAACAAAAAGGGCTTTTGAATAGTTCTTCGCTATTTAAAGCAATAATCTTCTCTTGAGTATCTACTTCTAATGTCGTGTACTCTACTAAAGAATTCAGTAAATTGGATGGCATGCGTTGGTCTACATCCCAATCTCCTGATTCGTATTGCAAACGCGTAAAGAAAAATTTATTATTCAGCACAGTTTATTTTAATATTCAATAATAAATGTAAATAGGTAAATTAATACTTATTAAGCTACTTTTCTAACTATCGATATCAAGTCGGACTTTTCTGAAGCTATAGTTCTATATAGTTCTGGACTTTAGCCTGTCTTGAGCGCCAGTCGAAAGGCTCGAACGGACAAATTAGTAACTATTTTTGTTTTTACAGGTAATCATACTAACTTCTATCCTCATAAATAAAAAACTGGTTAACATGAATAAATCAAGACAACCAGTTTTTTAATATTATACTTGTTATACAGCGTCAGACAAACTTGTAAACGTAAAGTCTCTTATTTTCATATAAGGAATTAAATCGCCATCTATTCTAACTTGTTGACCTAAAGCTTCTAAATTATTAAGCATAATAATTGGACTCTCATTAAATCTAAAGTTCTTTACCGGATATTTTATTTTTCCGTTTTCAATATAAAAAGTACCATCTCTAGTTAACCCTGTATATAATAATGTTTGTGGATCTACACCTCGTATGTACCATAATCGTGTTACTAAAATTCCTTTTTTAGTTCCTTTAATTAAATCTTCTAACGAAGCATCTCCACCCTCCATAATAAAATTAGAAGGAAAAGGAACTGGTTTAACTCCTTTTTCTTTTGCCCAATACCTGCCGTAAGCAAGGTTTTTAACGGCTCCGTTTTTTATCCAGTCCATCCTTTTTAAAGGTTGACCATCACCATTCCATGTTCCAGTTGGTACCTGAGAATTTAGAGGATCTGAATAAATATTTACGCGCTCATCTACAATTTTTTCTCCTAATTTAGTTCCGCCTCCTTCTTTAGACATAAAACTACGTCCTTCATCTGCAGTACGTGCACTAAAAGATCGCGCCATATTTCCTAAAAGGCCAACAGATGCTGCTGGTTCTAAGATTACAGTATACTTACCAGGTTCTATTGCTTTAGCTTCTCTAGATAAAACGGCTTTATCAATAGCAACTTTAGAAGCTTTTGCCGCATTAAATTTGTTAACGTCATTAAAGTCTCTCGTAACCCAACCAGATCCAGTACCATCATTACTTCTTATAGTAACTGTAAAATCGATATTAGTCGACTTGTTGTATGCAAAAAGCCCTTTAGAGTTTAACATGGCACTAAAACCTGCAGAATCGTTAAAAAACCCTGCTGCAGTAGTATCTTTACTTACAGCTGGTTCTATACTGCTATTCGCTATCTCTGCACGAAATTCTGGTGTTATTTTAGCAGTTGATTCACTATAAGTGATCGATTCATCATAATTTTGCGGTCCTAATGGCTCCATAAATTCTGGATTCTCAGGAGATAGTTTTGCTAATTCTTCTGCTCTAGACACTACTTTTTTAAGCGACTCATCATCAAATTCATCTATAGTTGCTGTTCCTGATTTTTTTCCAAAACTAGATTGTACTGCTAGTGTTTGATTCGATCTGTGTCCTGCAGTAGACACTGTATTTCTGGCATAACGTATATTACCGCTTTCACTGCCACTTATGTTTATTACGCAAGTATCTGCTGTGGAAAAACGCAATGCTTTTTCCATTATTTTTCTTGCTTCTTCTTTTGTATATATTGCCATGATGTTTTTAGTATTTGTAGTAAAACAAGTTTTTAAATGGTTCTACCCGTATTAATGACGTTAATGTTATTAAATCGAGTCGTTGCACTACCATGAGAAACAGCACTTACTTGAGAAGGCTGCCCTTTACCATCGAAAAATGATCCAAACATACGGTAATCACTTTTGTCACAAATCTTAGTACAAGAATTCCAAAACTCTTGTGTGTTAGATTGATATGCTACATCATCTAACATGCCTACAATTTTTCCGTCTTTAATTTCATAATAAACAGTTCCTCCAAACTGGAAGTTATAACGTTGCTGATCTATAGAATACGATCCTCTACCAGCAATATAAATTCCTTTTTCTACATCTTTAATCATGTCGTCAATACTGTATTTTTCTTTACCAGCTTCAAGAGAAACATTTGGCATACGCTGAAATTGTACATCGTTCCAACTTTGAGCATAACAACAACCATGAGATTCGTTTTGATCTATCATGTGTACTTGATCTCGAATCGCTTGATAATTAGTAAGAACTCCATTACGAACTAAATCCCAACCCTTAGTTTTTACACCTTCATCATCAAAACCAACGGCACCAAGAGATCCTGGCTGTGTTTTATCTGCAACAAGGTTAACAATATCACTTCCGTATTTAAAGTTTTTAGATTTCCATTTATCTAGAGTTGCGAAACTTGTTCCTGCATAATTAGCTTCATAACCTAGTACACGATCTAATTCTAATGGATGCCCTACAGACTCATGAATGGTTAATCCTAAATGATTAGGCTCTAAAACCAAATCATATTTTCCTGCATTTACCGATTTCGCTGTTAACATTTCCTTAGCTTGTTTTGCTGCTAAAGTGGCGTCTTCAATCATATCATAACTTCCTCTGTATAATTTAAGACCCTCCGGACCTTTTAATTTTTCAGAATCAAGACCGTCCATATATTCATAACCCATACCCATTGGTGCACTCATTGCTTGTCTAGATTTGAACTTGCCAGAAGCTCTGTCTATAGCAGTGACTCCAAAAGTTGGCCATATTCTGTGTATGTCTTGATCGATATAAGACCCTTCTGTAGAAGCAAAATACTTTTGTTCATTTACCATGAAAAGTCCAGAATTAACATAATTAGCGCCATTACTTAAAGCTGCTGCATTAGCGCTTAATAAAAGATCTACTTTTTCTGAAACTGGCACGTCCTTAAAATCCTTTTTTATAGGTGTTTTCCAAGACGTTTCCCCGTGAGAAGCTACTGGAGCAAGAATTACCGGAACTTTTTGAATTTTTGAGTTTGCTTTTGCAATAGCAACCGCTTGATCTGTTGCTTTCTTTATACCTTCATCGGTAACTGAATTCGTAGAAGCAAAACCCCAAGTTCCATTAACGATTACTCGTATCCCTATTCCAAAAGATTCTGTATTTACTACATTTTGAACCTTATCTTCTCTTGTAAATACAAACTGGTTTAAATATCTTCCTATTCTAGCATCTGCATAGGTAGCCCCTAAAGATTTTGCCGTATTCAAGGCAATATCTGCCATTCTTTTTTTAAGGGTTGTATCCATTCCTGGGTCTAGTAATGCTTCAACAGGAATATTATTTCCCATAAGTATGGACGGCACCATTAAAGCACCAGCTCCCAAACCAGCATACTGAATAAAATCTCTTCTTTTCATAGATAATACGTATTTTGATTGATTAGATATTTTAGTCACAATATCATTGCACTAAAAGTAAAAAAAATCTATTAAACTACAAGAACTATTAGCAGACCTTTAACGACTGGATGTATTCATATAAATTAAAAAAAACACCTATTTAGAAACCAATTAGTTGTAGCATTAAAAAACTCAAAAAAAACATCTCAAGAAAAAAGGAAGGTTTTGAAATCTCATTTTCACTAGGATTAAAAATGATAGAAAGCATCTTCTAAATGCTCAATATTAAAGCGATCTCCTTTTTTTACAATAGCAATAATATCAAAACGCACTTCTACTTCTAAATTATTAGTATTTATATACTCATCAACAGCCTTAACAAGGTTTTGAATTTGTTTTGGTTTTACAAAATCTTGAGGGTTTCCAAAATCGACAGTAGAACGCGTTTTTACCTCAACAACAGCAAGAGTATCTTTTAATTGGGCAATAATATCGACTTCAGCCTTTTTGTAAGTATAATTACGCTCTAAAATATCGTACCCCTTTTTTAATAGATAGTCTTGAGCAAGCTGCTCTCCTTTTTTTCCTAATTCGTTATGTTGTGCCATAAATTCCTGCGCAGGCAGGAATCTAATACCAGCCCATTAATTCTTAATTAATAACTTACTTTTTTTTATGATTTTACTCTTCAAATTTTATAGTAGAATTATCTTTACCTACTTTCAACTTAACTTCTCTACCCATAATTAACGCACGGTTATCTTTATCATGTCCAGCAGGCACATTAAAAACAATAGGAAAATCATATTCAGCTAAGGCGTCTAAAATAAGCTGTTCAACGGGCTTACCCCAAGGTGTTGTATTTTTTCTAACTTTTGTTATGCTTCCAACCATTACGCCTTTACAATTATCAAAATACCCAGCGCGTTTTAAACTTTGTAGCATACGATCTATATGGTAAGCATATTCTCCTATTTCTTCGAAAAACAAAATTTTTCCTGAGGTATCAACGCTTTCTTTAGAACCCAACATAGTATGTAAAATTGTTAAATTCCCACCTATTAATTGGCCTGAAGTATTTCCTGTTCTGTTATAACTTGTACCTTCAATAGTATAATCTATACTCTTCCCAAAAATTGCTTTTTTAAATGAATTAATTGCGGTTTCAACTTCGGTTTCATCCTCAGTTAAACTCATACACATTAAACCATGAATACTCTCTATCCCATTAACATGAAACTGATTATGTAACGCCGTAATATCTGAATATCCTATTAGCCATTTAGGATTTTCTTTAAACTTTGTATAATCTAATTTATCTAAAATACGAACTGTACCATAACCACCTCTAGCGCTCCAAATGGCTTTGACGTTTGGATGATCTAATGCTTTTTGAAAATCTTCACAGCGTTGTGCATCAGTTCCTGCAAAATGGTTGTCTTTTTTAAAAACATGCTTACCAACAATCACATTTAATTGCCACCTTTTAAGTAATGTTTTGGCCTGTTCTACTTCTCTATTTCTGTTTTTCAATACGCCAGACGGCGCAACTATCATTACTGTATCTCCTACTTTTAAATAAGGTGGTTGTATCAATCTTTCAGATTTAATTATGATGTTTTCGCTTGTTTTATTTTGAGAAAATACTTGAAAAATTCCAAAGAAAAAAATAAAATAAAAAACATTCAATAGTTGTAGTTTTTTTGTCATATGGTAAATGTACATTTTTTTTAAAAACCTATTATATTGTGGTTAAAATTCATTTTTTTATTCAAAAATGATCTTAACACACTAATTTTCACGTATATAATTTAAAGATTCATTTTTTTTATCAAAATATTTTTTGTTTTTTTAACATTAATTACCTGTTTAAAGCCTTTTTCCCTCTGGCTTTATGATTGTTTAAACCATCGTTTTAATAAAATTGCCTATGGAAACCTCAACTTCGTGTAATACGAGTACGTTAACTGTATTTGTTCCAACAACTGATAATCCTTGGAATGCCGAAAAGGCAAACCATATTTATAGGCGACTTTGCTTTGGTGCTTCTGAAACAGAACTAAATGCAGCACTGTCTCTAACTCCTGAGCAGTTTATTGATTCTCTGGTAGACCAGGCTATAGCGACACCTGTAACACCTGCTCCTTCATGGTTCAATACAAGTTATCAAGATTACATTAATGCTGGATTAGATCCAGATGAGCAAATACAAAATAACCATGGAGAATGGAGATTGCTTGCTTTTAATAGTTTTTTAAATGGCGGATTAAAAGCTCGGTTAAATCTATTTTGGAGTAATCATTTTGTGACTCAATTAGACAACTATTATTGTTCAAGTTATTTATACAAATATTATAATTTATTAGAAACATTCTCTACTGGTAATTTTAAAGATTTTGTAAGTGCAGCTGGAAAAAATGAAGCCATGCTTATTTACTTAAATGGCTTTCAAAATACAGCAGAGGCTCCCAATGAAAATTATGCCCGCGAACTATACGAATTATTTACTCTAGGTCTTAATAATGGTTATAATCAAACTGATATCGTTGAAACTGCTAAAGCTTTAACTGGATATAACAGACATATTGGAAACAATCCTGGAAATACGTTTTGTGAGCCTATTGTATTTAATCCAGACACCTATAATAATACAGATAAAGTTATTTTTGGAAGAACTGGAAATTGGGATTATGATGATGTCATCACTATTTTATTTGAAGAAAAAGCACCACTAATCGCAAAATTCATTTGTGAAAAATTATATAAATACTTTGTTAGTTCTACGTTAAACGATGCTGTTATAAATGAAATGGCGACCATTTTTGTTACTGATTTTAATATTGCAAATGTATTACGAACGCTTTTTAAAAGCGAGCATTTTTTTGACACAAAAACATTAGGATCAATTATTAAAAGTCCATTCGATCTCACTCAGAATTTCATTAAAGTGACTGGGTTTAATTATACTGATGATTTTAAAGAAAGTATCATGTGGGTTAACAATACAGTTGGCCAATATTTATTTCAACCCATTGATGTTGCAGGATGGCAAGGCGATCGTGATTGGATAAATTCAAGCACATTAACTGGACGTTGGCAACTCTGCGAATATATGATATGGACGACATGGAATGAAGACCCCGAAGCCTTTAGAAATTTCGCTATTGAAATTTCCAACACTAGTACAGATCCCTATATAATTACTAGAGCAATCATAGATCGTTTTGTTCCTAAAGAATTATATACCACTTTAGATTATGAGACTGCTACCGATATTTTTAAATATAACATCCCCGAAAATTATTATACAGATGGTATTTGGAGTTTATTCTTTGAACAAGCACCTTATCAGATTTTACTATTACTAATGCATGTTACCAAGATGCCCGAATTTCAACTAAAATAAAAAGACCATGCGCAATAAAAATAAAGACACTCATAAAGACTCAAAAGCGAACATTCATGATGAAGAACACAAAAAGTGGAATAGGCGCTCATTTATACAAGCATTAGGATTAGTTGGAGGAGGCACAATGATGCTTGGAAGCACTCCTTTAACGGCTTCTCGTCCTTCACCTTTAGCTGTTGCTTTAAGCCAAAGTGAATCAGACCGAATTTTAGTTTTAATACGCCTTAAAGGAGGTAATGATGGATTAAATACGATTATTCCAATATATGATTATGATGTTTATGCTAATTTAAGACCTAGCTTAAAACACGACCTTTCCAATATAACAAACTTATCTAGCGATTTTGGAATTCCAACTTTTATGAATAGCCTAGAACCACTCTGGGGAAATGGCGCAATGAAAGTGGTACATGGCGTAGGTTACAATGATGGTAGTTTATCTCATTTTAGTGGCTCTGACATTTGGGCATCTACAGATGGAAATGACGTAGAGCGAACAGGTTGGTTAGGACGTTATTTTGAAGATCTTTATCCAGATTATACTGTAAACCCACCTGCAATTCCTGCTGCCGTTCAAATAGGTAGTGTTGGTAATCTTATTTTTGATGGTCTTGATAATAATTATGCTTTTTCTGTAGCCAATCCGCAACAATTAGAAAATATTGCTAATAATGGTACTCTTTATAATGTTACAGACCTTCCTGAATGCACCTATGGTAATCATTTAGGTTTCTTAAGAAGTACAACAAATACAACCTTTAATTATGCTGGTGTTATTAGTGAAGCTTATATGAGTGTTGAAAACTCGGTGAGTTATCCAGACACAGATATTAGTAGACAACTTGCTAATGTTGCAAGAATGATTAAAGGCGACTTAGGCACAAAAGTATATATGGTCTCTCTTGGCGGATTTGATACGCATGCCAATCAAAAAGACAAACACCAAGAATTGCTAACAAATTTATCTAATGCTGTTAAATTATTTTTCGATGATTTAGCTACCTCAGGACATGATCAAGACACTTTAGCAATGACTTTTAGTGAGTTTGGTAGACGCCCAGACGAAAACGGTTCGCAAGGAACAGATCATGGTGCTGCTGCGCCATTATTATTATTTGGGCCAGGTTTACAAGGAAATGGATTTATTGGAAACCATCCAAGCTTAACGACTTTAAATAATGACGGCAATCTTATTTACGACATTGATTTTAGGGAAATATATGCGACCATTATGCAAGAATGGTTATGTATAAACCCCGTTATAGTTAACCAAGCTTTATTAGGGCAAGATTACAATAGATTAGATATAGGCTTCAATTGCAATTCTTTAAGTGTTGATGATTATAATTTATCTAATAGTTTCACTCATTTAGTGTTATACGATAATAATAAAACATTAATTAAAATTAAAAACCCTAATACGCAACATACCGTTGTTAAACTGTATGACATTATAGGTCGAGAAGTTGCAACACTTAAAAATGAAATGTTATTTGCTGGAGATCACACTATAGATGTTAAAAAAGAATCGCAAACCCGATTAAGTACAGGTCAGTATATTTATAGAATATCTGTAGGAGATCAGCACTATAGCCGCTCCATGATATTACGTTAATTTTAAGAAATTAAGTCCTCGCATATTATATTATATATTCATTTTTAGGTGCTAAATTAAAAAAAACTATAAGTATTTGGTAATCAGATAGCGAAATTTTGTTTTTAATCTAAAAAATTCTTTCTTTCATCGAAGATATTGTTTAGTACTAAAAATGAATAATATCTTTCAATCTTAATATTAAGCGTAAATTATACGCTTAATTAAGATTGATTTTATGAAAAAAAATACAATAGTTGCCTTAATTTTGATAATTTTCAGTAAAAATCTATACTCTCAATTAAGTGATTTACATTTTTCGCCTCCTTTAAAACAGACTACAAACAGTCAATCCATAAAAGAACAAGCATTTTATATTTCTACCCCAGAAGTAGCACCTTTTACAGTAGATCTATTTAGAGGTAATTCAGTAGTCCCATTAGCGACTTATAACATATCCAATAATGCGCCTGCAAGACATGATCTCCCAGATGGGAATAACGACATTACTTTAGTAAATGATATAAACACTGGAATAATATTAACTAATAGTGGCTTGCGTTTTCAATCTAGAGGTGGTGAAAAATTTTATGTAAACTATCGCGGAAGAACAGGAGCCCAAGCAGCTTCACTAACTTGTAAAGGAAGAACAGGTCTTGGTAATTTATTTAAATGGGGAGGAATTCCTAATAAAGCGATGGTTGATGCAAATACAAGTTTAAATGCATCACTTGGAATAATGGCAACAGAGGATGATACTACGGTTACTATATCCAACTACAACCCTAATTGTGTCTTTAGACTCGGTATGGATCCTCGAGGATTAATAGACAACACAATAACAAGAACACTAAATAGAGGTGAATCTTTTGTTTTAGAAGCAGTTATAAGCGAAAGTCCTGATAATTCTCTAGGATGGCTAGGAGCTTCTATAGAAGCTAATAAAAAAATTGCAATAAGCAACGGAAACTTAAACGCTGGTGTTATTCCAAACCGAGTGCAAAGAGATGCAGGTATGGATCAACCTGTTCCCGAAAATGTATTAGGAAAAGAATATATATTTATTAGAGGAAATGGAGTTGATGAAACAGAATTCCCTGTAATTATAGCGACACAAAATGGAACAGATATTTTTGTTAACGGAGCTGCAGCTCCTATAGCAACAATAAACGATGGTGAATACTTTGAAATCCCCGGCAACAATTATAACGGGAATGTACCTGGAAGTAATATGTATGTAAGAACATCAAATGAAGCATATGCATACCAAATTTTGGCTGGTGATGTGAAGTTACAAACTATTGGCTTAAATTTTATAGCCCCAATAAATTGTTTACTTCCAACTAAATTAAATAATATCTCTGATATTACTGATATCGCTGGCTTAGATTTTAATGGTGGTGGAGTTACTATTATAGCTTCTGCTCTTACACCAGATGCAGAAATACAAGTCACTGATAACACTGGTTTAGTGGCTTTACCCGCTGCAAACCCTGTCACAGGAAATCCAGATTGGAAAACGTTTTATGTTAGAAATATTAATGGCAACATCTCTGTTGAATCTACGGGACCAATAGCTGTAGGCTTTATAGGAGCTAACGATAATGCAGGTGTTGCTGCCTATTTTTCAGGATTTGATACTATCCCCATAGTAGAATTAGATATAACTGGAGCTACTTGTATTCCAGGTGCCGAATTATTAGAGATTACAGGTGGGTTTGATAGTTACCAGTGGTTTTTAAACGACGTAGAAATCCCCGGAGCAACTACAAATACTTATTTACCAACAGTACCAGGAATTTATTTTGTTAGAATTACCAAATTTGGATGTCCATACGACTCTCCAATTTTAGAAATAGAAGAAATAATTATAAACCCAACGGAAGACCTAGAAATTTGCGATGAAGCCCCTAATGATGGTATAGGAATCTTTGATTTAGAATCTCAAACACCAACAGTTTTAGGTCTTCAAACTGCTGCAGATAATGTAGTAACTTATTATGCAAATTTCCTAGATGCCGATTCTGGGATTAATGCCTTGGTTAGTCCATATACCAATATTCTAAATCCGCAACCTATTTATATTCGCATAGAAAGGGTGGGAGATAATTTATGTAGTAACGTTACTGCTAATCCCGCTTTTAATTTGGTAGTAAATCCTATAGACGATGCAAACTTTACCATGGCGCCTAGTTGCGATGGCGCAACTGCTACAGTAACGGGACTCCCTGGAGGCTTATTTAATTTTAATCCTCTTCCTATTGATGTTGCAATAATTGATGCAACCACTGGCGAAATAACTAATGGAACAATTGGAACAACTTACACTATTGAATATACAACACAAGGTGATTGCCCTAATTCTTCAATACAAACAGTTACACTTTTAGATCAAGATGACGCCACTTTTACTATAGCTTCTGAATGCGACGGCGGAACTGCAACAATAACAGGAGCTCTGGGAGGTGTATTTAGTTTCAATCCCGCGCCAACAGATGGGGCATTAATCGATGCAGCAACAGGAGAGATAAGTAACGGTACACCAGGGGAAACTTATATGGTAAGCTATACTACTCAAGGCGATTGCCCTAATTCTTCAACTCAAACAGTTACACTTTTAGATCAAGACGATGCCACGTTTAGCATGACTCCAAATTGTGATGGTGGAACTGCTAATATAACAGGAGCTCTGGGAGGTGTTTTTAGTTTTAATCCAACACCAACGGATGGAGCCATAATCGATGCCGCGACTGGAACAATTACTAATGGCGTATCTGGAACAACTTATACCGTTGAATATACAACACAAGGTATATGCGCAAACAGTTCTATAGTTTCAGTAGAAACATTGCCTCCAGGTAATGCCTTATTTACAATTACCAGTACTTGTGATGGTGGAGAATCTTCAATTTCTGGTTCGCTTGGTGGCATATTTAGTTTTGATCCTTTACCAATCGATGCTGCCATAATAAACCCAACAACTGGAACGGTAACCAATGCTACTGTAGGCGCTAGCTATACCATAGTTTATACTGTAAATAATTGTTTTGCAACTCATACAGAAAATCTTACCGTATTACCAGAACCCCCATTAGACCTACCAGAACCTCTTTCTAGTTGTGATGAAACCTCTGCTGGTGAGTTTGCCTTTTTCGATTTAGAATCTAAAAATATGGAGATTCTTGAAACTACGCCATATACTACTGTGACTTATCATGACACTCAAGTTGAAGCACAAAACGGAGCAAACCCTATTGCCAGTCCGTATTTTTCGGCTTCTCGAATCGTATTTGTTAGAGCTCAAGATTTAACCTGTTTCAGTACCACAACTTTAGAATTAGAAGTTATTGCTTTACCAACAACGATTAATCATACTTATGAACTATGTGATGATGCTGTTGAATTAGATAACGACTCCAGTAATGATAGCATACTATTTAATCTAATTAGTCAAAACCCTATTTTGCTTAATGGTCAAGATCCAGTATTGCATACTATAAGTTACTATATTAGTGAAGCAGATGCAGAATCGGGAACAAGCCCATTAGCTTCTCCTTATGAAAATACAATTAACCCTCAAACCATTTATGTAAGAATAGAAAACAGGGATACCTTATGTTTTAGTACAGGACAAATGATCTTAAAGGTTAATCCTTTGCCAGAAATTGAGTTGGAGGATAAATACGTATTATGTATAGATAATGAGGGTAACGTAATATTACCAAGTCCAATTATAGATACCGGATTAGATATAACCAATTATTCTTTTGAGTGGTTCTTGAATGACGTACTTATTACGGGAGAAACAAACCCTACAATCTCAGTAACACAGCCAGGAAATTATAGTGTTACGGCAACAAACAAGACTACAGGATGTACTGCTAATGCTGAAACTATAGTTGTGGAGAGTGCACCTCCTTTGGTTAATGCTGAACAGGTCTCTATCACTTTTGTTGAAGATAATACCATTTTAGCTACCGCAACAAATGCCAGTTTAAATACGGCCTTATTCGAATTTAAGTTAGATGATGGCCCATGGGTCTCTAATCTACCTAATACCAATACTTATACTTTCGAGAATGTCTCGGCTGGGTCTCATATTATTACTGCAAGAGATATAGAAGGATGTGGAGAAGCAAGTACTACAATTATAATTATAGATTTCATTCCATACTTTACTCCAAACGGAGATGGGTTTCATGAGACTTGGAATATTATAGGACTGGACCAACCA
>CALGLR010000030.1 GCA_937959395.1 uncultured Flavobacteriaceae bacterium | reverse complement strand
CCTACCATCTAAGCCTGCAACATCTGAGATCGTTAAACTAGCCGTATCTACACCACTATAAACACCGCCATTAGCTAAATCTACACCATCTTCTTGCCATTGATACACCAAAGTTCCAGAAACATCTGTTGCTGGTGGTATCGTATAATCTGGCACGCCTGCAACAAAAGTAGTCGTACTTACTGCATTAGCAGCTACTGTAAATGTGGCTGGATCTCCTGGTGCTGCCGTTTGATTTGTAGGAACTGTTGTTACTGTTACTTGTGTTGCTGTATTTACATTCGCATTTGTTCCTGGATATGTTGCTCCTGTTACGGTTCCGTCTGGTTCAACTTCTGCTGGACCAACGACACCGCCATAAGTCCCATCATTATTACTATCGGCATTGGCATCGTCATACGCTTCATTAGCATCATTACAGCCATCGTTATCACTATCTGGATCTAAACAATCTACAATACCATCGCCATCGGTATCGACACCTTGAAGCCAACTATGAAAAATCCTAAAATCATCAAAATCAGCCCCATCAATATCTGTAGGACTATGAAAATACATTCTTATCGTATAGACCTGTCCTGCTGTAAGTAGTTGATCAGGAAAATCGAAATCATTTCGCTGTCCACCTCCTGTACCTGGTATTGGGAATACAATATCTGTTAATAATCTCGTTGTCGAACCTCCATCAATTAAGTCTAGGGTAAAGGTATATCCAGAACCAATTAATCTTAAATTTATTGATTCTAAATTTACATCATTAGCTCCTACTGTTATTACACTTTCAACATAATCGTTATTACTTATAGCTCCAGCAGTAGTAGTCTCATCCAGATCATCTAGTGTAATACTTGTAATTGTTTGTCCAGGATTAACTTCTGTAACACCTGCTCCAAATATTAAATCACTTAAACTAGAAAAAGCCCCTGAAGAACCTACTACTCTTGGCGTTAAACTAGGAAAAAAATATTCATAATAGGCAGTATTATCTGTACAGCCTTCAACGGTATCTAAAATCCCATCATTATCATCATCTAAATCTGTAGCATCATCGATACCATCGCCGTCGGTATCAGCTAAAACTGTAACCGTTAATGTTGCTTCATTAGAAGTTGCTGCTTGATTTGCACCATCTAAAGTGTAGTCATCATTTACTGTATATGAAATACTAGCTGTTCCTAAAAATCCAGGAAGAGGATCAAAAGTAACATTTCCAGAAGCATCTACTGTCCAAGTTCCTTCTCCAGGAACAGTTAAAGTATTTTGAATTCCTGGTGTAGATGGATCTAAATCTACTGTAGCGACATCTATATTCCCATCACCATCTGTATCTGTACTTGTTACATTAAAGGTAACATTAACATCTTGCGGAGTCGTCTCACTATTATCATCGGCTACTGGAACTTCATTTATCGCATTTAATGTTATAGATATTTGTATGGTTTCATAGTTTATTCTTGGTTGTCCTGCACCATTTGCGCCAGGAAGTAATTGTAATGTCTCAGAGTTAGCAGTTGCTGTAAACCTTAATTTAGTAGTTCCCCAAACATCTTGAGTAGGATTATTAATAACATCTATAGGAGTAGTTCCTATTTGGTATCTAAATAAATCTATGTAAGTACCAGCATAATAATCTCCATTATTACCATCATTAAGAGTTCTAGCTGTTAAGGTATATAAAATAACCTCGTAATTGGCGCCAATTGTAAGGCCTGCCATAGGAGCTGTAACGATTTCTTCAGGAAGTGTGCTAGGGTCATTATCTGAATCTCCTAAATCTCTTAAAGAAATCCAATCTAGATGACCATTTGGAGGTAATGGTAAAACATTACCAGCGACATCCCAAGTTGATCCACCACCAGTTACTGGAGGTGCAGCTGCATCGGTAGCATTTGAGATATCTGCTGTACCAGCAAAATCGGTCCAACCCGGAGGGGCGCAATTAGAACAATTAGTTCCTCCATCTGTAGCTGCAATAGTTTGTTGCGCATTTACATTGGAGTAAAAAATAATAGCAAAAAATAACAAGCCCCTAATAAATAAGGTTTTACTATTCAACGAGAAACAAGTAAAGTTTTTCATGTTTTAAATAAGTTGAGTTTAATGTTTTTTAGAGAGTTGTTTTTACCTAATAAAAAGTAAGGGTAAATCTCAAATCTAGTAAGGTTTTTAATACAAAATCTATTCTAAATCCTAATCGAAGGAAAGATTTTTTCATTTTTTTATCATAAAGTTAACTTAAGAAAAAAGGAAAAATCGATTAAAAGCTTTTTTATTCGATATAATAGATTTTTTATTGCTTTTTTTTAAAAAGCGAGCTCTTCTAAGTTGTAGAATAGTATTCGGAACGATTTCGTTAAACCGATATATTGACAGATGATTCGAGCCTATCTTATTGTATATAAGCATATAAAATAATTTTATTAGATAATGTATATCATATAATATATGAAGAGATTTGTGTCTTGTTTTATCAGTAAATTATTAAAATTTGTAAACGTATAGTTTTAAAAAGTTCTGTAGGCTTAAGTTTAGAAAAATATTTATTAGAGATCTTAATTAAGATAATATATGTAACCTACATTAAACCAAACTAGCCAATCATTATTTTTATTAGAAGGTAGTTGGTGATTTAAACCATCTACATAATCACTCGTAAGATAATATTGCCATCTTAAATCAATCATAAAATCTGAAACTATGGTTAATTTATAACGTGCTCCAACGCTTGAAACAACAGACCAAGTGGTACCTGATGTTGGATCTATAGATCCTGGTTGCCAAGGACTGTAAAAATTACTAGCAGTGGTAATTTTCCCATCTCCGTAAGTTGTTGCTGCTTTTGGGTTAAAAGATGTAAAATGACCGCCTAAGCTAATAAAAGGAGCAACTTTATAACCAAATGATTGAAATGATCTAATACTTAATGGAAAATATTCTAATTGCATACCAACATCAAAATTATTTACTTCTCCAGAATGTGCTCTTAATTGTTCAGCGCGTTCAGAAGTTTTATCGTCACTTACCCATTCGCCAAAATGATTTAATTTTGTTTTGTTATATGAGAGTTCTGTTCTTAATTTAAAATGATCATTAAAATACTTATCTGTAGTATAACAATTACAATCTGCTCTATATGAGAAGTTAATATAATGAACTAAGCCAACACCATATCCAGTATTTCCTTTATTCGTATCAATATTTTTCCGTTGTCCAAAATCTGATTGAAATGCAACAGGACCACTAATAAGACCTAATTCGTGGGAGAATCCTAATTGTGGAAAAACACTTTGTGAGATTAGCACAAATAAGGTTAAAGAGGTTAAAAGTTTTATTTTAAGCATGATATAGTTCTAGTTTTAGAGGCTTTTGAATTAACAAATATAGAAAAACTCGACTAACTAACAAATTTTTCGGACAAAATGCATCAAAATGAAGGCATATTTTTTCTAAACTTACTGTTTATGGTTATGAAATTAAAAAAAAATCATATAAAAATTTATAAATAGTACGCTTTTCTTGTTTAAATTTACCCGATAATTAATAGTATCATAATTTTACTAATTAGATGGAAAATAAAATCGAAGCATTTTTAGACAAAGTAAAAGAAAGAAATGGTCATGAGACAGAATTTCTTCAAGCGGTAGAAGAAGTAGCAGAAACTGTTATTCCTTACATTGAAAAAAACAAGATATATAATGGTACAAAAATATTAGAGCGTATGGTTGAGCCAGAACGCGCTATATCTTTTAGAGTAACATGGGTTGATGATAAAGGAGATGTACATGTAAATAGAGGTTATAGAATACAAATGAATTCTGCTATTGGACCTTATAAAGGAGGCTTACGCTTTCACCCAACAGTGAATATGAGTATTCTTAAATTCTTAGCTTTTGAACAGGTTTTTAAAAATTCATTAACAACTTTACCTATGGGTGGAGGAAAAGGGGGAAGTGATTTTAACCCTAAAGGTAAAAGCGATAATGAAATTATGCGTTTTTGCCATGCATTTATGAGTGAATTATATAGACATATAGGTGCGAATACAGATGTGCCAGCTGGGGATATTGGTGTTGGAGGCCGTGAGATAGGGTTCTTATACGGGATGTACAAAAAATTAAGAAATGAATTTACAGGAGTATTAACTGGGAAAGGAGCTTCTTGGGGCGGATCTTTAATTAGACCTGAAGCTACTGGTTATGGCAATGTTTATTTTGCACAAAAAATGTTAGAAAACAAAGGGGATAGCTTTAAAGAGAAGACTGTAGTTATCTCTGGCTCTGGGAATGTTGCACAATATGCAGCAGAAAAGGCGATACAATTAGGAGCTAAAGTGGTTACAATGTCTGATTCTTCAGGATTTGTTTATGACGAAGATGGTATAGATGCTAAGAAATTAGCTTTTATCATGGAGCTTAAAAATGTGAAGCGAGGACGAGTAAGTGAATATGCTGAAAAATATCCTAGTGCAAAATTTAATAAAGGAAAAACACCTTGGGAAACTAAATGTGATATTGCTTTGCCATGTGCGACACAAAATGAACTTGTTGAAAAAGATGCAGAAGTATTACTTAAAAATGGATGTATGTGTGTGAGTGAAGGTGCTAATATGCCATCGACTAAAGAAGCGATAGAAGCATTCCATAAAGCAAAAATATTATTTGCTCCAGGAAAAGCCTCGAATGCAGGTGGAGTTGCTACTTCTGGTTTAGAAATGACACAAAACTCATTACGTTACGGTTGGTCTCGTGAAGAAGTTGATACTAAATTAAAACAAATAATGAACGATATTCATAAATCATGTATTGAATACGGTACAGAAGAAGATGGTTATGTAGATTACGTAAAAGGAGCAAACATTGCAGGTTTCGTTAAAGTAGCTGATGCTATGATGGCGCAAGGGATTGTTTAATCTCACATTGAAAATAAATTAAAGAAGCTGTCTAAAAAGGTTAGTTTCGTCAACCTGAACTTGATTCAGGTTCTCACAAAAGGCTAGCGCATAGTATTGTGAGATTCTGAAATAAATTCAGAATGACGTTGAAAATACTTTTCAGACAGCCTCTTTGTTTTTAGTAGGATTATAGATCTTAAACCTTTTTTATCACATTAGTTACAATTCCCCATATCACGAAATTATTTTCTTCTGTAATTTTAATGATTGGGTAATTAGGGTTTTCTGGTTGCAACCAAACCTCCTTATTAGAAACTCGTAATCGTTTCACCGTAAACTCACCATCTAAGAAGCATACTGCAATTTTATTATTCTCAGGTTCTAGGCTTCTATCTATTACTAATAAATCGTTATCATTTAATCCAGCACCAATCATAGATTGACCACTAACTCTGGCAAAAAAAGTAGCTTCTTTGTTTGTTACTAATTCTTGATCTAAAGATAATCGTTGTTCTTTAAAATCTTCGGCAGGAGAAGGAAATCCAGCCGAAATTCCTGCATCAAAAAAATGAGATCCAGAGCCATCAATAGTTTCTGGTGTGTAAATAGTTAAGCTTCCTGATTTATGTGCTATCATAGTTTTTGTCTTATTATTTCCTTGGAGGAGTAATCTCTTTACTAATTTAGTTAAAAATCAACCTCCTTAAGGTTTGAGTTTTCTTTTAGATTAGATACTCTAAATCTATTATATAGTTTCCTGCCTGCGCAGGAATGTTATTTCACGACAATAATGTCTTTTATATTTGTTGTGTATTTAGGAGATAATCGTTCTTGACGCATTTTCCATGTGCGTTTTAAATCTTGATTCCCTAGTTTTATTTTAAAGCCGCCATATTTTTTGTTTAACGAATCAACAGCATTCATTAAAGGTTGGTGTTTGGGGTTTTCGTTTTCAAATAAATGAAGCTGAAAATTATCTTCTGGGACCAATCCCATAACAATTACTCCTGCACGTTTGTATTTTATACCTTCTTTAAATATAGACGTTACAGCATTAACCGCGCAATTACTTATTACTAATGAAGAATTAGTAGGGAAAGATAAATTCACAGAAGTACTCACGCTATGTTGCGGTGAATCTTTTTTATGGCGATCGCTGCGAAGCATTACAATAATAACATGACAACTCGATTTTTGCTTACGTAGTTTTTCGGCACAACTTGTTGCGAATGTAGAAATGCGTTCTTTTATATTATCAATATCAGAATAGGTGTATTCAAAACTTCTGGTCGTAGCAATTGCTTTTTTTGTTTTGTATTCTTCTAATTTTAAAATAGGAATACCTTCTAAGTCACGTTTTAAACGTAATTCGATTACTGAAAAATTATTTTTTATCCATTCGTTTGATAATTGAGTAAAATCATAAGCGGTTTTACAGTTTTTGAGCTTAAGTTTTTTTGTAAGACCTCTTCCTATTCCCCAAACGTCTTCAATTTTAATCCATTTTAAAGCTTTTATTCTTTTTTCTTCAGAGTCAATAATGTAAACCCCTTTGGTTCGTTCAGGAAATTTTCGAGCGACTTTATTAGCGACTTTAGATAATGCTTTAGTTGGAGCAATGCCAACAGATGTTGGAATGCCTGTCCATTTTAAAATACGGGTTCTAATTTGAATTCCATAATCGTCATAATCAAATGATTTCTTAAAGCTTTTAAATTCTAAAAAAGATTCATCAATGCTATATAATTCTATATCTGGTGTAAATTGTTCTAAAATAGACATCACTCTGCTACTCATATCACCATATAATGGGTAGTTAGAGGATAGGACATGAATAGTATTAGTTTTACAGAAGGAGTCCCACTTAAAAATAGGAGCGCCCATTGGTAAACCAATCGCTTTTGCTTCGTCACTTCGTGAGATTACACAACCATCATTATTAGAGAGAATAGCAACAGGTTGGCCTTGTAGGTTAGGATTAAAAACACGTTCGCAAGACGCATAAAAATTATTACAATCTACTAGTGCAAACATAAGATCGTAAAGATAAGGTGAAATATTTTTTAAGTAGTTATTAAAAAGACGCAGATTAAAATTATACGTTGTTAAAATTAATGGTATCATATTGAAATAATGAATTTAGAGCGTTTTGTTCCACATTTTTGTATTTGATTTTTAGCATTAACCTCAAAGTCAATGTGATTTTTTTTAAAAAATAAAATGCATCATTTTCGATAGAGAAATCTTATATAATCCTAATAATGTACTTTTAGACACTCACAATTTACTCATAGACAACTCATAATTTACTCATATTTGATTTCTGTTATTATAATTTAGAGGTAATTTAAGTATAGAAATTTTAAATTAAAAAAGCGAAAGATGAGATGTAGTATGAAATACTATAAATACAGAATTATATTCTATGTAAGGACTATAAATTATTCTTAACAGTTGTTGAATAAATACAAAAGTGATATAAGCTTGAAGAAAAAGTTTATAATAAATTAGAGCAATCATTGATTCAATTAGATAAGGTATTTTCTTTTTTATTTAGAATCTCCGCTATAATTTTTTTAATAAGATTTAAACATCAGGTAATTAAACCATTTTAAAATGAAAAAAAGAGATAATGATATAGAGCTTATAAATAGTAAGCCTATAAAAATTTATATAAACGCAGAAGAGAAAACAGCGTATGAAGGAGAAACTATTCTTAGTACATTATTTGCACACGGAATAAAACAAATTTCTAAGAATGATCATGATCAAAAGATAGGAGCCTATTGTGGGATGGGAATCTGTTTTTGTTGCTTAGTTTCTGTAGACAATAGTAAATATAGAGCTTGCAAGAAAATTGTTAAAGAAGGAATGCGTATTAAAACAGTAATAAATACAAGTGATATAGTTGGGAGTTATGTTAAAATAAAAGATTGTTAAATAAATGAAAAATAATATTAAAATTATAGGAGCTGGTCCAGCAGGTATATCGGCAGCTATATTATTAGCTCATTTTAGTGTTCATTCAACACTAATAGATGAGAATTCAGAAATAGGAGGTGCGATTTTTAAAAAGCCAGATAAGGGTATGAATAATAGTACATTTCGAGATGAAAAAACATTTATCCGTGCAAGAAAAATGTTTAATGAATTCGAGGAGTGTTCCTCATATATTGATCTTCAACTCGAAAGTGAAGTGCTAGGAAATTTTCCTTTAACTAACGATTTAGCTATTTTACAAAAAGGTAAAGTAAAAACCATATCAGATAAAAATTTATTAATAGCTACGGGGTGTTATGAGAGAGCACAACCTTTCCCTGGTTGGACATTACCAGGAATTATGAGTGTAGGTGGTATCCAATCACAGGCAAAATGTGGAAATGTAAAACCGGGAAAGAGAGCTGTTTTAATAGGTACTGGACCTTTACTTTTAGTAGCTGCAAAACAATTACATATGGCGGGAGTCACTATAGTAGCTGTTTTAGAAGCAGGGAGACAAAAAGATATTGTAAAGAATTCCTTTAATTTAATGTCAAATACAAAATTATTAAAAGAGGGAATGTCCTACATGCTTTATTTAAAAAAGCATCGCATTCCTTTTTACTACGGACACGGTATTGTGAGAGCTATAGGTAAAGACCATTTAGAAGAAATCGTAGTAGCACCTTACGATGATAAATGGCACCCTGTTAAAGAAAAATCTTTTACATTAAAGGTTGATTGCGCTGGTATACAGTATGGTTATGTTCCAAGAATTCAGCTCACGCAAATGTTAAATTGTAAACATACATATAATCTTAATAGAGGAGGTTTTTTTCCTGTAACTGATAGTTGGCAACGAACGTCTGTAAAAAAAATATATAGTGCAGGAGATAATAGTGGTATATATGGATCAGACGTTGCCGTTTTATCTGGTAAAATAGCGGCATTAGCTTATTTAATAGATATAAGTGAAATTTCAATAGAGGAAGCTGAAAAAATTGCAAATCCTATAAGAAAAGAAATGAATAAGCTGAAAAAATTTCAGAAGACGCTTAATGATTTTTCAGGCCTTAAAGAAGGACTAATGGGATTGCCTGATCAAGATACTATAGTTTGTAGGTGCGAGCATGTAAAAAAAGAAATTATAGACGAGGCTATTGAAGTTGGTGTTAAAGATATGGGAGCATTAAAAATAAGAACTCGTATAGGAATGGGAAATTGTCAAGGTAAAATGTGTGGAAATTATTGTAATGAATATTTAGCACATAAGCTTGGATCTTCTCATGAAAATGTTGGTTGGTTAAAACCTCGATTTCCAATGGCACCGATACCTTTTGATTCTATAAATACTAATAATTAATTGACATAATGAAAAATAAAACAACAGATATTGTAATTATAGGAGGAGGAGTTATTGGAACTAGCATTGCATATGAATTAAGTAAAAATCCAACACTATCTATTAAACTTATTGATATTAAAAAAGAAGGGAATGCAACACAAGCATCAGCGGGAGGTCTATGGGCAATTGGAGAATCCGTTGGCTTAGGATGCGGCGTTATTTTCTTTAAAACGTTATCTAAAAGAAAGCAAGAAACGACCAATGGTGTATTAGAAACGCAGCGACCACACCAGTTGCCTCCTTTTTTCTTTGATTTTTGCTTAAAAAGCAATGACCTTTTTCCAAATTTATGGAGAGAACTGAAAGAAATAGGTGGTGTTGATTTTAAACTTGAAAAAACAGGTTTAAAATTTGTTATGTATGACGATGATGATAAGGCTTATGCTGAAAATATCTATAATTCTATTCCGCATCTTCAAAATCAAATGAAGTGGATGGATAGTATACAATTAAAAGAAGATGAGCCATTTATTAATAAAAATGCTATAGGAGCCTTAACATTTCTTAATGACGATCAGGTAAATCCTTATTTGTTAATGAATGCATTTCGTGATGCCGCTAAAGTTCAAGGCGTAGAAATTATTAATGATGAAGTTAAAGATATAGAAGTTAATAATGGAAAGGTTGTCGCTGTACATACCACAAATAATAGAATATCTTGCAATACTGTAATTAACGCTGCGGGTTCTTGGGCTGCAGAGATTAGTAGTATGGTAAATGTATCTTTGCCAATTACACCAGTAAAAGGTCAAATACTATTATCCGAAAAAATGCCAAAAATATTAAAATCATGCCTCAGTACTAGTGATTGTTACATTGCACAAAAAGATAATGGAGAAATTCTTATTGGAAGCACTACTGAAAATAAAGCATATGATACATCAAGTAGTTATGCAGAACTTCAGGGACTTGCAAGTGGAGCAATTAAAGCAATTCCAATTCTTAAGCATATGAATTGTAAGCGAACTTGGGCAGGGTTAAGACCAGGAACTCCAGACGAGGTACCTATTTTAGGGCCAGTAGAAGGAATTGATGGTTACCTAAATGCTTGCGGTCATTTTAGAACGGGAATATTAACCTCTGCTATTACTGCAAGAATAATTAATGATTTAGTGCATTTAAGAAAACCTGAAATAGATATTAATCCATTTTTATTAAATCGATTTAAAGATAAAATGAAAAATGAACCCGAATTAGTATAACAGAAAGATGAAACCTTTGCAAGGTTAGAAATAAAAGAAAAATTTAAGATGCTTTTCTTAATATTATAATCTTGCAAAGTCTTTATATTTTTAAACTAATAATTTCCCAAAGTTGATTATTAGAAGTATAATTTTTTAAAACCTCAAACCCTATTGCTTTATGGGCATGAGATGATCTTGTGTTTTTTGTGTCGACTTCAGTTATAATGGCATTAAATTCATGTTTTAATTCATTGGCCATGTAGTTGTATAAACCTCTAAAAACACCTTGCCCTCTAGAATTTTTATCAACACATATTTGCCCCATTGCAATATAGTTAGAAGATAAGTTTTGTGCTTTAAGTGCCTTATTTATTTCATTAAACATGGGAACAAGAAGCGGGATGTCGTTCTTAAAATTTTGTAGCATAGATAATGCGTAGCCTATTACTTTTTCGTCTCGTTTTGCAATACAATGGTTACAGGCATCGTTCATTTTTTTTAAGATCTCAAGATCATGTTTTAAGGTTACGAATCCTTCTGTTAACTTTTGTTCTTCAGAAATTAAATCGCGTAAGTTTTGCTTTTGAAGATTCAAAATTTGATTTAATTCTTCGTTAGTGGTTGCTCTATGGTAAGTAATATTAGTTTTCGACATATTCTAAAATATCGCTAGGTTGACAATCTAAAGCGTTGCATATGGCTTCTAAAGTTGAAAAACGAATGGCTTTTGCTTTTCCCGACTTTAAAATAGACAAATTTGCTGTTGTAATATCTATAATTTCAGCTAAATCTTTACTTTTCATTTTTCGTTTAGCCAACATCACATCTAAATTTACTCTAATTGGCATAAGTTATATTGTTAATTCGTTTTCTTCTTCAGTTGCTTTTGCAATTTTAAAGACCTCGCTTAAAATCATGAAAAATAATCCTAAAATACAGAGGACAACGAAGGAGTTTAATCCATATTCTAAATTCATACTTTTTTGCCGTACAAGTTTATATAAAAAACCTATTCCTGAATCAAAAAAGGAAGTCACTAAAAATATAATACCTATTATGTTTAAAGTTTTAATTGCATAAGAATCAAAAAGTAAGTTTTTTTGAAAATAACGAAGGATTTTTCTAAATAAATGTAAAGCATAAACTAAAGTTAGGTAAGCAATCAAAGAATTGGCTAATAGCATTTTAGAAACCCAATTAAATTTTCTAAATCGAATACCATTAACTGTCATAGGCTTGCCAACTAAGCTATTGTCAAATATTGTAAAGACTAAGAATGCAAGTATTAATGGGATAGATAAAATTGATATAATCCAAAAAATATCTACGATCGTTTTTAGAATAGTTAGTTTTTTCATTAGAATAGATTAATTATTGTTTAATGTTAAAAATAGATATCATACTTCAGTTAAATAATTGGCTTTACCTCAGATCTATATTGTTAATTCGTTTTCTTCTTCAGTTGCTTTTGCCCGTTTAAATAATTCGGCAAGAATATAAAATGCTAGCCCACACGGAATTAATATGGTGAGCTCTGTTTTAAATTCCTGAAAAAAGTTAAAAGTCGATTTTCCTATAGATGCCAATAAAAACCTTAGAATAAGTACACTTGCAGCGTAAGAAGTAAAGATGTCTCCTATTTTTTTAAAAGATTTACTGTTTTTGTCACTAAAATAATTACCAATTTCAATTTCTTTTAAAATCGAAAGAAAATAACTAAACCCGTATATAAGATAACCTCTCCAAAAAAATAATGCTGCACTTATCACATAAAAACTCCATTTTATTGCATTTTTAGAAGTAAACCAAGGATCGGTTTTGTTTGCTGCTTTTGCCCAATTTTGAAAGGCAGTAAACTGGTTAAAATCGAATTCTCGCATATCATTTAACAAAATAGATATCGAAGACAATATAACCCCGTAGGTTATAATAGTAAGTATATTAATTTTATCTTTCATTTTATATAAATTATTGTTTAACGATAACAAATATATAAAAATTATTGATAAACAATAATTTTTTATCAAAAAAGAATAAAAAAAGTATTTTAGAAACCAATTAAGTCTTTATTATCTTTGCCTCATGTTTCCTAAAAAACTACAACAAAAACTTAATGATCGTAATGATGATAATTCATTACGGGAATTAGGAACCTTTAATAATTTAATCGATTTTTCTTCGAACGACTATTTAGGTTTTTCTAAATCTAAAAACATATATACGAAAGCACATGATTTTCTAATAGATAATGAAGTAGAACAAAATGGAGCAACTGGGTCGCGACTATTATCGGGTAGTCACAAATTGTACTCAGTTTTAGAAAACACACTTAGTGCATTTCATAATAGTGATAGTGCTTTAGTTTATAATTCGGGTTACGACGCAAATTTAGGAATCTTTTCTAGTGTACCTCAACGCGGAGATGTTATTTTGTACGATGAGCATATTCATGCCTCAATTAGAGATGGCATTACGATGAGTAATGCAAAGTCTTATAAATTTAAACATAATGATTTAAAAGATCTTGATGCCATTTTAAAGCGAGTTCAAAATGACTCAGAAATATATATTGCTACAGAATCTGTTTTTTCAATGGATGGTGATTCTCCAGATTTAGTAGCGTTGGTAAATTTATGCAAAGCATATAATGCATATTTAATTGTAGATGAAGCACATGCTGTAGGCATTTTTGGAAAAAACGGTAAGGGCTTAATACAAGAATTAGGATTAGAAAAACAAATATTCGCAAGAATTATCACTTTTGGAAAAGCAATGGGCTGCCATGGGGCATCTATTCTAGGAAGCAAACAATTGAAAGATTATTTAGTGAATTTTTCACGTTCATTTATTTATACTACAGCGTTATCTCCACATTCTATTGCTACTATTCTATTCGCTTATGAAGAGCTTTTGGTTACGAAAACAATAAAAAAACTAAGACAAAATATATTATTTTTTAAGGCTGAAATAAATAAATTAAAGCTTCAAGATTATTTTATAAATAGTGATTCTTCCATTCAATGTTGTATTATTTCTGGAAATGATAAAGTGAAAGCAATAGCGCAAAGATTTCAGCAAAAGGGTTTTGATGTAAAAGCTATTTTATCTCCAACAGTTCCAAAAGAGCAAGAGCGATTACGTTTTTGCTTACACGCGTATAATTCTGAAAAAGAGATTACTGCTATTTTAACTTTATTAGAGATTTGTATATAGAAAATGGGAGAAACATTTAAAATCATAGCCACTTTTCAGTATTCAACTGAAGCTCAAATAATAAAAGGACGCTTAGAAGCAGAAGGGATAGAAGTGTTTTTATCTGATAATTTAACGATCGATACAGATCCTTTGGTAAGTAACGCAATTGGTGGGGTGAAATTAAAAGTACACTCTCGAGAAGCTATGAAAGCGCAGCATATATTAGAGTCGATAAAGAAATATTCACTCGACGATAATGGAAATACTATTAATTGTCCCAGTTGTAAAAGTGAAAAAGTTGAATTGTTTTCTACCATAAAAGATGTTAAGTCTTTTTTCTGGTTTATTTTTGGGGTATTATTTTCTGCATTACCTTTTTACACACGACATAAATACAAATGCGAAGTTTGTAAAACAGAATTTGATTTGAAATAGATTTCTTTTTCTAGAAAATGAAAAAAATGAAAAACAATACTTATTTTATTACAGGAATCTCAACTGAAGTTGGTAAAACTATAGCTTCAGCAATAGTAGTTGAAGCCTTGCAAGCCGATTATTGGAAGCCCATTCAGGCAGGAGAATTAGACCATTGCGATACCAAAAAAGTAAAAGCATTAATAAGTAATAAAAAATCGCGATTTTACGATAATGCATATGCTTTAAATACACCTATGAGTCCTCATGCAGCAGCAGAAATTGATGGTGTTACTATAGATTTAAAAAAAATAAACGTACCGAAAACAAAAAATAGCTTAATAATTGAAGGGGCTGGTGGTCTTTTAGTGCCGCTAAATAATACCCAAACGATTTTAGACTTAATTCAGCCAGATTATAAGGTAATTGTTGTTTCTAGGCATTACCTAGGAAGCATAAACCATACGTTATTAACCATAAAATTATTAAAAGAAAAAGGATTGGAAGTTGCTTTAATTTTTAGCGGAAACGAGCACAAAACAACAGAAGATATTATTAAAAAAATGACAGATGTTCCTATTCTAGGACGAATAGAGGAAGAGCCTTATTTTGATAAGAATGTTGTTTTGGAATATGTAGAAAAATTATCGAAAGAATTAATCAAATTTTAAGGTTGCGTCATCCTGAACTTGTTTCAGGATCACATAATTTAAGAAATCAAGTTATATGTATATTTTAACTAATAAATACAGAACTATTTTCTTTATTGAATTACTAAATTTGAATGGGATACTGAAATAAGTTCAGGATGACTGGGAATTATGAAAAAAAGTTAGGAATGAGTATTGAAAATACGAACATACAATCAAGAGATTCCCGCCTGCGCGGGAATTTAACTATATCTCAACGCGATAAAAAACACCTTTGGCATCCTTTAACGCAACACCAGTTACATCCAAATCATATTGCAATAACTAAAGCAAAAAACTGTGTACTTTACGATGAAGATGGGAACGAATATATCGATGGTATTGCTTCGTGGTACACCTGTATGTACGGGCATTGTAATGCATATATTACTAGCAGAGTTCATGAACAAATGCAAACCTTAGATCAGGTTGTATTTAGTGGCTTTACTCATGAACCTGCTGTTAAGCTTTCTGAAGCATTAATAGAAATTTTGCCAGACAATCAAAATAAGCTTTTTTTTAGTGATAATGGCTCAACAAGTGTTGAAATAGGAATTAAGATGGCATTACAATACCATTTTAATAAAGGTGAAAAACGCAATACGTTAATAGCCTTTGAAGATGGATTTCATGGCGATACATTTGGAGCGATGAGTGTATCTGGTCTTTCTGTGTATAATGGCCCTTTTGAAGATTTTTTCTTGGACGTAAAACGTATTCCTACACCAACTGGCAATAATCATGATATTATTTTAGAGCAATTGAGTGCTTTAGTTAAAAATCATGATATAGCAGGTTTTGTTTACGAGCCTTTGGTACAAGGAGCTGCCGCTATGAAAATGCATAATGCAGAAGGATTAAATCAAATTCTAAATTTTTGTAAAGCACACCAAATAATTACTGTTGCTGATGAGGTAATGACTGGTTTCGGTAAAACTGGAAGTTATTTTGCATCAGATTATATGGAAACCAAACCAGATGTTATGTGTTTGAGCAAGTCATTAACTGCTGGATTATTACCAATGGCAATAACATCATGTTCGCAAGACATTTATGATGCTTTTCTAAGTAATGAAATAAGTAAAGGTTTGTTTCATGGACATACTTATAGTGCTAATCCGTTAGCTTGTACTGCGGCTTTGGCAGGGGTCGAGTTATTACGATCTAAAGAAATTCAAGGTAATATAAAACGTATAATTGTATCTCACAGAGCATTTGGAGATCGTATTAAATCGCACTCTAAGATAAAAGCGATACGACAAACGGGTGTTATTTTTGCTTTAGACCTTAATATTGAAATGGAGCGTTACGGTGATTTACGTTATAAGTTGTTCAATTTTTTTATGAAAGAAGGGGTGTGTTTACGTCCTCTAGGTCATACTATTTATATTTTAGCACCTTATACTATTTCGCAAGCACAATTAGAAAAGATATATCAAGTTATTGAAGATGCTTTAAATGTCGTTATCATCTAATAATTCACTGTCATTTTTTTTGTAAAATTCTTCATCTAGCATATAAATGATGTTTTCGCCATTTTCAGTTTTAACCTGTAATTTCTCATAAACCCATTTCCCATCAACTTTCTCACCAACAATGTAAACATGGCCTTTGTATTTTGATCCCTTTATAGGAATTTTAATATCGACATGACCAGAATCTCCATTTTCTAACGAGATGTTTCCTTGCATAATACCATTAGTTTCTATAGGTTTCCCTAAAACAAATTGTACATCTTTGTTTGTCTTTGCTTGTTCTACAGCATACTCGTAGGGTTCAGATCCAGAAATAGCTTTAGTAACTCCAAAAATTGCAGCGCCAATTCCTAAAACAAATAATATAATAAGCGTTAAACAACCGCCAACTGGCACTACCCATGTCCAATTTCTGCCAAACCAATTTTTTTGTCTTTGTTCTTCCATAATTAATAAGTAACGTTTTATGATCTTTTGTTACAGTAGCAATAATTTTCAACACATAAATTATATGATATAATGTACAATAGACCTATTTTTGCTGAAAGTTTTTTAATTTTTGTTAAAACCAGTATACATATCGGCAATTTCTTCTATTTCTCCTTTAGGGTTTTCTAAAGATGAGATTTGGGAAAATTATTTGAAGCCTAAACATTTTTTCACAGTGAATGATGGATCATTAGTTGCTGAATTATCTCGAGGAGCTAAAGAAGAAATAGAGCGTTTAAAAGCTTCAGATAATAAATATAAATCATTAGATAATTCGACACTATTCGCTGTTTTTTCAGCTAGAAAAGCGATTGAAGAAGCGGGTTGGAAAGCAAAAGATAACTTTGGAATAAATATTGGTTCTTCTCGTGGAGCAACACAACTATTTGAAAAGTATTACGATGATTTTTTAAAAC
This sequence comes from uncultured Flavobacteriaceae bacterium, assembly GCA_937959395.1. Taxonomy (GTDB): domain Bacteria; phylum Bacteroidota; class Bacteroidia; order Flavobacteriales; family Flavobacteriaceae; genus JAHDGB01. The sequence continues at coordinate 72,483 of CALGLR010000030.1, read as the reverse complement.
GAAATAAGACAGAAACCTTAAGTTCTCCAACTACTACTTTAGGAAATATTTCCTCTTGGGTGGCACATGACTTACAAACAAAAGGACCAGAAGTGTCTCATTCTATAACGTGTTCTACAGCATTACATGCCCTACTTAATGGAGTGGCATGGTTGCAATCGGGCATGTGCGATAAATTTTTAGTAGGCGGTAGTGAAGCACCATTAACACCATTTACTATTGCACAAATGAAGTCTCTAAAAATTTATGCTGAAAATTCGCCAGAAAACCTATTAGATTTTCCTTGTAAGGCGCTAGATTTATCTAAAGCTAGAAATTCAATGATTCTGGGAGAAGGTGCTGCTATGGTTTGTTTAGAAATGGATAAATCAAAACACACACTAGCAAAAATAATTGGTATTGGTTACGCTACAGAGATTTTAGAGCATAATGTGTCTTTATCTACAAATGGTATTTGTTTTCAGCGTTCAATGTCTATGGCTTTAGGGAATTTAAACCCTAATGAGGTTGATGTCATTGTAACGCATACGCCTGGAACAATAAAAGGCGATACTTCAGAAAAAGAAGCGATAAAGAAAGTTTTTTGTAACAAACTGCCAGTTTTAACTACCAATAAATGGAAGATAGGTCATACACTTGGTGCTTCAGGGATATTAAGCCTCGAAATGGCAATTTTAATGTTGCAACAACAAGAATTTATCGCAATACCATATCTTAACAACGAAAAACCAAAGCGCATAAAAAGCATTATTGTAAATGCAGTCGGTTTTGGAGGAAACGCAGTTTCAATATTGCTTTCTAAATAGTGTTGTAAGAGAAAAGAAAAGGTCTTATCTTTCTAATACCAATTTTGAGCTTATTTTACTTACAAATTGGTACAAGTCCTTAACGAACAACTAATTATTTATGACAGATTGGTATTTAAATTTAGAATTATTCTCAAAAATATATTGGAGCATTGCTTTATTGGGTTCTGTAATATTCCTTATTACAATGGTTTCAACCTTTATTGGTGGTGACGTCGACGATATTGGAGATGTTGACGCAGATATAGATGCAGATACAGGTATTGGCTTTCAATTTATCACTTTTAAAAACTTAGTAGGTTTCTTTACTTTGTTTGGCTGGAGTGGTATTGCTTGTATAGACGCAGGTTTTTCTAAGCCGCTAACTATTATAATTTCTGTAATTTGTGGATTAATTATGATGTCTATTATGGCTGCTATGTTTTTTTATATGAACAAGCTTAACGACAGTGGAACACTTGATTTCAAGAACTCTGTAAATGCCATAGGAGAAGTTTATTTAACTGTGGGAGCGAATCGATCTTCTATGGGAAAAGCACACGTGAAAATTCAAGGTGCATTAAGAGAATTAGATGCTTTAACTGATGCGAGTACCGACTTAAAATCTGGAACTGTTATTAAAGTAAAAAGCGTCACAGAAAACGGAATATTAATTATCGAACAACTTAACTAAAAACCATAAAATTTATGCTATTAATCATTCAAGATGCCTTTAATTTAGGCCTACCAATTGCAGTAATATTTGCTGTTCTCTTTATTTTTGTATTTTTTGTTGTACTTATTAAACGCTACAAGCGCTGTCCTTCAGATAGAATATTAGTTGTTTATGGTAAAGTAGGAGGCGGCCAGTCTGCAAAGTGTATTCATGGTGGAGCGGCTTTTATTATGCCTATTATTCAAGATTATCAATTTTTAGATTTAACACCTATTTCTATTGAAGTTAATCTAGTAAATGCCTTATCAAAACAAAATATTCGTGTAAATGTACCGTCTCGTTTTACAATTGGTGTTTCTACCGAACCCGGTATTATGCAAAATGCTGCAGAAAGACTTTTAGGTTTAGGACAAAATGAAATACAAGAATTAGCGCAAGAAATTATCTTTGGTCAATTGCGTTTGGTTGTGGCTTCAATGGATATTGAAGAAATAAACTCAGATAGAGATAAATTCTTAACAAATATTTCTCAAAGTGTAGAATCTGAGCTTAAAAAAGTGGGTTTAAAGCTAATCAACGTAAATATTACAGATATTGTTGATGAGTCTGGATATATTGAAGCTTTAGGTAAAGAAGCAGCAGCACACGCTATAAATGCAGCACGTAAGTCTGTAGCCGAAAAAACTAGAGATGGTTCTATTGGTGAGGCGAATGCAGTACAAGACGAACGTTCGCAAGTAGCAGCGGCAAATGCGCAAGCTGTAGAAGGAGAAAACACAGCGAAAATTGCAGTAGCAAATTCCGATTCTTTACGTCGTCAACGTGAAGCAGAGGCAGAACGTGTTGCAATCGCTTCAGAAAAAGTACAAACGGCAAAAGCATTAGAAGAATCTTATGCTGCAGAGCAACAGGCAGAAGTTGTTAGAGCAGAAAGAGAGCGTTCTTCTCAAATGGCAGATATTATTGTACCAGCAGAAATTGATAAAAAGAAAGTAGAAATTGATGCAGAAGCTGAAGCGGAGCAAATTAGAAGAAGAGCGAAAGGTGAGGCAGATGCTTTTTATTTAAAGCACAAGCCGAAGCGCAAGGTCAGTTTGAAGTATTAACCAAACAAGCTGCTGGTTTAGAACAAATCGTAAAAGCAGCAGGGAATAACTCAAAAGATGCTGTACTTTTATTAATTGCTGATAAATTACCAGAATTAGTTAAAATGCAATCTGAAGCCATTAAAAATATTAAGATTGATAAGGTTACTGTTTGGGAAAATGGTGGAAATAAAGATGGTAAATCGTCTACTGCTAACTTCTTATCTGGAATGTATAAATCGGTACCGCCATTGCAAGAAATGTTTAATATGGCAGGAATGGAGTTACCAGAATATTTAAAGGGAAAAGATCCAAACGAAGGGACTTCTACAGAAGTGGTAGAAGATAAGCCTTCAAAATAATATACTAAATTTTGAAGAAGCTGTCTAAAAACGTTAGTTTCGTCAACCTGAACTTGATTCAGGTTCTCACAAAAGGCTAGCGCATAGTATTGTGAGATTCTGAAATAAATTCAGAATGACGTTGAAAATACTTTTTAGACGACCTCTTTTGTTTAGACTATTTTTTATTTCTTGGAGTAGTGTTTATAATCTCTTAATAATTTATACGCTTTTAGATGAGTTTTTAAATTCAAAATAAGTTATTTTTGAACCCATTATTAATTCGGATTATGAGCGAGACAAGACACAACTGGACTAAAGAGGAAATTCTAGATATTTATAATAAACCTTTAATGGAGTTATTATATGATGCTGCGACTATACATCGTTTACATCATGATCCTAATACGGTTCAAGTAAGTACCTTATTATCAATAAAAACAGGAGGTTGTCCAGAAGACTGTGGTTATTGCCCGCAGGCAGCACGTTATCATACAGATGTTAAGGGGAACGATTTAATGAGTGTGCAGCAAGTAAAAGCACAAGCATTAAGAGCAAAATCATCTGGGAGTTCTCGAGTATGTATGGGGGCAGCTTGGCGTAATGTAAAGGATGGTGAAGAATTTGATCAAGTATTAGAAATGGTACGTACCATTAATAAACTAGACATGGAAGTATGCTGTACTTTAGGAATGATTACCGAAAACCAGGCAGAACGTTTAGCTGAAGCAGGATTATATGCATACAATCATAATTTAGATTCTTCCGAAGAGTATTATAAAGAAGTTATTTCAACTCGTGGTTATGAAGATCGTTTAGAAACCATAGATAATGTTCGAAAAACGAATGTTACCGTATGTTCTGGAGGAATTATAGGTATGGGAGAAAAAATAGAAGATAGAGCAGGTATGCTAGTTGCGCTTTCTACATTAAACCCACAACCAGAATCTGTTCCAATAAACGCATTAGTTGCTGTTGACGGCACACCGTTAGAAGATCAAAAACCAGTGTCTATCTGGGATATGATTCGTATGGTAGCTACGACCAGAATAGTGATGCCAGAAACTCAAGTGCGATTAAGTGCAGGACGTACAGAAATGAGTCGTGAAGGTCAAGCCATGTGTTTCTTTGCTGGAGCTAATTCTATTTTTGCTGGAGATAAATTACTAACAACTCCTAATCCAGATGTTAATGAAGACCTAAAAATGTTTGAAATGCTTGGATTAAATACGCAAAAACCATTTACTAAAAAATCACAGCCTAAAACGGTTGAAGCATCAAATTCTCAATATGAAGCTTTAGGAGAAAAACCAAAGTGGACACGTCCTGATCACAAAATTGAAAGAAATGAATTTGCAAAAGCAAAAGCAAAAGATTTAAGATAAAAATAGGTAAAGCTTTTATAATTTTGATTTACAAAAGCATGCATTTTGAAACTACAACTTCATAACATCCCTCGTGTAAAATCTATTTCTAAAACAGATTTTATAGAGGGTTATTTTAAACCTCAAAAACCGGTGGTTATAGAAGGTCTAATTAACCATTGGCCTGCTTATTCTAAATGGAATTTAGATTATATAAAAGAAGTAGTCGGAGAAGACATTGTTCCTTTGTATGATGGTAACCCAATTCATCATAAAAAAAAGTTCAACGCCCCAGATACCAAAATGAAAATGAGCAATTATATCGATTTGCTTAAGAAAGAACCTACATCACTTCGAATTTTTCTTTGGAATATTTTTAAAAAAAGCCCACAACTTCAAAACGATTTTTCATTTCCAGATTTTGGCCTTCGTTTAATGAAGCGATTACCAATGTTATTTTTTGGTGGAAGAGGTTCGCATACATTCATGCATTATGATATAGATTTAGCGAATATTTTTCATTTTCATTTTGAAGGAAAAAAGCAATGTATCCTTTTTGATCAAAAACAAAATAAATACTTATACAAAGTGCCACATTCTATAATTACTAGAGAAGATATAGATTTTGCTAATCCAGATTTTAAAAAGTGGCCAGCTTTAAAGCATGCAAAAGGATGGATATGTGATTTAAATCATGGAGAGGTTTTGTATATGCCTGAAGGGTATTGGCATTATATGAAATATATAACTCCAGGGTTTTCAATGAGTTTGCGAGCCATAGCTAGACAGCCTAAAAATTTAGGGAAAGCTATTTATAATGTGTTTTTTATGCGTAATTTTGACAACTTAATGAGAAAAATTAAAGGTCAAAAATGGATAGATTGGAAAAATAATAAAGCTATCGTACTGACTAATAGTTACTTGAAAAAAATAAAAATTTAACAAAATGAAAAAAATCTTATTCTTAAGCGCATTATTAGCAACTCTTTTTGTGAACTCTCAAGCATTTACAGGCAAAGGAGATAATAAATTATATATGGGAGCTAGTTTTCAAGAATTTGCAACAGGTGTTAATATTGGTTATGATGTGGGTTTAGGAGAAAATATCTCAGTTGGAATTAATTCTACGTATGCATTAGACATTCCGAATAGTTTAGATGCTGATTTTATTGATCGTTTCGATATTAAGGCACGTTTTAATGCAAATCTAGGAAGTGTTATTAATGTTAGCGATCAACTAGATGTTTATCCTGGGTTAAGTTTAAGTCTTAAAAATTTTGGAGGTCATTTAGGGGCTCGCTATTTCTTTTCAGATGGTTTCGGAGTATATTCAGAATTTGGTGTTGCTTTTGCAAGATATAGTTCAAAAAGGTTAACAATAGCAGAAGAAATACACAATCAATTTGTAGCTAATATTGGAATGGTTTTTAATTTATAAGGCTATTTTTAGTGAATTAATTCATTAGCTTTTTCATAAATTAAATGTGATTCCCAACCGCGATATAACAAATAATCAATAAGTTTTTTTTTCTTCTTTTGAATGTTAGTTTCTTTTATAGAATCGGCTTTTTTTTGAGCTAAATTATTAAAAGCTTCAATATATTCCTGATCAGATATTTCTTTAAATGCTTGATTTTCGTTATATTTGGATATACCCTTTCTTCTCAATTCTGAGGACAATCGGTGCTTGCCCCACTTCTTTATTCTAAACTTGCCCCTAACAAATGTTTTGGCAAAACGTTCTTCGTTAAGAAAATTGTGCTCTAATAAATGTACAATTATTGTATCGATAGCTTCAGGTATCATGTACATATCCTTAAGTTTTTGGCGCACTTCTTGATGACAACGTTCTTGATAAGCGCAATAGTGCTCCAGTTTTCTGGTAGCCTCAATAATAGTAAACGTTTGTTTTTGCTGATACATGTAGCAAAAATAACTAATTAATAAACCTAAAATATGCCCTCATGAAAAATATAAAATTACTTCTTGTATTCGTATTATTTTCAACAACAGTTTTTTCTCAAACCAGTTTATCTCCAGGAGATATAGCTATTACGGGATTTACTGCGGATAACCCAGACCAAATTTCATTCGTTTTATTAACTGATGTTTCGGCTTCTACCGCAATAAATTTTACTGATAATGGTTGGCTTTCTACGGGAGGATTTAGAGTTAATGGAGCGGGAAATACCAATGAAGGTGTTCTTGAATGGACCGCTACAAGCGATTTAACATGTGGAACAGAGATAACCATAACAACAACTACAGCCACAGCTGGAACGGTATCTATTACAGATACTCCTTTTGGATTAACTGCTGCAGGAGAACAAATTCTAGCTTATCAAGGAACTGCTCTAGCACCGGATTTTATATTTGGGGTTTCTTTTGATAGTTCTGGATGGAGTGATGCGACCAGTGCTTCTACTAGTGCGTTGCCTGCGCCTTTAGTAGATGGTGTAAACGCGATAAGTTTAGGCGAAACCGATAATGCAAATTATGGTTGTAGTGTTACTAATGATACGGCTTTAATTTTGATGGCTACTGTAGATACTTCAAATTGGACAACATCTAACACACCAATACCTATTGGAGGTTGTACTTATTCGTGTTCGGCTTGTTCTTCAACTACTACATGGACCGCTACTGGGTGGGATAATGGTTTGCCAGATTTATCTAAAGAAGTAATACTGGCTTTAGATTACGATACTAATGATGACAGTTTTAGTGCCTGTAAGCTAGCGATCAATACAGGTGTGAAATTAACAGTAAGAGAAAATGATTTTGTTGAGGTTCAGGGAGATGTTACAAACACAGGTGAATTACTTATTGAAGATAAAGGCGCTTTCGTTCAAAAAAATGAAACTGCAGTTTTTATAAATAATAGTACAGTTGCAAATCCAGTAATAGTTGATAAAGTCACAGCGCCATTAGAGGAATGGTACGAGTATACCTACTGGAGTTCACCTATTGAGAATGTTGCTATTGGCGATTTATTACCAACAACATCGGCTTCAAGATTATTTGATTTTAATGCCGCTAATTTTAGTGATACACAAAGAGAAGATTTGAATAACGATATTCTAGTCCCTGGTCGAGATGATATTGATGATGATGCCAACGACTGGGCTATTATTCCGAATACAACACCAATGGAAGCTGGTAAAGGATACTCAGCTACTTTAGCACCGTTGGATTTAGCTGGTCCTGCTGGAGGCACTGTGGGTATAAAGAAAAGTTTTAGAGGCTCGGTTTTAAATACTGGAACGATAAATATTACTGCAAATAGAAATGATGACGATCCTTCTAATTTAGATAACAATTGGAATTTAATAGGAAATCCTTATGCTTCTGCTGTAGATGCTAGACTGTTTTTAGAAAGAAACACGTACTCTGCAACTAACACAACAGGTGTTTTAGATGGCGCTATTTACTTTTGGTCCCATGTTACACCGCCTTCTGCAACAACCAATGGAAACGAACCCTTAAATTTTGATGTTAACGATTATGCCATATTAAATTTAACAGCTAATACTGCTGGAGAACGTTATGCGCCAGACGATTTTATTCCTTCTGGTCAAGGGTTCTTTGTTTCTTTTAGTAATGATTTTTCAGGAAGCACAGGCAGTGGAGCTACAGGTGATGTTGTTTTTACTAATGAAATGAGAGTAAATGGAAACAATGACAAGTTTTTTAAAAATAAAATTATAGACAACAAGTTATGGTTAAATTTAACGTCCGACACCGATGTATTTAGTCAAATTGCTATAGGTTATGTTTCAGGTGCGAGTAGAATGAATGATGGGTCGCTATACGATGCTAGGCGTATTTTTTCTGGAGATTCTGCAATGCTATTCTCTACTATCGAAAATGATGATGAAAACGAATATGCAATACAGGGAAGAGCGCCAGAAGATTTAACTTTATCAGAATCTATTGGACTAGGAATTACTACAGCTATTAGTGCTCCAACATTATATACTTTAAGTATAGATCATATACAAGGCGAGTTTATGCAAAACGGAACCATATATGTAAGAGATAACTTTATGGGTACCATTCATAATTTAAAAGAAAGTGATTATACTTTCACTTCAGATGTTGGGATATTTAAAACCCGCTTTGATATTATATTTAATGAAGGAACGCTTTCTAATAGTGATAATAATATTACAGAGAAAGAAGTATCTATAGTAGAGCTTGAAAATGATAATGTACGTTTTTCTGTAAATAATAATATGACTATAGATTCTGTTAGAATATTAAACCTTTTGGGGCAAGAAATATATCGTTTCAAGAGTAATAAGAAGTCAGAGGTGTTCAATCTTTCAAACCTTAATAGAACAACCTATATCGCTCAAATCAATCTTTCAAATGGTCGAACTATAAATAAGAAAAGTATAAAGAGGTAAGTTTTTTATTTCATTTTCGACTCATTTAAATAGCTACACTTTTAAAAAGAAAAGTTAATAGATTTAGAATTTTTTAATTTGAATTTTGAATCATTATTTAGTGAGTATCGTTTAATAAAAACGGTATTTCATCGAATAAAATTACTTTTAATAGGGTTTTTAAGCCCTTTTTTGTATGTTTAGTCATTAATTTTGCCCTTAATAACCTATTTTATGAGAAATTCTAATAAAAGAATTCTTACCGCTTTTGGTATATTTCTATTTGCTATAATCACAACTAACGCTCAAGTTTTTGAGGATTTTGACGGGTTAACAGAGACCACTTATGGAGATTATACTTATAATGGGTTTTTTATACGCCGTGGCCAAAGTAGTCCAGAAAACGCTTTCATTAACAACGCTATAAAACTCGGTGATGATCCTTCTTACTTATTATATCAGGGTGCAGATGGAGATGGAAAAGATAACGGTGTAGGAAAAATTATGTTTTGGTATAGATCAGACGATCCAACGCCAACTTCTGCCTTTAGAGTTATAGTTAGTGTTAATGGCGGTACTTTTACCCAAGTAGGGGCGACCGTTTTCTCTTCGAATGAAACTTACCAACAATATTCTTATACTCTTAATAATCCTAGTAATAACATTAGAGTTGCTATTCAAAAATTAAATACGCACGACGAACCTATGCATTTTGATGAATTTCAGCTTACTGATTATTGTGTGCCAACTCATAGCGTAACCAATTATACGCCTACAAGTGGTCCAGCAGGGACAAGAGTTACTATAAATGGAACTAATTTTAATGCATCTACTACTGTTGGTTTTGATGGAATAGTTGTTCCAGTAACCTTTGTAAACTCAACAAAATTAATAGTAGAAGTGCCAGAAGGAGTTGTAGCAGGAGAAATTACCGTTAGAAAAAATGGTTGTGATGCGATACCAACAAATTTTGATTTTATAAAGTCATCAGGATCTTGTGCTTCCGAATTAATTATCTCTGAAGTAATGGATGTAGATGGTGGTAATGGTTGGTATATGGAATTATATAATCCTACACCATTCCCTATTAATCTTAATGCTTTTGGCTCAGATTATACAATAGAACGATTTGTAGATGCTAGTAATGGTTTTAGACCTACTCGAATTATAGATGTGACAGGAACAGTTCCTGCAGGCGCAACATATGTGATGCGTTTAGGAAATCCTACACCGCATCCATGTAGTTCAACGTCTTTCGATTTTGTAGAGTTAGATTTTGGAATTAATGAAAACGATGAAATAAGATTATTGAAAAATGGAATAACCATAGATGTTGTTTTTGGCCCTAATAATAAAGGCTATAATGTGGTAAGAAATTTTAACTCTTCGGCACCATCAGCAACATTTGATATTGCAGATTGGCTGGTTTTTAATACTGAGAGTTGTGCTAATTTAGGATCATTTAGTATGAGAGGAGCCCAATTGCTATCAACTGTTTCAAACGTAAACAATTGTTCTAGAGTAGACTTAGATGTTACTGCTACAGCTGCACTAGGTGGGGCATTTACTTATCAATGGAAATATAACGATGGTAGCTCAGCAAATTGGATTAATGTGACGAATTCTAGTTTTAACCCTGGAACTGTAACTGGAGAAACTTCAGCAAATCTATCTATTTTTGGTGTTAATTTAGATGGGTATCAATTTTACTGCGAAGTTATAGAAGATGGTGAATGTACAGTAGGAAGTAATGCAGCCCAAATAACAATGAAATCTACATCTTGGAATGGGAGCGCATGGAGTGATGGTAGTCCTGACTTAAGTACAATGGTTATTTTAAATAATGACTATGATACCGATACAGATGGAAGCTTCAGTGCCTGTAGTTTGATTGTAAATTCTGGAAATAGATTAAATGTTGATGATTCAACTTATGTCGAAGTTCAAAATGATATTACAATAGATGGCGATTTATGGGTAGAAACAAAAGGTAATTTAGTACAAAATAGTGACACGGGTAATGTTATAGTAACTGCTTCGGGTTCTTCTTTAGTTAACAAAACCACTACAACCATAACCAATTGGTATGATTATACCTATTGGAGTTCACCAGTAATAGGAGAAACTGTAGGTAGTGCCTTGAGTATCGCTCCTGAAGGCAGACGATTTTGGTATGATGCTACTAATTTTTTAGACGTATGTGCAGAAGTAGATAATGATAATGCTTGTAATCCTGGCCATGATGATATTGACGATAATGGAGACGACTGGCAAATCGCTGCTGCTGGAGACACCATGTTACCAGGTGTTGGTTATGCTGCTACAGTAAATCCTATTGGATTTATGACGGGATCTTATCAAACTACTTTTGAAGGTGTTTTTAATAATGGTGTGATTACAACACCAATAGCCTATAATGGCCCCAATGGGGATAATGATTGGAATTTTGTAGGAAATCCTTACCCAGGTGCGATTAGTGCAGACGATTTCTTTACCGTGAACTCTGGAATTATAGATGGCGCAGTTTATTTATGGTCACATAGAACACCACCTTCAGATACTACAAATGGAAATGAAGGACAAAATTTCGATCTAGATGACTATGCAATCATAAATGGTTCAGGTGAATTAGCAGGAGGAGATCCAACGATACCAAATAGATTTATTCCTTCAGGGCAAGGTGTTTTCGTAAAAGGATTAACGAATACGAACTTAACGTTTAATAATGGAATGCGTGTTGCAGATGAGACAAGCAATGATCAGTTTTTTAGACATGCTGGAAATTCTAATGAGAATGCAAAATTATGGGTTAACTTAACATCAGATAATGGTGTTTTTAATCAAATTCTTGTTGCTTATGTTAGTGGAGCAACAAATGATGATGATGGGATGACTTATGATGCACCTAGAAATTTATCGACAGGGAATGCTTCCGTAATTTATACACTTATAGATGGTGTAGATAAACTATTTGCTATCCAAGGGAAAGCCATTGAGGCATTATCTGAAAACGAAATAATACCTGTAGGATTTCACTCTACTATAGATGTTGCGACATTATATACATTATCGTTGAATCAGTTTAAAGGTGATTTCTTTAATGACAAACTCGTTTACTTAGAAGATCATTTAAATCAAGTCACTCATAACTTATCTGAAAGTGATTATTCGTTTACTTCTGAAGTTGGAACATTTAATGATCGTTTTGAAATTAACTTTAAATCAAGAACCTTAAATAATGATGACGAGTCAATAGAAAAAAATAACCTTTCAATAGTAGAGCTTGAAAACAATAATGTTCGCTTTTCTGTTAATGGTAATACGACTATCGATTCAGTTAAAATATTAAACCTTTTAGGACAAGAAATCTATCGTTTTAAAGGCAATAAAAACACTGAGGTTTATAATGTGTCTAATTTAAATTCAGGGGTATATATAGCGCAGGTTAAACTCTCTAATGGAGCTGTTATAAATAAAAGAGCGATAAAAAAATAAATATAATTATACAAAATATTACCTTGATATAAATGAATTTTATAAGACTAATATTTTGTTCTTTTTTGATAGACTTTATAAAAATAAATCAATGCTCATTACTAATAGTAAGGAAAAAAAATTTGCTTATTTAAATGTATTTTTTACTTTACCGTTAATTAAATTACTAACATAGATTTCGTCAAAACTTCTCTCTAAGAAAATTGTGCTATAACAAATAGTACAATTACGATACTTTATAGATTATAAACTTCTCCTTGAGTTATAGCTATCGCTAATAATAGCAGCAGTCTTACAAGAATAATAGCAATTACTCTATTAGCGATAGCGAATAGTAGATTTTGTTTAAATACAATTGTAAAACATTAAAAACCTGAGTTGGATATAAGGAAATCACGTCAGTTCGAGTGCTTTGACATTAGGAGAAGTATATCCGGAACAGTAGTTTTCGAGTCAAAAGCCTATTCTCGATACTATTTTTTTTACTTTGTTGTAAAAAAATAACTCGAATTGACGGTTTTTGATCACTAACATGTTTATATAGAAATCAGGCTAAAAGTAAACTTTAAACTCAAAATTCATGAAAAAAATTAAACTACTTTTAATTGGAATGCTTTGCTTAATAAGTAATGCCAATTCACAAGAAATTGCTTCTTACAGCTCTGCTCAAAACTCTGGCTGTAGTGGCATAATAGCAAATGATGCTAATGTAACAGTTAATGGAATTTGTAGGGGCTCAGGAATAACTAAAGCGCCAGGATTAGGAGGGCCTTATAAGTCTCGAGGTTGGACAGCAGGAACTGTAATTGATACTGATGACTATTTAGAATGGACTGTTGCTCCAAATGCAGGATACAGTTTAAACTTAAGTGCTATGAGTTTGAAATATGGTAGAACAGGTAATGGACCGACTGAAGTTGAAATACAAATGGATTCTGGTTCTGGATTCGCGACTATTTTTACAGATGCATCAGTTTCTAGTACTGGAGAAAATAATATCATTGATTTATCTGCTTTTACTTGTATTACAAATACTGTAACCTTTAGATTGTTTGCTTTTAATGCTTCTAGTTCAAGTGGAACATTTGGGATTAGAGAGTTTGTGGCTAGTGATAAAGGAGTCGTAATAAATGGTACAGTAATAGTACCTACGTGTTGCGCATCAACAACAACTTGGACAACTTCAGGTTGGGATAATGGTTTGCCAGATTTAACGAAGGAAGTGATATTAGCTTCAGATTACGATACAGATGATGGAAATATTAGTGCCTGTGCATTTACGATTAATTCAGGAGTCAGATTACTAATTAGGAATAATGATCATATAGAAGTGCAAGGCGATATTACAAATGAAGGTGAAATAAGAATGAAACCTACAGCGTCTTTAGTTCAAAAAAGTAATACCGCGCTTTTTATTAATAATAGCACAGCTAGAACCCCTATAGTTGTTACTAAAAAGACAGCACCATTGGAAGAATGGTATGAGTACACCTATTGGAGTTCACCACTTCAAAATGTAGCCATTGGTGATTTACTCCCTACAACGTCTTCTTCTAGATTGTTTGAATTTAATGCCGCAAATTTTAGTGACGTGTTAAAAGAAAATTTAAATGATAATGTTTTAGTTTCTGGTAGAGACGATATTGATGATAATGCAGATGATTGGCAATTCATACCCAGTTCGACTATAATGGAGCCAGGTAAAGGGTATTCGGCAACTTTAGCACCAATAGATCTAGCTGGAGTAGATGGAGGGACATTTGGTATAAATAAAAGGTTTAAAGGTTCGGTTTTAAATACGGGTATTATAAATATTACTGCAAATAGAAATGATGATGATACGACCAATATGGATAATAATTGGAATTTAATAGGCAATCCATTTGCATCTGCAGTAGATGCTAAGCTATTTTTAGAACAAAACACATATTCTGCAACAAATACTACTGGTGTTTTAGATGGTGCTATTTATTTTTGGTCTCATGTTACACCTCCTTCTGCCGATACTAATGGGAATGAGCCTTTAAATTTTGATGTTAATGATTATGCCATATTAAATTTAACAGGAAATACAGCAGGTGAACGTTATGCACCGGATGATTTTATTCCTTCAGGCCAAGGTTTTTTTACTTCTTTTAGTAATGATTTTTCTGGTACCACAGGAGATGTTGTTTTTACAAATGAAATGCGCGTTACTGGGAATAATAATAAGTTCTTTAGAAATGGAAACGCTGATAATAAATTATGGCTTAATTTAATATCAGATAATGGAGTATATAGTCAAATCTTAGTTGGTTATGTTTCTGGAGCAAGTAAAACTAATGATGGATCATTATATGATGCTAATCGTGTTTTTTCTGGAGATTCGGCAATGTTATTTTCAACTATTGAAAATGACGAAAATGAATATGCAATACAAGGAAGAGCTCCAGAAGATTTAACAAAAAATGAATCTATTCCTATAGGAATTACGACAGCGATTAATAGTCCTACATTGTATACATTAAGTATAGATCATTTTAAAGGAGGATTTTTTAAGAGAAAAAATATATATTTAAAAGACCACTTTGAAGGGATAACCCATAATTTGAAAACGAATGATTATGTATTTACTTCTGATATCGGAATTTTTAAAGACCGATTTGAAATTGTGTTTAAAGAAGAAGCAAATTTAAATATTGGAGCTGGAATAGTATCTATTATAGAACTTGAAAATCATAAGGTTAAGTTTTTAGTTAAAACGAAACATAAAATTAAAACGATTTTAATATTAGATTCTTATGGGCGTGAAATTTTTACTTTTAGAATCAATAAAAAGAATAACGTATTTAACTTATCTAAACTTAATAGATCTGTTTATGTTGCTAAAATTACGCTTTCAGATGGGACTATTATAAGTAAACAATTCTTGAAAAAATAATTCAAAGAATAACAGTTGTTAAAATTTATTTGATCTTAACTTATTGAGGCGGCTTAATTCTAAGTCGCTTTTTTATAGACTATATTTTAAAGAAAGGATAAGGTTTCTTCCTGGTGCAGAAATCCCTGAGGAATAAGTTCTATAACGTTGATCCGTAATATTTTCTAAACTGGAAGTTAGTAACACTGTTTTATTTAATTGATACTGAGTTCTAAAATTTAAAGTATGCCATGAAGGAGAATAAGGATTCCCGTTTTTATCTGAAGCATATAAATACCCCTTTCCTAATTCTGATGGTGCTAATTGATTTGTAGATAGAGTGCCATTAAAATTAATAAACGCATCTGCTTGTAATTTATTTTTTTTCCATATTAAATGCGCATTTCCAAAACTTGGTGCCACATGGCGAATAGGTACTTCGATAGTATCAGTTTCTTCAGTCCCACCAATGACATTATATTGAGAAGTGAATTTTAAAGCTTCGTTAAACTGAAGCTTTGCTCCTATTTCAAAACCATATATCCATGCTTTAGAGGCATTTTGAATAGATTGTACATTACTTAGCTCTCCATTGTATATAATTTGTGTAACTCCATTTAAATCGCCATCTTTTCTTACCAAAGCATTGTCTAAATAGGTATAATAAGTTCCGACATCTATTATTAGCGTTTTATCAAAATTAAGGCGTAGGCCTAATTCTCCACTGTAAGCATATTCTGGTTTAAGATTTTCGTTTGGAACGACTACAGATCCTGGTTCAGAATCAAATACTTTGCCAATGTCATCTATATTTGGGGCTCTAAATGCAGAGCCTAAATTAAATTTCCATTGTATATTTTCATCAGGAAGCCATGTAATTCCGGCAGTACCAGTTAATGCATCAGAGTTGTTTTCCGTTTCATTAAAGGGTAAGTTCAAGAACGTATTATTCGCTTCAAAATTAGATTTAGAATTAACATTATTATATCGCAAGCCAGATTGGAAAACGAATTTAGTATTGGGCTTATATTTCAAACTGGTATATACAGCCGAAGATTGCCAACTAGAACCATCAGGATAACGAGTTACTGCGCTTTCTATGTCACCAGTTTCTATATTTACATTTTGAGCTTCAGAGTTTACATTATTGTAAACATATTCAGCACCATAAAATAGTTTTAATTTTTTTGTTAGTTTTTTTTCAAAATCTAAATTAAATGAGACGGCATCAACTTTTTCAGCAGTTTCACGTCTGTTTGTAGATTGAAAATCACGGTCTATTCTACTTTCGTTAAACTTTTGATATGCAGTAGTGAAATTAATTTTGTCATATAAATTTGAACGACTACTAAGTTTAGTAATATTTAAATTGGTCATAAACCAGCGTTGAGGTCCATAAAACCATTCAGCTGATCTTAATTGCCCATTTCTAGGTCTAATTAATCGATCATAGCGTGGTACATCAGAACTTGCTGTGTAGAAGATACCCAAATCAAAAAACAAGTTTTCTTTAGGTTTGTATAACGCCTTTTGCATAATATTTAATTGATCATACCCAGAGAAGCGTTGTATTAACGAATTGTTATTTTGAACAACGGTATCTATATTATTTTGTGTAATAACAAATTCTGGTCTTAAATAATCATCAGGGCCATGCTTACCCATTCTTAAATCATTAAAAGAAGTGTAACTAAGATTGGTTAGAAAACCCCACTTCTTTAATCCAATATTTACATCTACATGCACCGTTTTTTCTTCACTAGCTGTTGCATATCGTATAACTGCGTTTGTTTTGGTATGTATTGAATCTGTTAAAGATAATTTTGGTTTTTTAGTATAAAACCCCATAACACCTCCAATAGCATCACTACCATATATTACAGAAGCTGCACCTAAAATTACTTCGGTATTTTCAATTGAAAAAGGATCGACAGATATTACATTTTGCAAATTACCACCTCTAAAAATGGCATTATTCATTCTTACACCATCTACTGTTATAAGTAATCGATTCGTTGAAAATCCTCTAATTATTGGGCTACCGCCTCCTAATTGACTTTTTTGAATATAAACTTGTCCAGTCGATTCTAATAAATCTGCACTTGTTTGAGGATTTGTAAAAGCTATTGTTTTAGCACTAACACTGGTGATTTTTTTAGGAATATCTCTTTTAGATTGTTCGAATTTTGAAGCAGAAATAACAATCTCATCTAAGCCTTGAGTGCTAGGTTCTAACACTACAATATTGTTAGTAATACTAGATTTTTTAAGCTTTTTATTTTGAAATCCTAAATGCTGAAAGTAGAGTGTTTCCTCATTTTTAAATTGATCTAAATTTGCTTCACCATCTATATTTGAAACACTACTTTCTGTTTTGTTTTCATTATATATCGCTACTCCAGGAATAGTTCCTTTTGTTGTATTGTTAATTACTTTAATGTTTTGAGAGCTAGACAGTAAAGTGTTTAAAAAGAAAATGATTATACTTAAAAGGAGTGATTTATTTTTAATTAAAAACATCATTAAATACTTGTATAGATTTTGGCTTTTTAAAACTACCCAAATGTAGTTCAAAATATGTTAGTATAAGCGTTAAAAAAGCTTGTCTTTGTTTACCTGTAATTTTAATACTATTAAGGGTATCAAATGTTGTGCCTAATAGGGTTTTTAAGAGCGTTAAATTTTCCCCAAAAATAGAATGTTTTCCTTTAATATCATGTTGAAATTCACCGTCTAATAAATTGAAATATGGTGCGTTTACTTGTGAATCATCAGGATAAAATCCTAAATATTTAGTTAGTTTTAATAGAAAAAGTAAATGGAAATTCGCTTGGGTTTCGTTTGTATCTAACCATTGTAAGGAAGTTTCAATGTAGTCATACAGCAAAATATTTTGTTCTTCTTCTTGTAGCGCATACGATAATACTTCTGCTAAAAATAAGGCAATAGTACTTTTAAGGATATTAGTGTGTAGTGAACTGTATAAATAGCTAGATTTAATTTCTTTTACGTATTGTAATGAACGACTATTTTTATGATTAGTCTCTAAATGTAGTTGAGATAATAATTGGAAATAAGCAATTTTGGAAGGTCCTTTTTTAGATTTAAGAATGCCTTTTAATAAATAACTAGTAACGCCTTTTTCTTTTGTATAACATTTAACTATTAGATCATGATCTCTATATTTAATTTTAGATAAAACGATCGCTTTTGTGCTATAAAGCATTATCTAACAACCATTACTTTTAATACTTTGGTATCTAAAGATTCTAGATCTGTAAGCATTACTAAATACACACCAGAAGCTACTATTTCGTTAGCAAGATTTTTGCCATTCCAAAGCGCGGTTCCACCGTCTACTTCTAAATTATAACCTTTAAATCTGGAATTCGTATTAGATTCTGCTTCTGCTACTAAATTACCTTCAATATCAGTAATTTTAATATTTACATCTTCAGTAATGTCTCTAATTTTAATTTTTTCATCTACTATATTAAAATTTGGACGAACCGGATTTGGAAATATAAAGGCATCATCAAAATTATCTTTAGGTTTTGAAGACTGCGAATTGTAGGAAAGCAAACCTTTTTCGGTAGCAATGTATACTAGTCCGTTATTATCATCTATTGAAATATCTAATACACTATTACTTGGTAAAGGCGAATTATCTTTAGTAAAACGCAAAATGGTTTCTTGCCCGTCTGGTGAGAGATAAAATAACCCAGAATCTAAGGTGGCTATCCATTTATTATTAGAACCATCAATTTCTATATCTGTAATATATTGCTGAAATAAAAGCTCACTAGCTTCTCCATCATCTAGAACAATGATTTCAGAAGCATTAAAATTAGGATTAGCAAAAAAATTGTCAGTATTAAATATAACTCTTAAACCTTTAATGGTGCCTATCCAAACTTGATTTCTTTTATCTACTTTTACTGCTGTTGCATAGGTTGAAGGTAAGTTTTCAGACGGTCCAGTTATGCTTCTTAATATTGGGTTTCCTCCATTTTCTTTAAAACCAATTAAACCGCGATTGTAACTTGCGATGTATATATTTCCGTCCTCATCTGTATCTATATCTGAATATCCTAAATTGCTTGTTGCGTTTGGTATGACAGATTGTAAATTAAATGAATCCCATTCACCATCTTTAAACCTATTTAAACCAGTATCAACTCTGCCGTTTAAAACCCATAATGCACCATCCTCGTCATAATGAGAAGGAAGTGCTAAGTGTAATGCTCCAGCAAAAGGAATAATTGTACTATTATCTTGATTAAAAATAGAAACAACCTCATTATTTTGGATGTCTATCAAACCAGAGCGAAAAGAGCTAATATAAGCTTGGTTTTTATCAAAAGGATTAATAGAGATATGCGATAAATACCAAGGCTCAAACAGCTCATTATTAATAGTTTCGAAAGGAATGTTTTGCCAGATGCCATTTTTTAAATGGCTAATACCAGTTTGTCTATTTCCTCCACTAAAGTTAAATTGCGACGAATAGCCACCATTTACTCCCCAAACATCACCTGCTTGAGTTTTTACTTCAAAAAACCGATTCCATAATGGACTATCGGGGTGAATTTCTTCAAATTGAGAGGGATCATTAGTATTTATTTTTAAAATTCCAAGACCAGATTTACCACTACTTAAAACACCTTCAGTACCTGTATAAATAGACTCATTATCTTGAGATATAGATCCCACAATAAATTGTGTTTCATTATAGTCAATAGAATTAACATTAATTAATTGAGTGAAATTTTGTGAATACACAAATATCTCATTTTTAGTTGTTACTGTTAGGTGATCATTTTCATTCCTCAAATCCAAAGGAGCATTTTGATAGGTAACTAATAAGCTAGGTGGTGTATTATTATCAAATTCATAAATACTTTTGTCCGTTATTTGAGTAGCGTATATTTTGTTATTAAAAGCTTCAATGGCATTCCAACTGTTACCAATAACAAGGTCCCATTCTTGATAATCTATTAAATTAGGATTGTCTACTTCAGCTTTTTGGATTCCTGATGAAGATGCCGAATAAATAAAACCATCTACAATTGTAGTTTGTTTAACTTGTATTTGAGTACCGCCCATACCGATAAAGTAAGTATCTCCAAATTCAAAAGATTGAATGTCGTATAACGAAATACCATAATCGGTAGATATATATACGATATCATTAAAAACATTGAAATGATTTATTCTTTTAATATTAGGAGGAATGGTAGTTTTGTCTAAAATATCTACAACTGAAAATATCTCTTGATTAGATTCTGTATATACCTGAATTAGTCCACTTTCAAACCCAATTAGTAATACGCCTTCATCTTTAATATACTTAATATTTGAAATTGTTTCACCGGATAGGCCATTTATGGTAGAAAGCTTTTCAATTTCTTTTGTTTCAGTATCATATATGAAAATTGCATTTTCTGCAGCACCAAAAACTTTATTATTTCCTTGAGAGATATCTTTAATGTCTAGATAAGAAAAATGTCCAGTCCAATCATCAGAGAAATCTTGACTATACAAGCAATTTGCAAAGGCAATAGAGAATAATGTAAATACTATTTTGAAAAGGCGCATTTATTTAACATATTTGATGTAATTCAATAATAACCAAAAATACTATATTTTATTGTATTTTTGGTAAATTAAACCATTAGGTAATTAATGTTATTTACTAGTCCGGTATTCTTATTTTTGTTTTTGCCTATAACATTACTTATATATTATTTAGTACCGCAAAAGCTAAAGAATGGTATTCTCTTAATATTAAGTTTAGGTTTTTATACTTGGGGAGAAAAAGAACTGGTTATTTTAATTATCCTATCTGCACTTGTAGATTATTCTTGTGGAATACTTATTAGTAAGAACTATCGTAAATTAGGGCTCTATGCCTCAATTCTATTTAATTTATCGCTTTTATTTTATTTTAAATATTCAAATTTCATTTATAGCAATTTATCAGAAGTTCTTCAAAGTATTAATATAAATGTAGAAAACGCAAGCTATTTTTCTAATGTTATTTTACCTCTAGGCATAAGTTTTTATACTTTTCAAACCATGTCTTATACTATCGATGTTTATAGAGGGAATATTAAAGCGAATACGAACTTTATTAATTTTGCGACCTATGTCACCTTATTTCCTCAGCTAATTGCTGGACCTATTGTTAGGTATTCTGAAATAGAAAAAGAACTTAAAAAGAGAGTGACATCATGGGCTTTATTTGCAGAAGGTATTGAGCGTTTTATAATTGGCTTAGCAAAAAAAATGATTATTGCTAATAATTGTGCTTTTTTAGCCGATGCTATTTTTGCTTTACCACCAAGTGAATTGTCTGCATTAATGGCCTGGTTGGGTGTTTTAGCTTATAGTTTTCAAATTTATTTTGATTTTTCTGGTTATTCAGATATGGCTATTGGTTTAGGAAAAATGTTTGGTTTTAATTTCCCTGAAAATTTTAATTACCCATACATGTCAAAATCTATTCAAGAGTTTTGGAGACGTTGGCATATTACATTGTCGAGTTGGTTTAAAGATTATTTATACATTTCTTTAGGAGGAAATCGTAGAGGTAATATTAGAACATATATTAATCTTTTTATAGTGTTTCTTCTAACTGGTTTGTGGCATGGTGCTAATTGGGTGTTTATAGCATGGGGTCTTTTGCATGGTGCATTTATTATAATAGAAAGACTGGGTTTGAAAAAAATGCTTCAGAAATCACCTAATTTTATTGCACATACTTATTTACTTATAACAGTTGGAATATCTTGGGTGTTTTTTAGAAGTGAAACCTTAATAGATGCTTTCAATTATATAAAATCAATGTTTAATTTTAAATCGAAAACTAATTTTGAGTTTTTGAATTTTTATATAACAAAGGAAATTCTTTTTGTATTGATCATAGCCATTTTATTTTCTACTCCAATTCATAGAATAAGTAAAAACTATATAAAGTCACTTGAGTCTTATTCATTAAAGTTTAAAATATTCTCTACTTTAAAAATGTGTAGTCTTATAACTTTATTTCTTATTTGCTATGTATATATCGCTTCAGACTCGTATAATCCATTTATATACTTTCGTTTTTAATGAGTAGATATAACAACATATTAATAAAGATTTTAATCGTTTTATTTATCGGATTATTAGTTTTGCCTAATATTGTTATGATATTAGGATTAGAAAGAAAAACTTTTAATAATGAAAATAGAAAATATCGAGAGTTTCCAAAGATTGATTTTAATAAACCTAGAATATCACTGGGAGTTTTTAAGGATTATTACGCAGAGAATTTCGGATTAAAAACCAGTTTAGTAAACAATTATATCGATTTTAAATCGAATGTCTTATTTGAAAACCCAATCCCAAACAGAGTCGTTATAGGTAAAGAAGATTGGATGTTCTTAGGTAATCATTCTAATAATGTTTTAAATAATTCTTTTGGTAATGATTATTTCAAGAATGATGAACTTGAGAAAATAAAGACTTACTTGGGAAGCGTGAAAAAGTATTTAGCAAAAAAGGGTATAGCATTTTATGTAGTAATTCCTTCAGATAAGAATAGAATATACCAAGAGTACCTTCCATATCAGCTTAATCAAAGTGAAACTAAACTAGAAACGTTGGGGAACTATTTAACTTCAACACTAGAATTGGATATTATAGATCTTTATAATCCTCTAGTTATTGCAAAAGAAATGCATCCAACTTACATAAGAAATGACACGCATTGGAACGATTATGGTGCTTTTATTGGTTATGGTACGGTAATGGATAAAATCAACGAATCTTTTGAGGTTAATAAATTAAACTTATCAGATTATAATATTATAAAAGATTCTTTTTTTGAGAAAGGAGATATTACTAAAATGATTAATTCAAATTTAAAGGCAAATAGAATTAAGTTCTCTAAAAAAACAGAAGAGGTTTATAGTTTAAAGAATAGCAATCCTAATTTAAAACATTATATTAACCCTAATAAGAATTTAAAGTTAATGATGTATAGGGATTCTTTTTCTAATGCGTGGATCCCTTTTTTTAATGAGACATTTGGAGAATGTATGTATATTAAAAGTCACAATTTTAATAAATCACTTATTGAGTCTTATAAGCCAGACATTGTTGTTTTCGAAATAATTGAGCGAAATATAAGCACATTTAGTCGTTCTAACATGCATTGATAAAATTAAAAAGTCTGAGAAGATAAACTCTCAGACTTTTTAATTCGATTATTATTATTTTAATCTGCTAAAACAATAACTTTATTGTCTTTCATTTCTACAGTTCCCGAATTAATTTTTAATGTCAATATTTTATTGTCTTCGGGTAATTTAGATAAACTACTATGTAATTCATCTAAAACTATATTTTGCGAATGTGTTTTTATTCTAACAACTCCTTCTTGAAGAAGAGATACAATGGGTGCGTGATTATTTAACATCTCAAACTCTCCATTAACTCCTGGCACAACAACAGAATCTACTTCACTACTAAATAATGTTGCTTCTGGTGATACTATTTCTAAATACATCTTTTAAATTTTATTTAAAAGCTTCCGAGGAATCGGAAGTCTCATTATACTCAACAGATGCTGAAATAAATTCAGCACTTACTTCGGTTTTAAGCCTCGGCAAGCATTTTCTCTCCTGACTCTATAGCTTCATCAATAGACCCTTTAAGGTTAAAGGCTGCTTCAGGAAGGTGATCTAACTCTCCATCCATAATCATATTAAAACCTTTAATTGTTTCTTTAATATCTACTAATACACCTTTAAGACCTGTAAACTGTTCAGCTACGTGAAATGGTTGAGATAAGAAACGTTGTACACGACGTGCACGACCTACAGCCATTTTATCTTCTTCAGATAATTCTTCCATACCTAATATGGCGATAATATCTTGTAATTCTTTATAACGTTGTAATAACTCTTTTACTTTTTGAGCACAATCGTAGTGTTCGTCTCCTAAAATATCAGCAGTTAAAATTCTTGAAGTAGAATCTAATGGATCTACAGCTGGATAAATACCTAGCTCTGCAATTTTACGAGATAGTACCGTTGTAGCATCTAAGTGAGCAAATGTAGTTGCTGGTGCTGGATCTGTTAAATCATCTGCAGGTACATATACTGCTTGTACAGATGTAATAGACCCTTTTTTAGTTGAAGTAATACGTTCTTGCATCGCTCCCATCTCTGTTGCTAATGTAGGCTGGTAACCTACTGCAGATGGCATACGACCCAATAATGCAGATACTTCAGAACCCGCTTGTGTAAAACGGAAAATATTATCTACAAAGAAAAGGACATCTTTTCCTTGTCCATCTCCAGCGCCATCTCTAAAATATTCAGCAATTGTTAAACCAGATAATGCAACACGCGCACGTGCTCCAGGTGGTTCGTTCATTTGTCCGAATACGAAAGTCGCTTTAGACTCTTTCATTATATTTTTGTCCACTTTTTGAAGATCCCAACCACCTTCTTCCATTGAGTGCATAAAGTCGTCACCATACTTGATAATTCCAGACTCTAACATTTCACGTAGTAAATCATTTCCTTCACGTGTTCTTTCTCCAACTCCTGCAAATACAGATAATCCACCGTGTCCTTTGGCAATGTTATTAATTAACTCCTGAATTAATACTGTTTTGCCAACTCCTGCACCACCAAATAATCCAATTTTACCACCTTTTGCATAAGGTTCAATAAGATCAATAACTTTAATTCCAGTGAATAGTACTTCTGTAGATGTAGATAGATCTTCGAATTTAGGAGCTTTTCTGTGAATTGGAAGACCAGCACTTCCGGCTTTAGGTAAGTCTCCTAAACCATCAATTGCATCTCCAATTACATTAAATAAACGACCATAAACATCTCCGCCAACAGGCATTTGTATTGGAGCACCAGTAGCGTTAACTTCTGTTCCTCTACTTAACCCATCAGATGAATCCATTGCTATAGTTCGTACAGTATCTTCACCAATGTGAGACTGTACTTCTAAGACTAATAAAGAACCATCTTCTTTCTTTATTTCTAATGAATCATAAATTTTTGGAAGTTCAGTACCAGCTCCGAATTCTACATCGATTACTGGACCTACTATTTGTGCAACTTTACCTGTAACTTTTGACATTACTTATTTATTTAATATTATGCTGTTTAATTGAAAAAAAACAGTATCCGTTTTCGCGTGCAAAGATAGGCGTTTTTATTTAAAAATAAAGTTGTTTTTAGTAGCTTTTTTATATGTAAAAAAACACCTTCTTTTTAAATTAAAAAAAAGAAGGTGTTTCGTATAAATGAGAATGTAGAAATTTATTGTAAGGTTGGCGAAAAATTTGTAGTGAAATCTGCAGCTTTAGCTACATTTCCCGATGCTACGAAATTTGAGCCATAATTAGCATCAATTGCTTCTAAAAAAGAATTAGCCATTAATGCATAACCTCTAGGTGTTAAATGGATTCCATCTAAACTTACTAAGCCACCAGTAACTAAATTAGTGTTAAGAGTAAACTCATCGAATACGACACTACCTGTTGTGGCATTTTCGAAAATCGTATTAAAATCTACAAGTGCTAAACCTTTTAAGGCCGCTTTTGATGCAATACTACTATTATAAGCCATTGTTGCTGTTGTAATTGAATTAAGTTCGTCTGTATCTAAAGCATCTTTATCGTCAATACCACTTACAGCGGCTAAAACTGAAGCAGCTTGTTCAGGTGTTGGATTTCCCCCAGTTTGAAGGATAACAAGTACTTGAGCGACGTCTGGAGTTAATACAACAGAACCATAACCATTTGCTAATGCGCCTCTGTCTATCGTTAATAATAACAGTTCTTCTTCTGTCATTTGTCTAAACCCTAAAGGATTAGTTGGACTTGCAGGAACATCTATTAAAAATCTATTTGGACCTTCATTAAATGTAATTGCATATTGAGCAGCCAAAGCTTGAGCTTGAGCTGGTGGTACACCTTGTTGAATCAAAACCTGTGTTGTAATTCCAGCTACGGCTTGAAAGAAACCTGTTAAGTTTGCTGCTGTTCCTGCATCAATATCTAAAGCATCATTAGGGATTGTAGTGAAAAATGGTAAACTTGTAATATTTGGTAAATTTCCAATCGCTCCTTTAGCATTGTTAGCCGTTAAACCATTTATCATTTGATCTAATGCATCATCAAATGCTGCTACATCAGTTATTGGGTTAGATCCATCTCCACCAGAAGTAGCAAATCCTAAAATGTCATTCCCACCAATTTCAGATAAAGTGAAAAATGTTGGAGCCTTTGCAACTGCATCAGCTAAAACAGTCGCAGGTCCAGATGAAGCTATCCTAGCATAAAAAGGGCTTGCTGCTGCATAACCTGGTCTAATAAGATCAGTACTTTTTGCTCCAGGAATTCCAAAATTATTAAAATCACTTCCAATATTTATTCCAGCTTCTGTCGTTACAGGTGGAACGGGGAAACCTTGACTTGTTAAAAAATCATTTAAACGAGCAGGGCCTGATCCATTAAAAACTAATCTATACCCGGTTGCTTGTGTTCCTCCTACTAAAATGGCGCCAGTATTGTCACTCATTAAAGGTTGAGAAAAATCCCCGCCTCCAACTTTTGCGAATTGTTTTGCTAATGTATTTGGGAATGAGTTTTCTTGACTAGCAATAAAAAGACCTCCGTCTGCAAATCCAGCAGTAAATGAAGCACCCAAAGAAACAAAATTCGAAAAGTCTGCATTTCCTGATATTAATTCGGGTAGAACAACTTCATCTGTAACGGTGTCATCATCATTTTCACATGCTGTAAATCCTAAGATTGCAGCCATTATCCATATATATTTAATTTTCATAATATGATGTTTTATTAATTATTAAAAGTGAATCCAATATAGTATTGAGAACCTATAAATCCAGTACCAAAAGCAGAGAAGTACTCATCTCCTAATACGTTACTTGCTCCTAATTTAAAAGTAGATTTTATTTTAGTTAATCTATAATTAATTTGAGCATCGACTACATTATATGACGGTACTTTACCATCACCAAAAGAAGCTTCCCAGAAATAAGTATCACTCCATCTCCAAGCGACATTAAATCCAAAATTCTTAAATAAGTCAACTTTACCGAAAGAAGCTTTTACTTTATGTTCAGGTGTATTGAAACTTGTTCTGAAATCTGGATTTTTCTCAGTATCAAAATCTAGTTTAGCATAAGTATAATTAAAACCTAAATCAAAACCATTAAAGATTTTAGTTGTTAAACCAATAGCTCCACCATAAGAATTAACTTTGGCATCAGAGTTTGTATAGGTTTGATAGGCTTGAAAATCTCCATTAGCTAATGCTAAAACAGATAAAGAATTATCACCAGCAGTACCATAAAAAGGTGCTATAACTGTTTCGTTAGATAAGAAATCTTTATAGGCATTGAAATAAGTACTAAAATCTACAATTATTTTATTTAATTTTCCTCTATAACCAAACTCTACAGAAGTAACTTGTTCAGGTTTCGCTAGATTTGAATTTCCAATTTGTAAATCTGCTATATCTCCAGAACTTGAAAATGAAGTCACAGAATTCGCTAAATAAGAATTAGAATATGCTGCTTGTCCTGAAAGTTCTATAGTGCTAGCTCCAACTATAGGAGTACCATTTGCACTAACACCATAAGTATCAACATAGCGATCTGGATTATCTGCAGCACCACCAACTAAGGCCGCTCTACCTACATCTAGACCAATATATAAATCTTGAGTAGTTGGATTTCTAAACCCAGTTTGAATAGAGGTTCTTATGTTGTGATTCTTATTTAATGTTAAACCTAAAGATAATCTAGGAGAGAAGAAACCATCAAATAATTCAGATTTATCATAACGCACAGAACCTGTTCCTTTTAGTTCTGTGTCTTCACCTAATTCGAAGGTCTTCTGTAGTTGTGTGTAAAAACCAATTTCAGAATAGTTAATAGGTCCATCTTCATCTGTATAGATCGTACCAAATGAATTTAAACTATATTGTCTATAAGAACCTCCTACTTGAATTTCGGCAAAATCTATTAAATGGCTAAAATTGTAATTGGCATCTCCATGGTAAATTTTGGAATTATCTTGAAATTTAGAGCCTGTAGCCAAATCAGGGTCATTAATACTTCTGTTGAATGCATCTATAAATTCAGGCGAACCAGGTTCGAAACGACCAGATTCTGCTTGCGCTCTTGCTGCAGCATGTGCTTGGGTATCTGTAGCTCCATTTAAAGTTGATAGGAAATAAGCACCGGTATATTCTCCAAACCAAGTGTTATCGTCTTTCCATGCTCTATTAATATTAATGCCTGTAAATACTAAATCGTAAGAATCACCAGCTGTATCTTCAGTAAAATAACCTCTAACAAAGAAATTATCGTGTTTAACTTCTAATTTATGTTGTTGTAAAAAGAAATCATTAATATTATATCTATTAGCTCCTTGGTATATTGTAGTCCCAGATCCGATTTTACCAACATAAGATAATTCTAAACTATTATCTGTAATAGGACGATAATAAAGACCCCAATCTGCTTTGAAACTCTCTGCTTGATTCGTAGTTAAATCAAGCTCATTATATCCGCCTCTACTTACATTTACAGATGGTATTAGTGCGTTAGCACCAGCAGGTAAAATGCCTAAAGTTTCTAAAGTTTGAGCAACACTTTTAATATTTGTAGATACTTCATCTCCATATACATTAATGCCATCATAATCAATATCATCGCGAGTAAGGCCTCTTCCTAATTTATCTGCTGTATTTGTAGCTGCCCAATCTGTACCTTCTAAGTATCCAACATTTGCTTTAACGGCAAATTTTTCAGAAAATTTATGAGCCAGTCTAACACTAAGATCTCTATATACATTATCTCCGGCTGCTTCCTGAGAAGTAACTCCCGTTTTTATAGAACCACTAATTCCAGGATGATCAAAAGGGTTTTTACTCCTCATAAATAAAATACCATTGAAAGCATTTGCACCATATAATGCAGAAGATGCACCAGGAAGTAATTCCACGCTAAGTACATCTGTTTCTGTCATTCCTAATAAATTTCCTAAAGGGAAATTTAATGCAGGAGCAGAATTATCCATTCCATCAACTAATTGCATAAAGCGAGTGTTTGCAAACGTTGCAAAACCACGTGTGTTAATAGATTTGAATGTTAAACTATTGGTGTTAATGTCTACTCCTTTAAGGTTTTCAAGTCCATCATAGAAATCAGATGATGCTGTATTCTTAATTTGTTTTAAACCAAAACGTTCAACAGTAACTGGTGATTCAAAAATACGTTCTGGAGTTCTAGAAGCAGAAATAACGACTTCATCTAATGATGTTCCTTCTTTAATAGTGAAATTCAAAACTTGATTTTTAGAAGTGACCTCTTGAGATTCGGTTGAAAAACCAACGCTACTAGCTTGTATCGTATAAGGAGGTTCTTGGTTCGTTGTTAATGTATATTTACCGTCGAAATCGGTAACGGTTCCAGATGAGGTACCAACTACAATAACATTTACTCCTGGGACAGGTTGACTGTTTTCATCAACTACAGTTCCCGAGATTGTTGTTTGCGAAAATGAAATTCCACAGAACAATAAAAATAGAAATGATAGGATTCTTTTCATTTTTAAGATTTAGTTTGTTTATTTATAGCCAATATACGTTTTTTAAGTAAATTCTGGAAAAAACATTAATAAATTATGCGTGCATAGTATGCTTGTAAAAAAAAAGGTTTAAAATCTTAATTGTTTCATATTAGAAAACAATTAAGATTTTAAACCTTTTACTATTGGTGGTTTTTAAAAGTTTTATTCTACAGTTACAGATTTTGCTAAATTTCTAGGCTGATCGACATTTCTATCTAACATAACCGCTATGTGATAAGATAGTAATTGTAACGGAATAGTTGTAAGTAAAGGCGTTAATGATTCAATGGTGTCTGGAACTTCTATAACATGATCTGCGATGTATTTTACATCTTCATCTCCTTCAGTTACGATAGCAATAATTTTTCCAGATCTAGATTTTATTTCTTGAATATTACTAACAACCTTTTCATAATGGCCTTTTTTAGTTGCAATTACAAATACTGGCATTTGTTCATCGATAAGTGCAATAGGTCCATGTTTCATTTCTGCAGCAGGATAACCTTCAGCATGGATATAAGAAATTTCTTTTAGCTTAAGAGCACCTTCTAATGCAACAGGAAAGTTATAACCTCTTCCTAAATACAAACAGTTTTTTGCGTCTTTGTAGATATCGGCAATCATTTTTATATGGCTGTCTGATTTTAATGCTTTTTTTACTTTATCAGGGATAAGTTCTAATTCTTGCAAATGCATATGAAATTGCGAATTAGAAATAGTACCTTTTTCTTTAGCCAATTTTAGGGCTATAAGTGTTAATACTGTAATTTGAGTTGTAAAAGCTTTTGTTGACGCAACTCCAATCTCTGGTCCAGCATGGGTATATGCTCCAGCATGGGTTTCTCTAGATATTGTTGAACCAACAACATTACAAACCCCAAAAACAAATGCGCCTTTAGATTTGGCAAGTTTTATAGCGGCTAAAGTATCTGCAGTTTCTCCAGATTGTGATATGGCAATAACAACATCTTGTTCTGTAATAACTGGATTTCTATATCTAAATTCTGAAGCGTATTCTACTTCTACGGGAATGCGTGCTAAGTTTTCAAAAATATATTCTGAAACTAAACCGGCATGCCATGAGGTTCCACAGGCTACTACTATAATTCTATTTGCATTTAAGATGCGTTCTAAATTATCGTCAATACCAGACATTTTTATAATGCCCTCTTTGGCTCTAAGTCGTCCTCTATAAGTATCTTTTATAGCATTAGGCTGTTCATGAATTTCTTTAAGCATAAAATGCTCATAGCCTCCTTTTTCAATTTGTTCTAAATTAATTTGAAGCTCTTGAATATAGGGATCAACTAATGCATCATTTTTAATTTTACGTATTTTAATTCCCTTTTTACGGCTAATAATAGCCATTTCTTCGTCTTCTAAATAGATGGCTTTTTTCGTGTATTCTAAAAAAGGAGAGGCGTCACTAGCAATGAAAAACTCTTCATCACCAATACCTATAGCTAGTGGGCTTCCTAGTTTTGCTACAACAATTTCGTTTGGCTTATTCTTGTCAAACACTGCAATTGCATAAGCACCTACAACTTGGTTTAGTGCGATTTGGACTGCTTTGCCTAGTTTTACATTTTCATTAGTTTTTACATTTTCATTAGTTTTTACATCTTCGATAAGGTTTATTAAAACCTCAGTATCTGTGTCAGATTCAAAAGTGTAACCTCTTTTTAGAAGCTCTTTTTTTAGTGATTCATAATTTTCTATGATACCGTTATGTATAATAACTAAGTTTCCTGAATTTGAATAATGTGGGTGGGAATTGACATCATTTGGTACTCCGTGAGTGGCCCAACGTGTATGTCCTATTCCTAAAGTACCACTAGTGTTAATTTCAGTTGCAGCTTTAGCTTCAAGATCAGCGACTTTTCCTTTCGTTTTTGAAAGTTTGATATCTGAACCGTCGTATAATGCTATTCCAGCACTATCGTAACCTCTGTATTCCAAACGTTTTAATCCTTCAAGAATTATAGGATAAGCTTCTCTTTTTCCTATATATCCAACTATGCCACACATAAAGTTTTAATTTTTAGGTTCAGTATAAAAAATTTCTAATTTAGGTCTAACATTTTCAGGAACGTTAGATGTACTTCCAAAAAGAACGGTACCTCTAGGCGATAAAACACTAGTTGCAGGAACATTATCTAAAGTCGTATCGTCTTTATCTTCTGTTGAACCGAAAGTTAATGAATTATTTAGTGCTGCACCATTACTTGTGAGTAATAAATTCACATTTGTAGAAACATATATTCCAAGATTCACATTTGTAGAATCTCTTTTAAGGATGTTATTTAAATGTTCAGTTATTCTAAATTTATATTTAATTCCTTTATTATCAGAGTCTCTTTCGAGTGGTTCTGCATAAAGTGTCCTTGATAAATTAGGGTCTACATTAATAGTGTTGACATCTAAAAAATAATCGGCTATTGGCACATTGTTTTTTAAATCATATAAAACTAATCGGTTGGGTTCGTCTTTTCCATCCGTATTATTCGGAATAGAAGATTGATCTACATAAACGGTAAGATTTGCTTGATTAATTAGCCATTCGTCTTTTCTATCTTTAAAAAATTCTAAGGCATCTTCGTTTCCGTTTTCATCCTTAAATAGACTAATTATCCCAGCAGATCCAACTCCTCCTTTTATAAAGAGTTTGTCATCTCCATTATTGGCATTACCATCTGGCAAAGGAAAATTATAATTATTTTCTAGAGTATTTAATCTTACACCATTAAAATTTAAAACATAGGTTTGATCTACACGTTCATTAGCATCATTTTCATTAGTATAATTTATAGTTATATTTGCATTTGTATTAGCAAAATCGAGCATGATTTGATAACTTTCGTCATTCACATCTCTAGGCTCTACTTTAAAAATAAGGCCTCTAAAAAATTCTTTAAAATTATTAGCGTTTAATAAATGAGGAAGCGCATTGCCCATATCATCCATAAATAAATCCCTCCAAAAATCATTAGTCTCAGGATCTGGACCAAGTTCTAAGTTTAGAGCAGGAGGTGTTCTAATAACGTTATCAGGATCTGTTTGATCTGCAATTATTTGAGCGATGCTAGGTGTAAAACTTTCTTCTTCATATAAAAGTTCGCCCAATTGAGTATCTAATCCTAAATCTTGAATCGCATTGGAATAATAAGCTTGGCGGTCTTCAAAATTAGAATTGGGATCTAAGTCTCTTAACAAATAATTATTCTGATAAATAGATAGTTTAAGTGGAATATCTTTATTGCCAAAAATAGAATCAAGTTCGTAAGGAATTATTCCTTCATCGTTTGCTGGCCCTGTTGCTGTAGAAAAATAAGGAATATTTAATCTAACCGATGTTATTTTAGGTTCTTTACCAAAATCAGGACTAAAGCTTGTTGGAGTAACTTGTGTAACAACACTGGCTATTGTTTTTCCGTAAATAGGCTCATTAAAATAGCCTAATAAGTTTGCTGGTAAAAAATTTGTTTGTACTTCACCATAGCCTTTACTGTAACTTAACACAGGAAATTCTTGTTTTGTAGCATTGAAATTCTGAGCGCCTTGTAATGTGCTATCAATATTTACAAAATCTTTTTCGCAAGAAATTAAAACTAGAGATAAAAGGGCTACAAAACAAATTGTTTTAAGCACTTTACTTGTTTTTTTTATGAGATTAATCATATTAAATTTGTTAAATATATTTTAATATTAATACTATAATTATAAAGTGGTTAAGTAAAAAATATTTACTTCTATAATTATTTAACAAGTTGGAAAGTTTAGTTTAGAACGCTTTCATTATAAAAATTAGTATAGGCTTCACTAAATTCGTCTTTTTCTTGAAAACCTAAAACAGGTTTCTTACTATCTTTTAAATAGGTTTCAAGTTCAGAAGGAATAGTTTCAGACCCTACAATTAATGCGTCAGAATTATCAATAGCAACCTTCATTAAATTAGTGTAAGTCGGTTTGTTTAATACTTCTATAGCGCTATCAGCGATATTATCAAATTTTATTTTATTGATCATGTCCTTGTTCAAGGTGTCATCAAAGCTTTGATTGTATACAGAAGTCACGATTTTACTTTCATTAAACAAAGGTTCATCTTTGTAAAATTGTTTTAAGTAAAGCGGAAGTAAAGACGCTAACCATCCATGAACATGTATAATGTCTGGAGACCAATTTAATTTCTTTACAGTTTCTATAACACCTTTGGCAAAAAAGATAGCACGTTCATCATTATCGGGAAATAAATTTCCTTCTTCGTCTGTAAGTGTTGCTTTTCTTTTAAAATACTCATCGTTATCTATAAAATAAACTTGAATTCTTTCTTTTGGAATTGAAGCAACCTTAATAATAAGAGGCATGTCTAAATCATTAATCACCAGATTTATTCCAGAAAGACGAATCACTTCATGTAATTGATGTCTTCTTTCATTAATGTTACCATACCTAGGCATAAATATTCTAATTTGTCCACCTTGTTGGTTAACCATTCTTGGTGTTTCAAATGACATTGAAGAAATCTCTGTTTCAGGTAAATAAGGAACCACTTCAGATGATACATATAATATCCTCTTATCTTTCATAAATTAGTTTTTATAGTTTAAATAGAACTCAATTGTATTGATAGTCATTGTGTTATTGTAATAATCATAACGGTTCCATTCTGTTTTATTGTTTTCTTGTTATTGGAAATCCAAATAAAAAACACGCAAAAGTACAAAATTTTATGCAGTTTGCTACTAAAATATTAAGTTTGCAGGCGTTAATTTTATATTAAAAATGACTGTATTTACTACAAAATCTGAAATTCAAAAATTTGTTTCGACCCTAAATGGCAAAACTTTAGGGTTTGTTCCAACGATGGGAGCTCTACACGAAGGGCATTTATCTTTAGTCGAAAAGGCTATACAAGATAATGATGTTGCAATAGTTAGTGTTTTTGTTAATCCGACTCAGTTTGATAATGAGAAAGATTTAGAAAAATATCCTAGAACATTAGATAGAGATGTTTCTTTGTTGAAAACCTTGAGTCCCGATATTATTGTTTATGCACCTAGTGTCGATGACATTTATGAAGGACAAACAGAAGCTCAAGAATTTAGTTTTGATGGTTTAGAATTTGAAATGGAAGGCAAATTTAGAGATGGACACTTTGATGGAGTTGGTACTATTGTAAAGCGGTTATTTGAAATCGTTACTCCAAATAGTGCTTATTTTGGCGAAAAAGATTTTCAGCAATTACAAATTATTAGAAAATTGGTTGATAAATACCATATTCCAGTGAAAGTAAAAGGGTGTAAGATTCATAGAGCAGCTAGTGGTTTGGCAATGAGTTCTCGTAATGAAAGATTAAAACGGGAATATAAAAAAGCCGCGCCATTTATATATAAAACATTAAAAACAGCCAAAGAAAAGTTTGGCACAAAAAGTGCTACAAAAGTAATAGAGTGGGTTAAGAGTCAATTCGACAAACACGAGTTGTTAAAATTAGAATATTTTTCTATTGCCGATATCGAAACTCTAAAACCAGTAAAAAGAAAATCTAACAAAAAAAACTACCGTGCTTTTATTGCTGTTTATGCAGATGATATAAGATTGATAGACAATATAGCACTAAATTAATTACCTTTGTAATATGCAAATACAAGTTGTAAAATCTAAAATTCACAGAGTCAAAGTAACAGGAGCCGAACTTAATTATATTGGTAGTATTACTATTGATGAAGATTTAATGGATGCTGCAAATATAGTAGAAGGAGAAAAAGTTCAAATCGTTAATAATAACAATGGAGAACGTCTTGAAACTTATGCGATTCCTGGACCCCGAAATAGTGGTGAAATTACTCTAAATGGCGCAGCGGCAAGAAAAGTAGCTGTTGGAGACACTTTAATTTTAATTACTTATGGTTTTATGAGTATTGAAGAAGCTAAAGCATTTAAGCCATCATTAGTATTTCCAGATGAAGCGACTAACCTTTTAAAATAAATTTTTGAATACCTCTATTGGTAAAATATTAAAAATTACGCTCCCAATATTATTGGGTATTTTTTTAGTTTGGTTTTCATTGTCTAAAATATCAATCCCAGAACTATTAAATTATTTTAAAACAGCAAACTATTGGTGGATTCTTTTAGGGCTTTTTTTAGGATTTTTAAGTCATTTATCAAGAGCTTATCGTTGGTTGTTTATGTTAGAACCCTTAGGGTATAAAGTGAAATTCGGAAATAGTTTAATGGCCGTATTTGCTACCTATCTTATAAACTATACCATTCCTAGAGCAGGTGAAGTTGCCCGCGCTTCTATCTTAACAAATTATGAAGGCGTGCCTTTCGAAAAAGGATTTGGAACCATAATTGCTGAGCGTATAGCAGATTTACTAGTTATGTTAATAATCATAGCCATTACGTTATTCTTACAATTCGATTTTATTTATGGGTTTTTAACAGAAAAATTTAATCCTATTAAACTCCTTGTAGGATTACTAATATTTGCAATACTAACAATAGTTTTTGTGTTGGTTATTAAACGAAGCAGCTCTAAAATGGCGCTAAAAATTAAAACGTTTATAAATGGTTTAATAGAAGGTGCATTAAGTATATTCAAAATGAAAAAGAAATGGGCTTTTATTTTCCATACTTTTTTTATTTGGATTATGTACGTATTAATGTTTTATGTAACTAGTTTCGCTATAGATGGTTTACAACCCATTTTTTTTGGTGCCATACTAATAGGCTTTATTGCTGCTAGTTTTAGTATAGCTGCAACAAATGGAGGAATTGGTTCCTATCCTGTAGCTGTTTACGGGGCCTTTTCATTATTTGGGATAGCAGAAGCGCCTAGTTTTGCTTTTGGGTGGATCATGTGGTCTTCTCAAACATTAATGATTATACTATTAGGCGGCATATCGCTATTGTGGCTGCCAATTTACAATAGAAAAAAATAATTTGTACATTGCATTATTAACATTTAAATACTCCAAAATGAAACATTCATATTTTAAGCATCACTTTTAAAAAGAATGATTAAATGAATGTACCATGTGACAGATGGAAAAAAATAAAATATAACTCATGAAACAATTACTCTACTTTTTAATAGCACTTCTATCAATTCAGACAATTAATTCTCAAGTTAAATACGAAGAATTAAACTCTAATATTCTAGGAGAAACTAGACAAGTAAAAATTCAATTACCAAGAGGTTATGAAGGAAGCGACAAAAAATATCCTATTATTTTTGTTCTAGATGCCGACTATTTATTTGAAATAGTTGCAGGAAATGTTGACTACTATTCTTATTGGGAAGACATTCCAGAATCAATTGTAGTGGGTGTAAACCAATTAGAAACGCGTGATGCCGATTGTTTATATTCTGAACAAAATTCATTACCAATGGAGACAGGATCTAAATTTTTCGAATTTGTAGGTATTGAATTGATGCCATATATAGAAGGGAAATACCGTACAGAGAACTTTAGAGTTGCTGTAGGGCATGGAGAAACGGCTAACTTTATAAATTACTGGATGCTTAAACCAGTACCTTTATTTCAAGCTTATGTTTCTTTAAGTCCCGATTTAGCTCCAGATATGACTCAGTTTTTAACTGAGAGAATGAGCACATTAAAAGAAGGAAAAACGTTCTATTATCTAGCAACGTCAGACAGTGATGTAAAACGAAATAGAGTACAAGTTGAAGCGTTAAATAAAAGTATTTCTGGAATAGATAATAAAAGTATTTTAAGAAACTATGATTTATTTGAAGGGCCTTCTCATTATTCATTACCTGCACATGCAATACCTAAAGCTTTAGAAAGCATCTTTTTAGTATTTCAGCCCATAAGTAAAAAAGAATATAAAGAAGTGATTTTAGAACTAGATGGCTCTCCTGTAGATTACCTTACTGAAAAGTATACGACAATTAAAGAGCTTTTTGGAATAGACAAGCCCATATTAATTAATGACTTTAAAGCAGTTGCTGCCGCAATAAAAAAGAAAGAAAACTGGGAATACTATGAGATTCTAGGGCAACTGGCTAGAAAAGAATATCCAGATGCATTACTTGGAACCTATTATATGGCTCGTTTTTATGAAGAAACAGGCGAACCAAAAAAAGCAATGAAAGCCTATCAAAATGGATATGTTTTAGATGAAATTGGAGGCATAACTAAAGACCGTATGTTAGAACAAGCCGAGCAAATTAAAACAGATTTTGGCTATTAAGTTTTATTAAGATATAGAACACTTAAGAGTTTAAATAAGTTCATTAAAAAAACGATTACATTTGAAGCATAAAAATGAAGGTTTTACCCTATTTTTATGCTTCAATTTTTTATATCTATTTCAAATTAATGAGTTCAATAAAAGCGAAAGTAAAAACAACATTTTTCTGCCAAAATTGCGGGACACAATCTGCAAAGTGGCAAGGGCAATGTACTGCTTGTAAAGAGTGGAATACCATAGTTGAAGAACTGGTACAAAAGCCAGAAAAAAGCGATTGGAAAACACCAACATCTGCAAAAAAAAGAGTTTCAAAACCACTTCGAATAAAAGAAATTAATTCTGATAAAGAAGCACGATTAGATACGCTAGATGCAGAATTTAATCGTGTTTTAGGAGGGGGTATTGTTCCTGGGTCACTCACACTTTTAGGAGGCGAACCTGGTATTGGTAAAAGTACGTTGTTACTTCAAATTTCATTAAAATTACCCTATAAAACATTATATGTTTCTGGAGAAGAAAGCCAGAAACAAATAAAAATGCGTGCCGAACGTATCAACCCTAATAATGAGAGTTGTTATATTCTTACCGAAACTAAAACACAAAATATTTTTAAACAAATTGAAGCTTTAGAGCCAGATATTGTTATTATAGATTCCATACAAACGTTACATAGTGATTATATAGAATCGTCTAGCGGAAGCATTTCGCAAATAAAGGAATGCACCACAGAGCTTATTAAATATGCAAAAGAAACAGGAACTCCTGTTGTTTTAATTGGTCATATTACAAAAGATGGTAATATAGCGGGGCCAAAAATATTAGAACATATGGTAGATACCGTGCTTCAATTTGAAGGCGATCGTAACCATGTGTTTCGTATTTTACGCGCGCAAAAAAACCGTTTTGGCTCTACACACGAGCTAGGCATTTACGAAATGCAAGGCTCTGGTTTGCGAGAAGTAAGCAATCCCAGTGAGATCTTAATTTCTAAAAAAGATGAAGAATTATCGGGTAATGCGATTTCTGCAACTTTAGAAGGTATGCGTCCGTTAATGATAGAAGTACAAGCATTAGTAAGTACGGCAGTATACGGTACTCCACAACGAAGTGCTACAGGATTTAATGCAAAGCGTTTAAACATGTTGCTTGCCGTTTTAGAAAAGCGCGCCGGTTTTCGTTTGGGTGCTAAAGATGTGTTTTTAAATATTACTGGAGGCATCACGGTAGACGATCCTGCTATAGATTTAGCAGTTGTGGCAGCGATCTTATCATCTAATGAGGACGTGCCATTGCCAGCGAATTACTGTTTTGCGGCCGAGGTAGGACTTTCTGGTGAAATTCGCCCCGTACAACGTGTAGAGCAGCGTATTCTTGAGGCCGAAAAACTAGGTTTTTCTACTATATTCGTTTCGAAATACAATAAAATTTCTATTAAACCGAAGGGTATAAAAGTGCAGCTTATTTCTAAGATAGAAGATTTGGTTGGGTTTTTGGTATGAGTAAGACCTGTCAAGTTTCCAAAATCTGACAGGTCTTATAAGTAATTTGGTTTAAAGTAATGTTTCTCCTTACTCTCAGTACGCTTTTTTATAGAATGAATTAAATTCTTTTAAGGATTAACCACCATTTTCGTAATACGTCGAAAAGTTAGATTAGCACGCCATTAATAGTTATTTAAAATTGTAGTTTCGCGCTGTGTAAAATTGTTATTTCCTATTAATCTTTCTGTAAAGCATACTAATGCGTATAGAGAGACGTTATTTATGCATTCCCTAATTGGTTTCCCTAACAACTAATTATAATAGTCGCTTAATTGTGAATCTATTATTTATAAATTTTTAAAAATCAATTATTACAATGTCAAGAACATTTAAACATTATGCTAAGCAGCTATGCTTAGTTTTCGCAATTTTATTATTCACAGTAAGCTGTGAAAAGGATTAGGTTCTAATTAATGAAACTCAAAATTTAAAAGGTCCACCTAAAATTAACGCTCGAATTTTAAAGGATTTAACACTTTTAAAAAAGAATAAGGTTTTATCAGAAAAATTAGACAAATATAGAAGTGTTAAAAGAGCTGATAAAAATTTATATTTTAATGATTATGGATTTGTTATTGATGCTTCTTCTGCGCGTGAATTAGAAAGTGAAACTTATAAAAGTT
This sequence comes from uncultured Flavobacteriaceae bacterium, assembly GCA_937959395.1. GTDB lineage: Bacteria > Bacteroidota > Bacteroidia > Flavobacteriales > Flavobacteriaceae > JAHDGB01. Next base: position 32,383 of record CALGLR010000030.1, on the reverse strand, counting down.
ATACATTTAATATTCAGAGAGAAGTACCTAATAGCAATATTCTTGAAAATTATGTTTTTAATCAATTTAAAGACGGAAGTTACAATCAGTTCGTAGTTGCTTATCCCATTATAAATAATAATGGAGAACAAAGTTTCGATGTTTCTAAAGCTAATGTAAATTTTATAATTGGTGACAAACCTATTTATAGTAGAGGAGATGGACCAGATTGTGTTTCTATTGACGAATACCAAGAAGAAGTTTGTGAAGAAACGAGATGTGGCTTACCAGGAAATCATGGTCCAGGAGAGGCATGCAATGATGGTGAGTATAGAGGAGACATAGTATGTACTGGAGGTGGTTGGATAACAATCGTAGAATGCACAACTGGTGGTGGCTCAGGGTCTAATACAGGAGGCGGTCTTGGAGGTGGAACTAATTCTACAGGAACTAATACCACTAATACAGGGATAATCATTAGACCTTTACCTCCAAGAATTCTATATAGTGCTCCATTTAGAGCGTTAATAAGTAATTTAGATCAAGAACAGAAAGATTTTATAAATAACCCGCTTAATTCTGGGGCAAAACAGAAACTTTACAAGTTTTTAAATGAGAATGGTTACACTGCAGATAATGAAACCTTTTTTGATGAACTAACTCATGTTCTAAAAGACGAAATCATATTTGGTAAAAGCGAAGATGCTTTAAGTTTTATGCTGGAAGCAAAGGCGCAAGATAAAATTTACAACGCTTTTGATGCTAATTTCTTAAACTCTGTAGACCAGTATATGGATCTTTCTGAAAGTGAGGTATCAGCAAATACAGATATCCTTTATAGACTATTTATGGCTAGAGTAGCAGCTATTAGAGCAGTTAATCCTAGTTGGAGTAATTTAGAGATTTATTGGGAAGCTTCTAAAGGTTTTATCCATACAACACTAGATATTGTTGGGTTAATACCTGTGGTTGGTGAAGCAGCAGACCTTGTTAATGGTGCTATTTATCTCTTTGAAGGAGATATGGTAAATGCTAGTTTGAGTGCAGCTGCAGCAATTCCTTTTGCTGGTTGGGCAGCTACCGGCACTAAACTTGCTGTAAAAGTAGTAACTGTTGCTGGAGGTGGAAAAGCATTAAAAATTATAGCTAAAACGACAAGAGAGGTTACTGAGTTAGCAATTAAAGCAGGAGAATTAGTGCGGCAGGCTACTCTTAATAAAATTAATGCTGTGACACATTCTGGAGTAACAAGTAGAATTACTAGTGAAATAGCGCAAACAAAACTTTTCGCCGAAACAGTTGAAGAAGCAGCTGATGAGATTGTAGATAATTCTGTTAGACAAAATAGAATTTTTTCTTGGGATGAAATTAAACAATTTTTTAAAAGAGGGAATGATTTTAATAAGAAAGCAGTAAATAGTGAGTGGTATGATTTTCATGAAATTCACTTAGCCAATGGAAAACGATTGGATAGTTATGATCCTATATCGAGAGAAATAGTATCACGTAAAGCAACCGATTTGGGTAATATTCAATTTTCTACTTTTGAAAATTATTTACGTGAAATGCATCAAAAATATGCAGCTGGGACAGTTATAAGGTCTAACAAATACCCAGGAATTGACGGTCAGGTTTTACAAGGTCAACAAATATTAGAAATACCACTAAGTAATCGATCTCTTTCCGATATCCAGACTTTTGTTAACTTTGCACTCAATAATTATAATATAAAAATCCGTTTTAGACCCGAATAATTATGCAATTAGATTCATTATTAAGACCCGTGTTGAGAAATATCAATTTTGAAGAACGATATAAGAACTTAAGTGAAAGATATCCATTTACGAATGAAAGTTATGAGAAGTATTCAAATGAAGAAGTGTTATCAATATTTGAATCATTAGGATATAAGGTAAAGTTTGATAAAAGAGAAAACTTTTTTGGAAATAAAGAAAAAGTAAAAGGCTATGATTTTACTTTCAATATTTCTTTAAAATATGGTTTAACAGAGTTGATATGGTCAATTCGTAAGAATGATAAGATAATGATATTAGGTGGTCCTTGGTCTGTGATTATAAGGCTTCTCAATGATGGTAAAAAATCTAATATTAAAAAACCTTGTTTCAGAAATTATGAAGATTTAGAATGTATTTTAAAAGAATCTTTGTCATTATATGAAGACTTCAAAAAAGAAGTGCTGAAATTACAACCTTAACTTCTTTATAAGTTAAAATGAGAAACAATAAAAAGCCTCAAGAGTTTTTCTTGAGGCTTTATTAAATTAAAATTCAAAAAATGAAAAAATATATAGTATTGCTGTGTTTTATTATAACAGCTAAAAATTATTCACAGGAATTCTTTGTATCCTATGATATTTCCTATAAGAAAGATATGGAAAAATCAAAAGAGAGCTATAAAAAAGTTTTGGAGAGTATGGCAAATAAGACCGTTCCAAAAGAAGCAGATATTTCCGAAGAAGAAATGGTAAAAAAAAGAGAACAGTTTATTAGTATGATGCTTCCAATGATGCCTATGATGATAGATGGTATGACTTCAGAAAAGGAAGTTTCAATTATGCTTCAAGATTCTTTACTTATAGAAAAGAACACAGATATAAATGATTCTAAAAGTGAAAAAATATTAAAAATTTCTGAGCTTAAAGAGTATTACACTGAAGAAAGCAAATTAATTAGCATTCGAGAAGATATAAAAGATACTAAAATAATTAAGGGCTACAAATGTCATAAAGTGTATTTAAATGTTATAGAGCAGCCTGAGTTGCCAGAAATGTCTTTTACAATTTATGAGATGTATGTGACAGATGAAATTAAAATACTTTATCACCCAGTAATAAGATTAAAAAGTGTTTTAGAAAAGTATTTTCCTATGGAAACGATTATGCACATTCAAGCCTATAAAGGTTTTGAAGTAAAGTATGGTTTAAAAGAAATAAAAATATAGTGCTTTATTAAATTAAATATTGAAAATGAACGAATTAGCTAAAATTGGAAAGAAAAGAACAATCTTAATTTCTATAAGCATTCTGTTGGTATCGATTTACTCAATATATACTTATTCTCTTGGTAGCGATGGAATAGAAACAAATAGACTTGTAAAACAGTTAATACGGTTTTCTTTAACCGCAGGTCTCTTAGTAATGATTTACAAAGGAAAAAGATGGGCGAAAATAACTGCGATTGTTCTATTTTCTTTAGCAATTGTAGGCGTGCTTTTTGCCTTTAATTCTGTATTTTATAAAGACCCTTTATTTGTTATGAATTTTGTGTATGCCATGGCAATTTACCATTTTGGTTTTTCGAAAAGTTTTAAGGCTTTCTTCGAATATCAAAATAGTAACATACAAGAAACATAATATTTCCATACCTTTTAACCTCTTAATTAACAAGGTTATTAAGTAATTCCAAAGCGTAAAAAAATAAAAGGAAACTATGTAAAGCTTCGGTTTGATGAGCCAGGTGGAGGATTACAATATCAATTCACAAAATCAATGACACAACTTATTAATGAAGGTTATTTAATCAAAATATGATAATGAATAATTTAGAAAAAATAAAGAAATTAGTTATCGAGTATTCTGAAAAGATTAATGCAACTTTTGAAAAACTACCAGCTTTTGATTGCAGTATTGGTCTAGCACATCCTTATATCGAAATTGACTCAAAAGGTAATTATAATTATGTTATATAAGAGCGAGGAGAAGAATACGAAAGGAAAATTTTCAAAGAAGAAGAAGAATTACTTTATGAAATTTTTAAAAGTGTAACATTTTCTATGGCAAGTGATTTTGAAGTTAAAAATAGAATTAAAAGTCAAGATTCTAGAATTGTATTATTTGAAAAACAAGAAGAATTATTAGCAATATTAGATAAGAAATGGGCTAAAGAAGCTCATATGAGGAATCAAGAATATTTAAAAAACAGCTAACCAATCTAGGTTGGTTGTTTAAAACATGTTGAAATTATTTAAAAAAAAATATATCATTAAAAGCCGAATCCTTCGGGGTTGGTTTTTTTATCATTTTAAACACATAACTCAATTTGACTAATGATTCAAAAAATAAAAAAAACACTCCTTGTTTTTCTATCGCTAATTTCTATGGTTTCTTATTCGCAAGAATTAGAAAAAGTTAAAGAACGGCTTAAAGAAGGTAAAGCAATATATTATGTTCTTAAATCAGATTTAAAAACAAAACATGGTGAATACATAATAAAAGACTACAAAACTAGAACAACGCTATTAGAAGGGAATTTCGTTCAAGGTAAGAAAGAAGGTAAATGGTCTGAGTTCAATGAATCTGGAAGCATAAAAAGTTTAGGGAAATATTCAAAAGGGGAAAAAGTTTTTGAATGGGGCTTTTATAATTCATTTGGTAAACTAGAACAGATATATAATTTTGATACTAATGTAATGGTTTGGTCTAAAAACTGTAAAAAAGATACTGAGTATGATGTTTTAATTAACAGTGAATTTATTAAATCAAAACTGGATTGTCCTCCTTCTTGTATAGGTAGTCTTGATCACTTAAAATTAGATTTCATTAAAAGCACAATTAAAGTTTTTCCTAATGGAAAAGGATCTATATTGATTTCATATTTCACAGTAACGATTACTAAAGATGGTGTCGCTAAAAATATAGAATTTATAGATAAACGATTAAAAAATGAAAAAGTAAAAGCGTTTCTTAGATCCAAAATTTTAGAAAAAAAAGGGCAGTGGATTCCAGCCAGTTTAAATGGCTCTAAAGTAGATGCCAAAATAAAAATTTATTTTACTATTGGTTTAAGTTTTATGGAATAATAATATTAATGAAATGAACTGGTTCTTTGAAGTTGCAAACTTCGAATGTCTGTCTTAGATCAAAAACTTTACGAAAAAGTGAAGATATAAACTTCGTTAAACATTAATAGTAGTTAAAGCAATAGTTGGTCGAACTCATTTCCACCAAATTCCAACCGCTTTTTTCTTAAAATTCCTTAATTTCGCATACTTACTGAAATTAAGAGATTATGAGCGCAGGATTTCCTGAATATAAAGGACTTAACTTACCAAACATTGCTAGTGAAATACTAGCCTATTGGCAAGAGAATAACATTTTTGAGAAGAGTGTCACCACTCGCGAAAATGCAGAACCTTACGTGTTTTTTGAAGGCCCGCCTTCAGCAAACGGTTTACCAGGTGTGCATCATGTTTTAGCACGTGCGATTAAAGATATTTTTCCGCGTTACAAAACCATGAAAGGATTTCAGGTAAAACGTAAAGCAGGTTGGGATACTCATGGGCTTCCAATAGAGTTGGGCGTAGAAAAAGAGTTAGGGATTACTAAAGAAGATATTGGTAAAACCATTTCGGTTGAAGATTATAATGCAACCTGCCGTAAAGCCGTAATGCGTTATACCGATATTTGGAACGACCTTACCCAAAAAATGGGGTATTGGGTAGATATGGACGACCCTTACATTACCTACGAACCTAAATATATGGAAAGCGTATGGTGGTTGTTAAAAGAAATTTACAATAAAAAATTACTATATAAAGGCTATACGATTCAGCCGTATTCTCCAAAAGCAGGAACAGGATTAAGCTCACACGAGTTAAACCAGCCAGGAACGTATCAAGATGTTACCGATACGACAGTTGTGGCACAGTTTAAAATCCCCCTAGCCCCCAAAGAGGGAATTTCAATATGGGATGCATTTAAACTCTCCCCTCCTTTGGATGGGTCGGGGGAGGATTTCTTCTTAGCATGGACGACCACACCTTGGACTCTGCCTAGTAATACCGCATTAACAGTAGGCCCAAAAATTGATTATGTTATAGTGGAAACCTATAATCAGTATACATTCAAACCTATTAGTGTTGTCTTAGCAAAAGCGTTGGTGGCGAAACAATTTGCTGGAAAATATAATGAAGTAGAAAGTAAAGCAGAATTATTAGATTATAAAGAGGGAGATAAGAAAATTCCTTTTAAGATTATCGGAGAATGCAAAGGAAAAGACCTTGTTGGTATAAAATACGAGCAGCTTTTAAAATATGCGTTACCAAATGATAATCCTCAAGATGCATTTAGAGTCATCTCTGGAGATTTCGTAACGACTGAAGATGGAACAGGAATTGTGCACACATCACCAACCTTTGGAGCAGATGATGCATTAGTAGCAAAACAAGCCACTCCAGAAATTCCGCCATTATTGGTAAAAGATGAAAATGATAATTTAGTACCACTTGTCGATTTGCAAGGTCGATTTAGACCAGAAATGAAAGAATTTGGTGGGAAATATATAAAAAACGAATATTACAAAGACGGCGAAGCTCCAGAACGCTCAATGGATGTGGAGTTGGCCATAAAACTAAAAGAAGAAAATGGTGCGTTTAAAGTAGAAAAGTATAAGCACAGTTACCCACATTGCTGGAGAACAGATAAACCTATTTTATATTACCCGTTAGATTCTTGGTTTATTAAAGTGACCGATGTTAAAGATCGCATGCACGAATTAAACAAAACGATAAACTGGAAACCAAAAAGTACTGGAGAAGGTCGTTTTGGTAATTGGTTAGCTAATGCTAATGATTGGAATTTATCACGATCGCGTTACTGGGGTATTCCATTACCATTATGGAGAACTGAAGACGGTAAAGAAGAAATTTGTATTGGTTCTGTTGAAGAGCTTAAAGCTGAAATGGCAAAAGCCGTTTCTGCAGGGGTTTTAAAAGCAGATATTTTTGCCGATTTCGAAGTTGGAAACAATTCCGAAGATAACTATGCGAAAATAGATCTTCATAAAAATATAGTCGATGAAATTGTATTAGTTTCACCTTCTGGGCAACCCATGCATCGTGAAAGTGATTTAATAGATGTTTGGTTCGATTCAGGATCGATGCCTTATGCACAATGGCATTACCCGTTTGAAAATAAAGAATTAATAGACGATAATAAGGCATTTCCAGCCGATTTTATTGCCGAAGGAGTCGATCAAACCAGAGGATGGTTTTATACACTTCATGCGATTGGAACTATGGTTTTTGATTCGGTAGCTTATAAAAATGTGGTGTCTAACGGCTTGGTGTTAGATAAAAACGGACAAAAAATGTCGAAGCGTTTAGGCAATGCGACCGATCCTTTTACAACGCTTGAAACTTATGGTGCAGATGCCACACGTTGGTACATGATCGCTAATGCAAACCCTTGGGATAATTTAAAGTTTGATCTTGATGGTATTGAAGAAGTAAAACGTAAGTTTTTTGGAACGCTTTACAATACGTATTCATTCTTTACATTATATACCAATATCGATAAGTTTAATTATAGTGAAGAAGATATTACTTTAGAACAACGTCCAGAATTAGATCGATGGATTTTGTCTGAGTTGCATACGCTAATTCAAAATGTAGATAAATTTTATGCCGAGTATGAACCAACAAAAGCGGCGAGAGCGATCTCAAACTTTACTCAAGATTACTTAAGTAATTGGTATGTGCGTTTAAGTAGAAGGCGTTTTTGGAAAGGCGATTATCAAACCGATAAGATTTCGGCGTATCAAACACTTTATACTTGTATGCTAACCATTGCGAAGTTAGGAGCTCCAATAGCACCTTTCTTTATGGACAAGCTTTATCTAGATTTAACAAAAGTAACAGGGAAAGAAAGCTTTGAAAGTGTCCATTTGGCCAACTTCCCTGAATTCGATACTAGCTTTGTAGATAAATCGTTAGAGCGTAAAATGGAGAGTGCGCAAACAATATCTTCATTAGTTTTATCGTTGAGAGCTAAAGAAAAGATAAAAGTAAGACAACCGTTACAAAAAATAATGATCCCGGTAGATTCTGTTCAACTTAAAGAAGAGCTTTTAGCTGTTTCAAATTTAATAAAGCACGAAGTTAATATCAAGGAAATTGAATTACTCGAAGAAGCGTCTGATATACTAGTAAAACAGATTAAACCTAACTTTAAGACATTAGGACCTCGATTTGGAAAAGATATGAAGTTGATTGCCAATGCGATAAGAAATTTTGATGCAGAAGATATTAAAAAAGTTGAACAAAAAGGGAGTATAGATGTTGATTGTAATGGAAAAATACTTACTTTAGGACTAGAGGATGTAGAGATTACATCTCAAGATATAGAAGGATGGCTTGTTGCAAATGAAGGTAGTTTAACCGTTGCATTAGATGTTACAATATCTGACGAATTACGTAAAGAAGGAATTGCTCGAGAATTAGTTAACCGTATTCAAAATTTACGTAAAGATTCAGGATTTGAAGTTACAGATCGTATATTGGTTCAATTGCAAAAGGACAGTAGTATTGAAGAAGCCGTTTCTACTAATTTAGAATATATTAAAACAGAAACATTAACCAATAATATTAGTATTATAGACCAAATAGATAGTGGTATAGATATAGCTTTTGATGATGTGAGTACCAAATTATCTATTCAAAAAATTTAAACGCATGGCTACAAAACCAACAACAAGATATTCAGATCAAGATTTAGCTGAATTTAAAACATTAATTTCTAAAAAAATAGAAAAAGCGCAGCATGATCTAGCGCTTATTAAAAGTGCTTACATGAATGGGCATACTAATGGAACCGATGACACATCGCCACAATTCAAAGCCTTTGATGAAGGAAGTGCTGTGATGAGTAAAGAATCTAATTCTCAATTAGCAATTAGGCAAGAAAAATTTATTAGAGACCTTAAAACCGCGCTAATACGCATAGAAAATAAAACTTATGGTATTTGCCGAGTAACAGGAAAACTAATTAACAAAAAACGTTTAGAATTAGTGCCGCATGCGACATTAAGTATAGAGGCGAAAAACATGCAGAAATAAAATTCCTGCGCAGGCAGGGATCTCAGTAAGTGTATATAAATACACTGTATACTGTAAATCTATTAAAATTTAAACGCTTCAATTCATTTTGAAGCGTTTTTTTTATTAAAATGAATAGAGGGCGTTAGATCATTATGTATAAGATAAAAATTATAAACCATTAGTTATTAAGCAAAAAACTGTTCTTATATTTGTCTGTTCGAGCGCAGTCGAGAACTTTTCTTAAGTGATATAGTTCTCGACTGCGCTCGAACAGACATTAAATAATTGCAAAATCAGTTTGCAAAGCATGTATGATGTGCCGACCTCTATAATTCAAAATGAAATATTTATATATAATTTGTCTTTTAATTACGTTTCAATTAAAAGCTCAAAAACAATTAGAGAAACACATTGAAGATGCGTCTATTGAAAATATAGATATTGATGGAAATGGAATATTTAAAATTAAAATAAATACGCATAACGGTTCTGTAATTAAAATTAAAGCGAATGTAGAAGGGGAACATAATGAGCATATTGTTTTAATTACGAATCAAGTAGAAAATTCTTTAAGAATCTCAGCGCAATGGCATCCGTTTTTTATTCAAGATAATGATAAATTAAGTGCGCATAAAGTCATTTCAATAGAACTAGACATTACCTTGCCTAATAATATTAATTTGTATGTAAATAGCGATATCGCTTCCGCTGAAATAAAAGGAAATTATAAAGAACTAGAAATAGAACTAATTAATGGGAATTGTGATTTATATACAAAAGCAAATTATACAAAAATAAATACGATTCAAGGAAATATAATGGTTCTAACGAAAGACACAAGCGTTGAAGCCATTACAAAAAACGGAAAGAAAGATATAGATATAACAATAAATGGAAACAATAAAATGTTCTTAAATACTCTAAATGGAGATATTAAAGTAGTAAAACAATAAATCATAATTGGTATTAAATGTCATTAAGAAAATCATTACTACTTATTGCTATAATTTTACTTATCGATCAAGTTAGTAAAATATATATAAAAACTCATTTTGTTATTGGGGAAGAAGTTCAAATTTTTAAATGGTTTGAAGTTCTTTTTGTAGAAAATAGAGGAATGGCTTGGGGAACTCAATTAAGTGATTTGTTTACTTTTTTAAGTGATAGAGCTGCTAAAGTGAGTTTAACACTTTTTAGAGTTTTTGCCATTTTCGGAATAGGCTATTGGCTATTAGATACCATAAAAAAAAGCACTTCAAAGGTATTGGTATTAGCTCTTAGTTATATTTTCGCAGGTGCTTTAGGGAATATTATAGATTCTGTTTTTTACGGTGTTTTATTTAGTGATAGCGAAGGGCAATTAGCTTCTTTTTTACCAAAAGAAGGTGGGTACGATTCAATACTTCATGGAAGAGTTGTAGATATGCTTCATTTTCCTTTATGGAAAGGGTTTATTCCAGAATGGGTTCCTTTTATTGGAGGTGATTTTTTTACTTTTTTTGAACCTGTCTTTAATATAGCTGATGTTTCTATTAGTATTGGTTTTTGTCTTTTAATATTTTTCAACAAAAAAGCATTTCCTAAAAAAGAGGAAGACGTAGAAATAGAAATTTAGTAGGTTGTATTAAATGGCTTTACCAAAAAGTTTTGCCAGGTCACTTATAATTACTGGTTTTATTAAGTAATCTTCAACCGTTTCTAAAGATTTTGCTCTATTGATATCTTCAGGATAAATAGAAGAACTTACTATATATAGAGTAATTACTTTCCCGAATTTATTTTTGATTTTAGTGAAGCGTTCTAAAAATTGCCAACCATCCATCACTGGCATATTAAGATCTAAAAAAATGATATCTGGAATACGCTTTTGATCTAAGTTTTGTAACAAGGCTTCAAAATAATCGATACTTTGTTTGCCATCATTAAAAACAACTAAGTTTTCACACAAGGCTTTAGTTTCTATTATTTTTTTTATAAGATTAACATAAATATTATCATCATCGATGATACACGCTAGTTCGATACTCTTTTTTTCCAAAATCAAAATTGAATTTTAAAAGTTGTCCCTACATTAACTTCGCTTTCGACAGTAATATCACCATTAAGAGATTGAATTTGATTTTTAACTAAAAACAATCCTATTCCAACAGCATCCGAATTATAATGAAAGGTTTTATACATTCCAAATACTTTATTTCCGAATTTGTCCATGTCTATTCCAACACCATTGTCTTGAAATTCTAAGAACACTTTCTTATCAACAATATACGTTTTAATATTTATAATTGGGTCACGATCTTCATGTTTATATTTTATGGCGTTGGTTAATAAATTTAGAAGCACGCTATCTAAATATGCCGGAACATATTGTATAGATTCGGCTTGCGAAAAATCGACATTTATTTTTACATTACTAGTTGTAATAATTCTATTTATAGATTTCTTTACTTGATTAAGTGTTCGTAAAAAATTAACCTCTTCTTTTCTATGGTTTGTTTGTGTTTGAATCGTTACTATTTCATTTAAATGCTCTATGGTACTATTTAAGCTTCCAGAAATATCTTTAATACTATCTATTAATTCTAATTTTTCTTCTTGCGTTTCGCTACTATCTATAAGTCTAACAATGAGTTCTAAGTTGCTTGTGTGTGATCTTAGATTATGAGATACAATATGGGCAAAACTAAATAGTCTTGAATTTTGAGAGCCTATTATGTCACTAGTGCGTTGTAGTGTAATTTCTCTTTGTTTTTGCTCGTCTATGTCTTGAAAAATTCCACGAATACCTACAATCTCTTTTGCTTCATTATAGACTGGTTTTCCTATAGCGCTTACCCAAAATTCTCGATTTTTAGAAGTAATCATCTTAATTTCAGTTCTAAAAGGCGTGCCCATAGCACAGTCCATAAATAACTTTGCTGCTAATTGATGGTGTTCCGGTGCATAGTATTTATGAGATTCACTAAGAGAGGGAAGGTAATCTTCAGGATATTCAAGTATGCGTTTGCTTTCATGATCCCAATAACTTTTTTGTTTTAAGAAATCAACATACCAACTTCCAGTTCTAGTCATTTCCGCAGTTTCTCCATAATAGAAATTACTACGTCTTACTTTTTCATGCGTTTTATGCTTTTTTTCAATAAAGAATATAAAGTTAGAATTAACTTTTATGTCTAATGGAAGACTATCATTTGTTTTACAAATGTATTCTTTATACTCTCCAGATTTGTGTAAGATTCTTATTTGCTGACTAAAATCGATACTGTTTTCAACTAAGCTAAAGAAATTGTCTCTAAATAAATTTCTATACTTTTCCTCAAGAAGAGTATTGATAAAGAAATCTAATTCTACATCAACCTCGTTTATAGCATAACCTAGGTTTTCTATAAAGGCAGTAGACCAATAACTAGCGTCTTTTTCTAGTTTCCAATAACCAACATCTAGATTGTCTATAACATCTATGTACGGGTTTTTTTTTATGTCACTCATGTGATTCAACATTGTAAATTTGTGGGCATATTCATTACAGTTACTTAGCACAATATAAACAATATATATTTATAACTAAAATAGAAAATAGTGAATTTTAATATATTTATTCAAAATTATAGATGGTATTAGGTGTAATACAATAGTTTAAAGGAATATCATGAATAGAAATATCATGAAATTTTTCTTCATGCTCAAAGAAAGACAGACCAATCTTAATGGTGTTTTTTCTACAATTATTTAAAAAGCGATCATAAAACCCTTTTCCATAACCTATACGATGTCCTTTATTATTGAAAGCTAGTAGAGGAACAAATACCACATCTATTTTATTAGTTGTAATTTCAATACCATCTATGGGTTCGGGAATATGATGCGCATTAATTTTTAATTTTGTAGCATCGGTTAGTAAAATATTTGTCATTTCTAGAGTTTTGAAATCACTTTTAGAAACAATTATGTTTTTGTCTTTTCCTGCTAAAATGTTTAAGATAAAATCGGTATCAACTTCTTTTTGTTCAGTAATACTTAAGAAAATATGATAAAAACTGAGATCCCAAATAGGTAGTTTTAAAACATTATTAGCAATAGCAATACTAAAATCGTCTAATTGGACTAATGACAGTGATTGCCTTTTTAATTTATATTTTTCTCTTAACTCTTTTTTAGTCATTGAAAATAGTTAAAGCGCTTCATCGCTTAGTTTTGTTGTAATGTGAAATAAGGCATCTCCTTGGTATACTATTGGCGATTCATTTACATTGATAATGTATCCAGAGGCACTCGCTTTTACAAAATGATTAAATTTTCCGTATGGATCTGTAATGTTTCCTATGACATCACCTTTATTAACCTTTGAGCTAATGCTAACAGTATTTTTAAACATGCCAGAGAAATTTGCTCTAACCCATTTGCTCTCTTCAATAAAAATACCAGTTTTTTTAGGTTTAGAAACTTTAAAACTATTATTTAACATGCCTAAAGAATTTAAAACACGTTTGGTGCCATTTACACCTGTATTTGTAACGTTATTATCAATATGAAAAGATTTACCGCCTTCAAAAAGTAAAATTGGAATGCCTAATTTATCACAAGAATTTCTAAACGATTTCTTAATGTTTTTAGAATATAAAACGAAAGGCGCTCCAAACGTTTTTGCTAATTCGTTTAAATTGGAGTTGTTTTTTTTAATTCGTATTTGTGGAGAGTTAAAGCGCTTAGCGCCTCCAGTATGAAAATCTAAAATTAAATCGGCATGAGGGACAATTTCTGTCATTAATTTGTGCGCTACACGTCCTGCTAATGATCCTGATTTTCCGCCAGGAAACACACGGTTTAAATCTCGACCATCTGGAAATTCGCGATTCATATGTATGAAACCAAATATATTAATAACGGGTACACAAATAATAGTTCCTTTTTTTGGTTTATTAATGCCTTTAGCTATTATTTGTCTTACAATTTCTACCCCATTTACTTCATCACCATGAATTCCAGCAGTAATTAAAACGGTAGGCCCTGGTATTTTTGAGCGTTCAATAAGAACGGGAACATCAATTGTGTTTGTAGAATGTAATTTAGCAACACCAAAACTAGCTTCAATGCTTTCTCCTAATGCTATTTTTTCACCTAAGATTTCGAAGATCTCTTTCTCACTCATTTATTTTCTATTTCTTTCTAGGTAGGTTATTATACTTTTGGCAATATTTTTTCCTGTAGCAGTCTCAATTCCTTCAAGGCCAGGTGTGGAATTTACTTCTAGAAGTAAGGGACCTCTTTCAGACTGTAACATATCTACACCACATACAGGTAGTTTTAAGGCGCGAGCAGCTTTCATAGCTACTTTTAATTCGGCTTCAGATAGTTTTATGATATCAGCTGTACCACCACGGTGAAGATTTGAGCGAAACTCACCTTCTTTTCCTTGTCGCTTCATCGCACCAACCACATGACCATCTACAACAAGGGCTCTTATATCTGCACCTTTAGCTTCCTTTATATATTCTTGAACAATAACTCTAGCTTGTAATCCATTAAAAGCTTCTAAAACAGATTCTGCTGCATTTTTAGATTCTGCTAAAACGACTCCTAAACCTTGAGTGCCTTCTAATAGTTTAATAATTACGGGAACTCCTCCTACATGATCTATAACTTCTTCGACATCTCTAGAATAGTTTGTAAAGACAGTTTTTGGCATGCCAATACCAACTTTAGAGAGCCGTTGCAAGCTTCTTAATTTATCTCTAGAGCGCAAAATAGCGTCTGAAGCCACTGTGGTAAATACATTCATCATTTCGAATTGACGTACTACTGCACAGCCATAAAAGGTTACTGAAGCACCAATTCTTGGTATAATGGCATCTACATAATCTAAATACCGATCATTATAATATATTGTGGGTTTTTCCTTTTCAATAATAATGTCACATTTTAAAGGATCTATAACTTCAATATCATGTCCGCGTTTTTCACCTTCATCTACTAAACGACTTGTAGAGTATAAGTTTGCGTTACGAGATAGAATAACTATGTTCATTTAATTTAGGAATTAGATACTATTTATAACGGTAAATTTTGAATTTAAAGTTAAGTTAATCTCAATTATTTTATTCAAAAGTAAGTCATCGATTTTTAAATTATTAATAATACCCTTTTAACTTTGAAACCGTGCATTAATAATTTGAATTATTTTTTGACTAGATCATTTATAAAAACTTAAGCTTAGCCATAGTTACGGTTCTGTTTTTAGAAGAAATATGAGCGAGATAGAAACGAATTATATGTGCTATTTTAAAGTTAAAATGGTATAGTCGATCTATTGAATTAAAATATTTCGTTAAATATTATCTCATAAACTTAAAATTAAAAGGGCGGTTTAAAAGAAATAAGTAACTTTGGTTTTAATGGATAAACCTACTTTAGATATACAGCTTAAAACCTTACCGGACTCACCTGGTGTGTATCAATATTTTGATGCCGAAGGCACTATTATATACGTAGGAAAAGCTAAAAACTTAAAGAAAAGAGTCTCTTCGTATTTTACTAAAGTGCATGAGAATGGAAAAACACGTGTTTTAGTAAAAAAAATAGTTACCGTTAAGCACATTGTTGTTGCTACTGAAACAGATGCTTTATTACTGGAAAACAATTTAATAAAGAAGCATAAGCCAAGGTATAATGTACTGCTTAAAGATGATAAATCGTATCCATGGATTTGCATTAAAAAAGAACGTTTTTCAAGAGTATTCCCAACAAGACGGGTTATAAAAGATGGAAGTGAATACTTTGGTCCTTATACAAGTATGAAAACAGTAAGTACACTGTTAGATCTTATAAAAGGATTATACCAGCTAAGAACATGTAATTACGATTTAGCTAAAGAAAAGGTAGATTCAGGAAAGTATAAAGTGTGTTTAGAGTATCATTTAGGAAATTGTAAAGGCGGTTGTGAAGGTTATGAAACCGAAATAAATTACCAAGAAAATATAATTGCAATACGTGAAATATTAAAAGGAAATTTTAAAGATTCTCTGGGACAGTTTAAGAGGCAAATGAAAGACTACGCCGAGAATATGGAGTTTGAATTGGCTCAAAAAATAAAAGAGAAAATAATAGTACTAGAGAATTACCAAGCTAAATCAACGATAATAAACCCAAAAATTAGTAATGTAGATGTTTTTTCTATAGTTAGTGATGCCGGTTATGGATATGTTAATTTTCTTCAAATATCATATGGTTCTATTATTAGATCGCATACCTTAGAAATTAAAAAGAAATTAGAAGAAACCGATAAAGAACTGCTAGAACTTGCAATAACAGAAATAAGACAGCGTTTCAATTCTAATTCAAAAGAAATATACGTGCCGTTTAAAGTTAATTTAGGAGAGGGTATTAAAGTAACACTACCACAATTGGGAGATAAAAAACGTATTCTTGATTTGTCTGTAAGAAATGCAAAATACTACAGGTTAGAGCGCTTTAAGCAAGTGAAAATAACAGATCCCGATCGTCATGTTAAGCGTATAATGGCGCAAATGAAAACCGATTTGCGCTTAAGTGAAGAACCGAGACATATTGAATGTTTCGATAATTCGAATATACAAGGTACGCATCCAGTTGCCGCATGTGTGGTTTTTAAAAATGGGAAACCAAGTAAAAAAGAGTATCGTCATTTTAATATAAAAACAGTTGTAGGCCCAGATGATTTTGCTTCTATGGAAGAAGTTGTTTATAGGCGTTATAAACGTTTAGTTGAAGAAGAACAGCCGTTACCGCAACTTATAATAATAGATGGAGGGAAGGGGCAATTATCTTCAGCATTAAAAAGCTTAGATGCATTAAATTTAAGAGGTGAAATCGCAATTATAGGAATAGCGAAACGTTTAGAAGAATTGTTTTATCCAGATGATTCAATTCCGTTATATTTAGATAAAAAAAGTGAAACATTAAAAATTATACAGCAATTACGTAATGAGGCTCATCGATTTGGTATAGAACATCATAGAAACAGAAGGAGTAAAACAGCATTAAATACTGAAATGGAAACCATTCCTGGTATAGGAGAAAAGACAATCGTAGATTTATTAAAAGCTTTTAAATCGGCTAAGAGAGTAGCGAATGCGAAGTTAGATGAGTTAGAAGTTGTTGTAGGGGTGTCTAGAGCAGAAAAAATATATAATTATTATCATAAAGAATGAAAAAACGCATCGTTCTAATAGCGCTATTATTTCTTGCGAGTATTTATGGATATTCACAAAAGGAAGATCTAAAAGATTTTAAAGTAGGTTTGGTACTAAGTGGTGGTGGCGCAAAAGGATTAGCTCATATAGGAACACTTAAAGTCATTGATAGCTTAGGTATTCGTATAGATCATATTGCTGGAACTAGTATGGGAGCAATAATAGGTTCTTTATATGCTTCAGGATATTCAGGGAAACAACTAGACTCTATTTTTCAACGCATAAATTTTGATGATATCTTAAGTGATAATACACCAAGAAGTTCGAAAACTTTTTATGAGAGGGAAAATGATGAAAAGTATGCAGTTATATTGCCTTTCGATAAGTTTATAGTAAAATTACCATCTGCATTGTCAAGGGGTCAAAACACTTTTAATTTACTGTCTAAATTAACCCTTCATGTTAGTGGTGTTAATGATTTCGAAAAATTACCTATCCCATTTTTTTGTATGGCTACAAATATTGAAAATGGACAGCCTGTTATATTAGATAAAGGAAACTTAGCGCAAGCTATAAGGGCTAGTGGAGCGTTTCCGTCTTTATACCAACCCGTTTTAATAGATGATCAATTATTAATAGATGGTGGGGTTGTTAATAATTATCCTGTAGATGAACTTAGAGAGAAAGGGATGGACATTATCATTGGTGTCGATGTTCAAGATGATTTATCTAATCGGGGAGATTTATCTTCAGCTCCTGAAATACTTTTTCAAATCAATAATTTTCGTACCATAAGTAATATGAAAATAAAGTCGAAAAAGACAGATGTATATATAAAACCTAATATCGAAGATTTTAATTTCATTTCCTTCTCTGCAGGGAATAAAATTATAAAAAACGGAGAAATTGCAACCAAATTAAAATTAACCGAGTTGCAAAAATTGGCAAAAAGACAAAGAGGAAAGAGAGTCCCTTTTTACAAAGGGAAAACACCAGATACGATTCAAATTAATCGCGTTTATTTTAAAGGTCTTAATAAATATACCAAATCGTATGCAGTAGGTAAACTCAAGCTTAAAACGGAACAAAAAATAAGTTATAATCGCTTTTTAAGTGGAACCAATAATTTGGTAGCAACCAATAACTTTGACAGCTTTACATATAAGTTAGTGCATTCTAATGAGGATGAAGAAGTAGGTTATGATTTGTATGGGGAAATTAGAGAAACCAATAAAACTACTTTTTTAAAGTTTGGATTGCATTATGATGGTTTGTATAAAAGTGCATTATTAACAAATTTCACTAAAAAACAGTTGCTATTTAAAAGTGATGTTTTGTCTTTAGATTTAATTATTGGGGATAATACAAGATATAATTTTGAATACTATATTGATAAAGGATATTATTGGAGTTTTGGATTAAGATCTCGTTATAATGAGTTTAATAAAGGTGTTGCTGCATCTTTTTTTTTAACACCTCAAGAATTGGCAATAGCCGGTGTTAATAAAATTGGAGTTAAATATACTGATCTTACCAATAGAGTATTTGTTCAAACACAGTATAAAAACGATTTAGCATTAACTTTAGGGTTAGAGCACAAACACTATAAAGTAAAAACAGAAACAGTATTAGCTTCTTCTAGTGAAAGAGAGAGGCTTTTTGATAATAGCGATTATGTTGGAGCTTTTAGTAATTTGCGATTCGATTCTTTTAATGATAAACATTTCCCCACCGAAGGATTCTATTTTAATGGTGATTTTAATCTGTATCTGTACTCTTCAGATTTTAATAAAAACTTTTCTGAGTTTTCAGCTTTAAAAGCAGACATCGGTTATGCACATGGTTTGGCACCAAAATTAAGTGCTACTATTTTAGGAGAAGCTGGAACTTTATTTAATGCAAAGCGAAATAGATCGTTTGATTTTGTTTTAGGAGGGTATGCAAATAATTTTATAAATAATTTTAAAGGTTTTTATGGTTATGATTATCTATCAATAACATCTACCAGTTTTTTAAAGGCAACAGTAAATTTAGATTACGAAGTTTTTAAGAAAAACCATATCATGTTATCTGCTAATTTTGCTAATGTGCAAGACGATTTGTTTACTGATGTCGATTTTGATTGGCTTGCTTTTCCTGCCTATACAGGTTATGCTTTAGGCTATAGTCTTGAAACCTTTTTAGGGCCTATTGAAGCGAAATATACTTGGTCTCCAGAGACTAAGGAGAATTATTGGTTTTTTAATTTAGGCTTTTGGTTTTAAAAGACGGTCTTATAAGTTTTTAAAATTGTAAAAAATTTACGATATTTGTTATTATATGGGACTACTTTGGAAAGACATACTTACCCACTTAAAATTTCTTATAAAAAGAAATCCAGAATGATATTAATGTAATTACACTAAACCTACAAACGTTTAATAAGTAATACAAAATCATTATGCCATTTTATCATAAATTAGGAGAAATTCCTAACAAGAGACATACTCAATTTAGAAAACCAGACGGTACACTTTATTATGAACAGCTATTTGGAACTATAGGTTTTGATGGAATGTCTTCAAATTCATATCACGAACAAAGGCCAACACAGGTAAAGCAAATAAAAAAGCAATACAGTGTAGCGCCTAAAATCGCAAAAAAAAATCATATACAATCCTACCGATTTAAAGGGTTTCAGGTAAAACCTGAAAATGACTATTTAGAAAGCAGAAAAATAGTACTTACTAATAGCGATTGTAATATCATATTATCTGCCCCTAAACAGTCTACCGATTCATATTTTTATAAAAATGCAGACGCAGATGAACTCATTTTTATTCACAAAGGATCTGGTAAGTTAAGAACACATCTTGGGAATCTAGATTTTAAATATGGAGATTATCTTTTAATCCCTCGAGGTATTATTTATAAACTTGATTTTGATGGAGAAGACAATCGTTTGTTTATAGTAGAATCTCGAAGGCCAATATACACGCCTAAGCGTTATCGTAATTGGTTTGGTCAATTATTAGAACATTCGCCATTTTGTGAACGCGATATTCGCAGGCCTTATGAATTAGAAACTAATAATGAATCTGGAGAGTTTTTAATAAAAATTAAAAAGCAAGACGACATTTTTGACATGGTTTATGCGTCTCATCCTTTTGATGTAGTGGGTTATGACGGTTATAATTATCCTTATGCTTTTTCAATACATGATTTTGAACCAATAACTGGTCGAGTACACCAGCCACCACCAGTTCATCAAACTTTTGAAACCGATGCATTTGTTGTGTGTAGTTTTGTACCACGATTATATGATTATCATCCGCAAAGTATCCCAGCACCTTATAATCATAGTAATATAGATAGTGATGAGGTATTGTATTACGTAGATGGTGATTTTATGAGTAGAAACGATATCGATCAAGGACACATATCATTACACCCAGCAGGAATTCCTCATGGACCACACCCTGGAGCTACAGAGCGAAGTATAGGGCACACAAAAACTGAGGAATTAGCAGTAATGGTAGATACTTTTAAACCACTAATGGTAACAGAGGAAGCTCTAAAAATAGCAGATGAAGATTATTATAAATCTTGGTTGAATCCATCCTAACCTTACCAAAGGGAAGGGATAAATAGAAAAGAGAATATTAACAAAACGACTTCTCCTCTTTGGGGATTTAATATGAATAAAAAGAGAATAGATATTTCGGCTCATCTCATGGCGATGTGGTAATTTTTTTAGACTTATTGCAAAACAAGAGTGTAAAAAAATAATTCAAAACATGAAATTACCCGTTTTGTGTTTCTCCCCTTTGGGGAGATTAAGAGGGGATCATTATGAGTAAGAAAGAAGTAAAATCAGTAAACTACGGTTTAGAAAAAATATTTGAAGAAGCGCAAGACTTTTTGCCGCTTTTAGGAACAGACTATGTAGAGTTTTATGTAGGTAATGCAAAACAAGCAGCACATTTTTATAAAACAGCATTTGGTTTTCAATCCCATGCTTATAAAGGTTTAGAAACTGGATCAAGAGACGAGGTGAGTTATGTGTTAAAACAGGATAAGATTCGTTTAGTTTTAACAACGCCTTTAACAAGTAAATCACCAATAAACAACCATATTGTAAAACATGGAGATGGTATTAAGGTGATTGCTCTTTGGGTAGATGATGCTAGAAGTGCTTATGAAGAAACCACTAAAAGAGGTGCGAAATCGTATATGGAACCTGTGGTTGAAAAAGACGAGTTTGGAGAAGTTGTTCGTGCAGGAATATATACTTATGGAGAAACGGTACACCTGTTTGTAGAACGCAAAAACTATGACGGTGTATTTATGCCAGGTTTTCAAGAATGGAAAAGTGATTATAACCCAGAACCTGTTGGTTTAAAATATATAGACCATATGGTAGGTAATGTAGGCTGGGGACAAATGAATAAATGGGTGAAATGGTACGAAGACGTTATGGGCTTTGTAAACTTCTTATCTTTTGATGATAAGCAAATTCATACCGAATATTCAGCTTTAATGAGTAAAGTAATGAGTAATGGGAATGGAAGAATAAAATTTCCAATAAATGAACCAGCAAAAGCTGCTAAAAAATCACAAATTGAAGAGTATTTAGATTTTTATGAAGATTCTGGAGTGCAACACATTGCTATGGCTACAGATGATATTATAAAAACAGTGGCGCAACTTAAAGAAAGAGGAATAGAGTTTTTACCTCCTCCTCCTCAAGCTTATTATGATGATATTCCAAGGCGATTAGGAGTACATAAAGACATGATGAAGGAAGACATTAAGCAACTTCAAAAACTTTCTATCTTAGTAGATGCAGATGAAGAAGGGTATTTATTGCAAATTTTTACAAAGCCGTTAGAAGACAGGCCAACATTATTTTTTGAAATTATTCAACGTATGGGGGCTAAAGGTTTTGGAGCAGGAAACTTTAAAGCATTGTTTGAGTCTATAGAAAGAGAACAAGCAAAAAGAGGAACGCTTTAACAAAAAATTATACTTATAAAGATTAAGAAACGTTGCGATTAATACAGGTAGAGTTTTTTAGTTTTTATACTTTTGGAATAGTAATTGTATTTATTGCTTACAAGTACAATAAAGTAAACAATTTAATAGTTGTTTAGCAATGACATCAAATTATGAAAAAAGGACTATTTATATTATTCGCAATACTTTCAGTTAATATGGGATCTGCTCAAGACTCAATACCAGAACCTGCATTTGGAGATGGAGAATGGTTTCGATTTAAAATGAGCTATAGTGGTTGGATGAAAGCTGGGAATGCAACACTATCTGTAAAAGAAACAAATAATAATGATAAGCCTGCTTTTCACATTGTAGGAAAAGGGTGGACAACTGGTGCTATTAAATGGTTTTTTAAAGTTGAAGATCGGTATGAAAGCTATATAGATCAAGAAACAATATTGCCATATAAATTTGTAAGAAACATTAATGAAGGTGGTCATAAGAAAGACATTGTTATTGATTTTGATCAAGAAAATAATAAAGCGCACGTAAATAACATAAAAAAGAATACCAAAAAGGACTTCGACACTAAGCCTGAAATATTAGATATGGTCTCTACGTTTTATTACTTGCGTAATAAATTAGATGTTTCTACTCTTCAAATAGGAGAAGAAGTTGAATTATTTATGTTTTTTGATGAAAAAAATTACGGATTCAAACTAAAATATTTAGGAGAAGAAACGATTTCAACAGAATTTGGAGATGTAGAGTCTTTAAAGTTTAGACCATACGTTATGGCTGGTCGTGTATTTAAAGAAGAAGAAAGTTTAACGCTTTGGGTTAGTAAAGATAAAAATAAGATACCTTTGCGAATAAAAGCAGATTTATCAGTTGGGTCTTTAAGAGCAGACCTAGATGCATATAAAGGACTTAAACATTCGTTCAGAATTCTGGCAGATAACTAATACTAATGAGTTTAGACCATAAGACAACCAACAAGCTTAAAGAAAAATACGAAGCAATAGATCAAGATGTAGAACCTTATTTAGAAGGTTTATTACATTCTAAACCAATAAATTATTGGGATTATATTCAAACAGATGCGTTATTAAACCTTCAAGTATCGCGAACCGATTTACCAGACGAGATGGTCTTTTTAATGTACCATCAAGTTAATGAATTATTATTCAAAATGATTTTATGGGAGATAGATCAAGTCGCAAAAAAAGAAGACATCACTGCAACCTTTTTTGAGACTAAGATTATGCGTATTAGTCGTTATTTTGATGTGTTAACATCGTCCTTTAACGTTATGCGAGAAGGAATGGATATCGATCAATATAACAAGTTTAGAAAAACATTGACTCCAGCTAGTGGGTTTCAAAGTGCGCAATATCGAAAAATTGAATTTGCATCTACCAATTTAATCAATCTTATAGATAACCGATTTAGAGATACTATAGATCGAAACACCACATTAGAGCATGCTTTTGAGCATTTATATTGGCAAGCAGCGGGGAAAGATTATAAGACTGGTAAAAAAAGTTACACATTAACAGTTTTTGAGTCTAAATACAAAGACGAATTTATTAGATTTACAGAATTTTATAACACAAATAATTTATACGCGATTTTTAAAAAGTTGCCTAAAAGTGTTAGAGAAGACAACGATTTAATTAATGCTATGCGTCATTATGATTATACGGTTAATATAACCTGGGTAATGGCACATTATAATACGGCTAACCACTATTTAAACATTGGAGGAAAAACAGCAGAAGCAACGGGAGGTAGTGAATGGGTAAAATATATGCATCCAAAATATCAACGAAGAATATTCTTTCCAGACTTATGGAGCAAGGAAGAATTAGACAATTGGGGAAAAAATATTTAATTTTATTTTTAATACTTTCTTGTGTATTAAGTTGTAAAAAAGAAGTTAAACCTGAAATTATAATTGAAGAAGTCGTTGAGGTTGTGCCTCCAGACGTTTATGAATTTGGTTTTAATTTAAAGAACTATATCGTTAAAAGAGATACGATAAGAAAAGGGGATAGTTTTGGACAAATCTTAGAACGTAACCAAATAACGTATCCTAAAATCTTTCATATTGTAGAGAAAGCTAAAGATAGTTTTGATATACGAACACTTCAAGTTGGTAAACCTTATACTTTGTTATGTTCTAAAGATTCTCTTCAACAACCAAAATGTTTTATTTATCAGCCTAATAAAGAAGATTACGTTGTTGTCGATTTTCAAGATTCTATTAAAGCTTACACCCGAACTAAACCTATAAAATATGTCGAAAAGGAAGTGTCAGGAATCATTACTACAAATATTTCTGAAGCCTTACAAGCTAAAGGTAAAAGTGTTGTTTTAGCCTATAAAATGTCCGATATTTACGCTTGGACCATCGATTTTTTTAGACTACAAGTTAATGACAGATTTAAAGTAATTTATACCGAGAAATATATAGATGATTCCATATATTCTGGAATAGAAAATATAAAAGCAGCTTATTTCGAACATAATAATGAGCCTTTTTATGCCTTCGAATTTGAAACCGATTCGGTTACTGGTTATACCGATTATTTTAGTGAAGAGGCTAAAAATTTACGTCGTGCTTTTTTAAAAGCTCCAGTACAATTCAAACGTATTTCTTCAAGATTTAACTTAAGGCGTCGTATAGCGCTTTACGGTAATAGAGTTAGACCGCATAAAGGAACCGATTTTGCTGCAGCCAGAGGTACACCAATAATGGCAACAGCAAATGGAACCGTAATAGAATCGGCAAAGCGTGGAGGCAACGGTAATTATGTGAAAATTAAACATAACTCTACCTATTCAACACAGTATTTACATATGGATCGCCGTAAGGTAAAAGCGGGTCAGTTTGTAAAACAAGGTGATATTATTGGAACTGTTGGAATGACAGGAAATACTTCTGGACCACATGTATGTTATCGTTTTTGGAGAAACGGCAGGCAAGTCGATCCCTTTAGAGAAAAATTACCAGAAGCCGAACCTATTTCAGATACTTTAAAAAAGGAATATTTAGAATTTATAAAACCTACAAAATTGCAATTAGATGCTATTAAATTTGAAGCACTTCCTATAAAAACAGATTCAATACCAATACCTATTCATCCAGATCAAGTACTCCCAGAAATAAAACAAGGAACACCAAACATTAAAAATTAAATATGGCTTTACCAACTATAAATCCTACCAAAACAAAATCTTGGAATGCATTAAACGCGCACTTTAATAGTGTTAAAGATTTACAGATGAAAGATCTATTTGCTCAAGATTCTAATAGAGCAGATAAATTTACATTAAAATGGGAGGATTTTTATGTTGATTTTTCTAAGAATAGAATAACAGAAGAAACCCTTAAGTTATTATTAGATCTTGCTGAAGAAGTAGGGTTAAAAGAAGCCATTAATAGTTATTATTCTGGTGAAGAAATAAATGAAACAGAAGGAAGAGCTGTATTACATACAGCCTTGAGAGCACCAAAAACGGAATCTGTTTTAGTAGATGGCAAAAATGTGATTCCGGAGATTTATGAAGTGAAAGAAAAGATTGAAAAATTCACTAAAGAGATTGTTGACGGTAAACTTAAAGGCTATACAGGCAAAGACTTTACAGATGTTGTAAATATAGGAATTGGAGGGAGTGATTTAGGGCCAGCAATGGTTGTTGAATCACTTCAGTATTACAAAAACCATTTAACAACTCATTTTGTAAGTAATGTAGATGGTGATCATGTAAATGAAGTTATTAAAAAATTAAACCCAGAAACGACGCTTTTTGTTATTGTTTCTAAAACCTTTACAACTCAAGAAACACTATCTAATGCAAATACATTAAGAGAATGGTTCTTAAAACACGGAACTAAAAATGACATTGCTAAACATTTTGTAGCTGTATCTACTAATATAGAAAAAGTAAAAGGATTTGGTATAGACCCTAATAATATTTTCCCAATGTGGAATTGGGTTGGTGGTCGTTTCTCTTTATGGAGTGCTGTAGGTTTAACAGTTAGTTTAGCAGTTGGATACTCTAATTTTGAAAGTCTTTTAAATGGTGCTCATAAAATGGACACTCACTTTAAAACTCAAGATTTTGATACTAATATTCCGGTTATTTTAGCCTTATTAAGTGTTTGGTATAATAATTTTTTCCAGGCAGAAAGTGAAGCCGTAATTGCTTACTCTCAGTATTTGAATCAGTTTGCAACATACTTGCAACAAGGTATAATGGAAAGTAATGGTAAAAGTGTGGATAGAGCTGGGAATGCGGTAAACTATCAAACGGGAACATTAATTTGGGGAGAGCCAGGAACAAATTCACAACATGCATTTTTTCAATTAATACACCAAGGAACAAAATTAATACCGGCAGATTTTATTGGTTTTGCGAAGTCTTTACATGGTAATAAAGAGCATCAGGATAAATTAATGTCGAATTATTTAGCACAAACGGAAGCGTTATTAAATGGTAAAACGGCCCATGAAGTTATAAATGAGTTAGAGAAGCAAAATGCTTCCGAAGACACTATAAAAAAACAACTTCCGTTTAAAATATTTGCAGGAAATAAACCTACAAATTCTATTTTCATTGAAAAATTAACACCAGAAAGCTTAGGGAAATTAATTGCTATGTATGAGCATAAAATTTTTGTTCAAGGTGTTGTATGGAATATATTTAGTTATGACCAGTTTGGAGTGGAGCTTGGTAAGCAGTTGGCTAATAATATATTAAAAGATTTTGAAAATAAAAATTCATCAAATCATGATGCATCCACAGAACGTCTTCTAGAATACTACAAAAGTAAAAGATAAATATGTTCATAAAAATGTTGGTATTTTAATTTTTTAAAACACTGATAGGTATATGATTATGGTATTTTTGTATATGTTAACATTAAGTTAATGCCATAAGCTTAAGATTATTCTTATTTTTGCACAACAATTTTTTTATAAAATTTTTAATTCAACTAAATGAAGAACCTAATTAAATGTTTGTTTTTTGTAGTCACATTTTTATGCGCTACAATAGTAATGGCACAAAGCTCAGTCTCTGGTACAATTATCGATTCTGAAACTAACGAGCCTATGCCAGGAGTCAATGTTGTAGAAAAGGGAACCACAAATGGTGTTTCTACAGATTTTGATGGTAATTTTAGTTTAACACCAAAATCTAGCAACGCAGTAATCGCATTATCTTATGTTGGTTATACAACTAAAGAAGTTACCATTACTGGAGACAGTAATTTAGGTAATATTAAATTAGAACCAAGTCAATTTGGTTTAGATGAAGTAAATATTGTAGCTTTCTCTCTAGCAATAGATCGAAAGACTCCAGTTGCGGTATCTACAATTAGAGCTAACGAGATTTCTTTAAAATTAGGAACTCAAGAATTTCCTGAGATTTTAAAGTCTACACCAGGAGTGTATGCAACCAAAGCAGGTGGTGGATATGGAGATGGACGAATTAATTTACGTGGTTTCGATTCTCAAAATGTTGCAGTAATGATTAATGGTGTGCCAATTAACGATATGGAAAATGGTCGTGTATTTTGGAGTAATTGGGCAGGTTTAGGTGATGTAACCAGTTCTATGCAAGTACAAAGAGGTCTAGGAGCAGCCAAAGTTGCAGTACCATCTGTTGGTGGAACAATTAATATTATTACAAGAACAACAGATGCAGAGATGGGAGGTAATGTATATACTACACTAGGAAATGACGGTTACGAGAAATTTGGTTTCATGTATTCTACTGGATTAATGGAAAACGGTTTTGCAGCTACAGTATCTGCAGCTTTAACAGAAGGTGATGGTTATGTAGATGGAACACCTTTTAGAGGGGTTAATTACTTTTTAAATGTATCGAAACAATTAAACGAGGACCATAAATTGTCATTTACGGCATTTGGTGCAAAACAACAGCACGGGCAGAGACAGAATAGTCATCTTATTGAAACTTACAGAGCAAGTGAACGTGGACGTAAATTTAATTCAGATTGGGGGTATAAACAAGGTCAGCTAACAAATTCTGAAGATAATTTTTATCATAAGCCGCAAATTTCTTTAAATCATTATTGGACTGTTAGTGATAGAACTAATGTGTCAACTGCTGCTTATGTTTCTTTTGGAACAGGTGGTGGTGGAGGTTTTTCTGGAGTTAATAAATTTGGATTCGCAAATGATGACTATAGAATTGGAAACTTTGGAACCATAGATTTTGATAAAATTGTAGCAGAAAATGAGGCTCTTGGTGTTGAAGGTTCAGAATCTATTCTTAGAGCATCAAGAAACGATCACAAATGGTTTGGTGTATTGTCTACACTAGATACTAAATTGACAGATAAGCTTACCTTATTAACTGGTTTAGATTACAGATATTACAGAGGTATTCACTTTACCGAAGTTACTGATTTATTGGGAGGACAGTATTTCTTAGATAACAGAGATATCAATAATCCAAACAATCAAGCAAAGGTTGGGGATAAAATTTTATTTGATAATGATGGTATCGTTGGATGGTTAGGTGGTTTTGGACAACTTGAATATTCTAATGATGCATTATCTGCATTTGTTTCGTTTTCTGCATCAAATACCTCATACAAAAGAGTAGATCGTTTTCTTTATCTAGATAGTGATCCGTTACAAGAAACAGATAATTTCAACTTTTTTGGATTTGGAGCTAAAGGTGGAGCTAACTATAATTTAAATGAAAATCATAATGTTTTTGTGAATTTAGGATATTTTGAAAGAGCACCTTTTTTTCGCTCAGTATTTGCTAATAGAAATAATGTAGATGTTAATGAAGATGCTGAAAACCAAAAAATCACAAGCTTCGAGGCTGGATATGGATATAGAAATGGTAAATTTAGAGCTAATTTAAATGCTTACTATACGATTTGGCAAGACAGAACAGAGTTTGCAAGCTTTCAAGCTCAAGATGGCACTAGAAATTTTGCAAATATTTTAGGTGTTAATGCAGTACATAAAGGTCTTGAAATTGATGCTACTTTTAGAGCCACAGACCAGTTAAAGTTTACAGGGATGGCATCAATAGGAGATTGGAGATGGCAAAATAATGTAGAAAATGTTCAAATTATTGATGAAAATAATGACGTAGTAAGTACGGTAAATCTTTTCATTGCAGATTTGAAAGTTGGAGATGCTGCGCAAACAACAATGGCACTGGGAGCTAACTATAAATTAACACCAGAAACAACATTTACTGTAGATTATAATTATTTTGATAACTTATATGCACGTTTCGACCCAAGTGATAGGGGTGAAATTGCTCCAGATGCATGGAAAGTACCAGCTTATGGAATTTTTGATTCCGCGTTAAGGCATAACCTTAAATTCGGAAGTTTTGATGCGACTTTAACAGGAAGAATTAATAACGTGTTGGATACAGAGTATATAGCTGATGCAAGAGATGGAGCTGGTTCTGTTGCTCAAACAGCATTAGTTTATTATGGATTTGGAAGAACGTTTAGTGTAGGTGCTAAACTTAAATTTTAAAAATTAGAAAAATGAAAAAAATAATTTATCTATTAATCGTTTTAGGGGCAGTTTTTACGAGTTGTGACCCATTAGAAGATATTAATACTGAGATTGACGCTATTCCAGAAGAACCTAATGTAGGTACTTTTGAATATACACTTACCGATGAGGATTATTCAATTTTAGAATTAGATCCTGCTAGTTTTAATTCTAATGATCAAGCTAAACAATTATTACCAGATTTTTTAAGTGGTTTATATCCACTATACGGTGAAGGTTCATCTGTAAATGTTGGATATAACTTATTTGTTGGACCAGCAGAAGGGATTAGTGATTTTACAGATGCCGATTCGTATACGTTAACAAATGATGATTATGCTTCTTTTGGAAGTGATGCTTTTGGATTTTACCCAGATGAAACTCCAGAAGACTTTATCCCTGCTATTTTAGATGCGCAAGTCACTTCTCCAGTAGAAGGACAATTAATAAGAGCTAATTTTAGACAGTATGTTGAAGATCCGGTAATCGGTCTTGCTAATTTATTTGAGTATAATTTTGATGGTACTTTTGATGGGTTTACTGTTGTTGATATTGTAAATCCAAGTTTCACCTGGACCTCTCGACCAGGAGAAGTACAAGCTTCTGGATTTGATGGTGATCCTAATGAAACAGAAGATTGGTTAGTTTCACCAGCACTTGATTTAACAGGAGAAAGCAATCTTAAATTTCAAATGAATCAACGTGTTAGTTTTTTAAATGCAGAACCTTATAATAACCATATAAATATATTAGTCTCTACAGATTATACTGGAGATGTTACTACTGCAACATGGGATACTATTACACTAGCAATGGTTCCAGATGGAACGACTTCAGATTTTGTTTTGTCGGAGGATTACGATTTTTCTGCTTATGATGGGCAAACCATAACATTGGCATTTAAATATAATGCAGACGATGTTGTTGCTCCTTTATGGAGAATAGATATGGCTGCCATTAAAACATTGGGTATTGAAGGAGATACAGAAAGCTTAGGTGAGTATTATATGTACTCTGGTGGTTCTTGGGAACTCGCTGAAGATGTTTACTATTTAAGTTCTGCAGATTATGACTCTATGGGTGAAGGATCTGGACAACCAGGACGATTCGATAACTTTAGTAATTCTGTTGCACCAGAAAACTATTTACCAGCGTTTTTAAGAATTACATACCCTTTTGCTCAAGAAGAAGATGAAATATCTGTTATTTTCAAATTCTTTGATGGCGGGGTGAGTACAAGAGGAGATAAATATACATTTACTAATGGGCAATGGACTCCTCATCAATCTACAATTGCTACAACATTACAATTTGGATTTGTAAATGGAGAGTGGGTACCAGACAATACTATAAGATATACTTTAGTAACTGCAGATTATGATTTGGTAGCATCAACATTATTAAATGAACCAGGTTTTGAAGCAGCAGCAGGTAACTTAGAAAACTTTGGAAACTTCAATAGAACAGGAGGAGGAACAAGCTGGAGTGATGAAATGTTGGTTACAGCTTTCGATATTGTATTAGATAATAATAATCCTAGTGCAGAAGATGATCAAAAATATGTAATGATTTTTGATGTTTTTGATGGTAGCTCAGGTACTGAAGAATTTAAAATGATTAAAACTGGTGGAGAATGGATCTCTAACCAATAATTCTTTTTAAATAATAAAAAACCACTTCTTTTAAAGTTTTTAAAGAAGTGGTTTTTTTATGCAGAACATCTAGCTCTATTTTTATTACATTTGTTTTATAATAACACTAAACATAGAATATGTATTCCCCAGCTATCGCTAAGTTTTATTTTATACCGCATACAAACCTACTACTGGTCCTCGTCTAGGCTAGCGATCGTCTTTGACGAGTGCCGTTTATGAGTAAGTAATAAAATAAATACTATGAGATTTTCTGTAGTAACTAAGCTAAAAACACAGTAGTATCTATTTCTAAAACATTATGATCATCTTGAAAGTTTCTTGCACTTGAATATTTCCAATCTGTAGGGTTGGTTACAAAACCCGTTTCTACAGGATTATTATGAATATAATCTATCTTCTACTTTATTACTTTTTCACTCCATAACTCTATAGGCTTATTATGCTGTTGCCAAAACTGATATTTAGTTGTAGTAGCATTTTTTTTACCTGCTCTTTCAAACATCCATAACAACCATTCTTTTCTACTTTCTTTTGGATTCTTTTCTATGGCTTCTATAACCTTTCTTGAGGTATGTCTTTTAAAATCGCGTAGTAATTCTGATGGTTGTTCATTAGTAGACCTAAATACAAAATGAATATGACTTGGCATAAAACAATAGGCATATAATTCCATACCTTTTTCTGCTCTACAATGCTTAATACTATCTATCAATACATTAAAGTATATCTGCCTCGTAAAAATATCTATCCAGTTTATTGTTGCGAAGCTTACAAAATATAACCCACTTTTATTATGAAATTTATAGTTTCTACTCATGTTTCCAAAATACAAAAACTTATTTGTTTGGCTACCGCTAAGCTTGGCTTAGTGGCCGTAAACAAACTAAAAGCATATAATATTTACTGTAATTTTTTCTTACTCTTGCCGCCACTAGTTTTGGAAACTAGCGGGAGCGGGGGTCGAACCTTAACAACTATACAATAATCTAGTTATCATTTGATTATGTTAAAAATATTGAATAGATCAGTGACATAATTTGCAAGAAAAAGAGTATTTTACACTTAACCCGAAAAATTCATTGAAATAAAAGAAATCTGAGTGTAAAGCGTTATATTTAAGTATCTAAGATCAAATATCTCACTTTTAAAAACCACCCAGATTTGAATACTAAAAATACATTATTTTATCGAGGAAATCAATGCG
>CALGLR010000029.1 GCA_937959395.1 uncultured Flavobacteriaceae bacterium | reverse complement strand
CATTGATTTCCTCGATAAAATAATGTATTTTTAGTATTCAAATCTGGGTGGTTTTTAAAAGTGAAATATTTGATCTTAGATACTTAAATATAACGCTTTACACTCAGATTTCTTTTATTTCAATGAATTTTTCGGGTTAATGACATTGAACTATGGCTATGCTTGATTTTTGTATTTCACATAAAGAATAAAATCATCAATTTCTTTTACAGTATTTTCTATTTAGAAATGGTATTAACTGTTTGCTTTGATTTTACAAAGAAGTGTTCTTTTAAAAAAATAAGCATTTTAATAAATGCTCCAAAAGTAGAATAACCTAAACCTATTTTATAAACCCTATAATTATATTTAAGTAAGTTAAATTTATTTGACGACATTGAATCTTCTCGAATTCTGTAATAAGCCAAAGGTTCTTGAATACCATGAGCAGGTTTGCCAGATGCTTTAAGAGCATTTAACCATATTAACCAATCTTGTCTTTTCCGCAAATTTGGAGACGTAATCTTTCCTAGAGTTTTCGCATTATAAATGCCAGTAAGATTCCCTACATAATTACTTTTTAAAAGTTTTTTATAACTTAAAACGGGTAGTGCTTTTACTTTTTTATTTAATTTATTTCCTTCTTCATCAATAAGTTCATAACTACTAAAACAGACATCGCAATTTTGTTTTTGCATGTATTCTAATTGTTTTTCCAGCTTTTCAGGCTTCCAAATATCATCAGCATCTAAAAACGCAATATAATCGCCTTGAGCCATCATAATTCCTTTATTTCTGGATACGGCTGCACCTTCATTTATCGTATTCTTTATTAGCTTAATATTTGGATTATCTTTAATATAGTGATTAATGATGGTAACTGATTGGTCTGAAGAACAATCGTCTATTAATAATAATTCCCAATTTTTATAAGTTTGGTTAATTATACTATTTAAAGTATTCTCAATAAACTTTTCTGAGTTATAAACTGGTGTTATTATAGAGATCGTAGATTTAACCATTAATGCATTTAATAAGCGTTAGCGTCTCCTTTAATAATATTAATTAAAGTTTGAACAATGATTTTTAAATCGAGTATTAATGACCAGTTTTCGATATAAAAAATATCATACTTTATTCGATTAACAATATCATTGTCATTTTTTATTTCTCCTCTATATCCTTTTATTTGGGCTAAACCTGTTACTCCTGGTTTAACGTTATGTCGAAAAATAAAATTATACTTATCTATTATTTTAGAATATTCTTCTGTATAAGAAATCATATGCGGTCTTGGGCCAACAACAGACATATCTCCTTTTAAAACATTTATAAACTGTGGTAATTCATCTATGCTTGTTTTGCGTAAAAACTTACCCGTTTTTGTTACTCTGTTGTCATGTTGAGTTACATAGGCTCCTTTTCCTTCTTGATTGCTTCTTAATGAGCGAAACTTATAGCAGGTAAATTCTTTATAATTAATCCCATTACGTTTATGTTTATAAAATAATGGTCCTTTAGATTCTAGTTTAATTAGAATCAATAAAATTATTGAGAGCCACGATAGTATAAAAATAATTACCAAAAGAGAGAAAACAATATCAAATAAGCGTTTGGTTAATTTATTGAAATCATTGTTTAATGCTACTTCTTGAATAGATAATATAGGTTGATAATTATAGAAATCGGTTTTTAATCTTTTAGTAAATAGTTTTTTAGTATTGGGTATAAATTTTATATTACAGTGATTTGCATTTGCATATTTAACATATTCGTTTACTTGTTTTTCTGTAAGTTCATCAATTGCACAGTAAATTTCATCGACATTGGTTTCTTTGAGAAATTTAAAACTATCTTCAACACTGCCACTATACTCTCCTAACTTAGAGTTACTATACATTCCTACTAAATTATACCCTAACTCTTTCTTGTCTAAAAAAAGGTTCTTTAATTCTATAGCCCCTTCGTTTCCACCGATAATTACGACACGTCTTATATTTCCTTTTAATCTTAAACGAAAAGCCTTAAGTAAATAATAACTTAGCAATTTCACTAAACTTATTATAAAAAAAACAATAAATAAATAATTAAGGGTATCAAATGCTTGAATATTGATACTTCTAAAAAGTCCAATAAAAGCAAACATTAAAATGGAGTAAACTAAAAACTGTTTAAAGATTAATGAGACAATATTCAAAGCAGATGTGTAGCGATAAACATTATAAAATTTAAGAAAAAAGGTAGAGGTTAACCAAAAGATTACTGAATAGATTATGTATAATAAATATTTATTATTTAAGTAATCGTTTGAAAAGAAATGTAAAACCTCATCATTAAGGTTAAAAAAATAAAATGCAGAGATATTAATTATTAATAAGTCAATAACAATTAAGAATGGCCTTAAAAGCCATGAATATCTTCCACGTTTATATTCCATAGATTATTTTATACTATAACTGGAAAAATCTTTATGCTCACTTTTATACAGCTCTTGTTTACTTAAACTTTTAAAATAGTCGAAAGTAATTTTCATTCCTTCCTTACGATCTGTTTTTGGTCTCCAATTTATAAGTTTTTTTGCTAAAGAAATGTCTGGTTGACGTTGTAAAGGATCATCTATGGGTAAATCTTTATAAATTACTTTTTGTTTAGTTCCTGTAAGTTTAATAATTTCTTCTGCAAAATCTTTTATTGAAATTTCGTGAGGATTGCCAATATTAACTGGGTATACATAATCGCTTAATAATAGTTTGTATATCCCTTCAACTTGATCATCAACATAACAGAAAGAACGTGTTTGTAATCCATCTCCGAAAATAGTTAAATCTTCTCCCCTTAAAGCTTGTCCCATAAATGCTGGAATAACGCGACCATCATTTAAACGCATTCTTGGTCCGTAGGTATTAAAAATTCTAACAATACGTGTTTCTATACCATGAAACCTATGATAAGCCATAGTAATGGATTCTTGAAAGCGTTTAGCCTCATCATAAACACCCCTTGGACCTATAGTATTTACGTTTCCATAGTAGTCTTCTGTTTGAGGATGTACTAAAGGATCTCCATATATTTCTGAAGTAGAAGCGATAAGAATTCTAGCTTTTTTAGCTTTTGCTAATCCTAATAAATTATGGGTTCCTAATGAACCCACTTTTAATGTTTGAATCGGTATTTTTAAGTAATCAATCGGGCTGGCAGGGGATGCGAAATGTAAAATATAATCTAAATCTCCTTCTATTTTTATAAACTGAGTAACATCATGTTCTATAAACTCAAAGTTGTCTTTAAGGTGTTTTATATTCTTTATATCACCTGTAATAAAATTATCCATCCCAATTACATGGTATCCTTCAGCAACGAAACGATCACTTAAGTGAGATCCTAAGAAACCCGCAGCACCAGTTATTAAAACACGTTTCTTTTTAATCATTATCTTCCTATTGAAATGTATTTGAAATCTTCACTTTCTACATCCTTAACATCATAAAGATTCCTGCCATCGAAAATAACTTTACCATTCATTAAGGTTTTCATTTTATGAAAATTAGGTGTTCTAAATATGCTCCATTCTGTTGATATTATTAATGCATCTGCATTGGTTAATACATCATACATACTCTCTGAAAATTTAATTTTATTACCCAATTTTTTTTCTACATTTAACATTGCTTCTGGGTCATAAGCTGTGATATAGCAACCGGCTTCAAGAAGACTTTCTATCATGTATAGAGATGGTGCTTCTCTAATGTCATCTGTTTCTGGTTTAAAAGACAATCCCCAAATGGCAATTTTTTTTCCTTTTAAATTATTGTCGAAATACGATTTAATTTTGGGTATTAAGATTAGTTTTTGCCTTTTATTAACGTTTATAACCGCATCTAAAATTTTAAACTCATAATTATTGTCTTTACCAGATTTATGTAATGCTTTAACATCTTTAGGGAAGCATGATCCTCCATAACCTATTCCAGGAAAAAGAAAACGTTTCCCAATTCGAGAATCTGTACCCATTCCTATTCTTACTTTATCGACATCTGCCCCTACTTTTTCACAAAAGTTAGCGATCTCGTTCATAAAAGTAATTTTTGTTGCTAAAAAAGCATTAGATGCATACTTTGTGAGTTCGGCCGATTTCTCGTCCATAATTAGTATTGGATTACCAGATCTTACATAAGGCTTATAAAGTTTCTGCATTAAATTTGTAGCACGTTCACTACTGGATCCTACAACAATACGTTCTGGTTTTAAAAAATCATCAACGGCAAAACCTTCTCGTAAAAACTCTGGATTAGAAACGACATCAAATTCAACTTTAGCATTTTTGGCTATAGCTGCATGAACTTTATCTGAAGTACCTACAGGAACAGTGCTTTTATCAATTATAACTTTATAATTCTTAATTAGCTTCCCGATCTTATCTGCAACGCCTAAAACGTATTTTAAATCTGCAGAGCCGTCTTCATCTTCAGGAGTAGGTAACGCTAAAAAGATTAAATCTCCGTGCGATAAACCTTCTTCTAATGAAGTCGAAAATTTAAGCCTATTTGCTTTTATGTTTCTTTCGAATAACATATCAAGATGGGGTTCATAAATTGGAACCTTACCTTGTTGCATTTGTTTTACCTTATTTTTATCGATATCGATGCATAATACATCATTTCCTGTTTCGGCTAGACAGGTTCCAGTTACTAAACCAACATAGCCTGTTCCTATTACAGCTATTTTCATTTGCTACTATTTATGAATATCGCCAAAAGAATCTCATTAACTTTATTTATGGGGTATTTCATATATTATTATACTATTTTTTTATCAAATTTTTCAAAATCTGAATTCATACTTAAGAACTCGGGAACTATTTCTTTCATTTTCTTCACTATTCCAAACTTATCTTTGTTTTTAGCGATTAATACTAAATCAGCAATTGAATTATTAATGGCATTATAATCGTAAGTTTCTACTTTAGCAATCATAATTTTCTCATTATATGTTGGTAAGGTCTTAGACTTTTCGGTTAGCAGTTCTTCATATAATTTTTCTCCAGGTCTAAGCCCAACTACTTTTATATCTATATCTTTATAAGGCACATATCCTGCTAGTCGTATAATTTTTTTGGCAAGATCTATAATCTTAACGGCTTCTCCCATATCAAATATAAAAATTTCACCACCATTACCCATAGCACCTGCTTCTATAACCAATTGGCAAGCTTCAGGAATAGTCATAAAATATCTTATAATATCTGGATGTGTAATAGTTAAAGGCCCTCCTTCTTCTATTTGACGTTTAAATAAGGGTACTACTGATCCGTTCGATCCTAAAACATTTCCAAATCGTGTCGTTACAAAATTTGTGTTTGAGCTATTATCTGTTTTTAATTTGTCTTGGAGTGCCTGCACATAAATTTCGGCAATACGCTTAGAAGCTCCCATTACATTACTAGGGTTTACTGCCTTATCTGTAGATACCATTACAAATTTTTCTGCATTATATTTTACAGAGAAATCTGCTATGTTTTTAGTTCCTATTACATTTGCAAAGACGGCTTCTGATGGGTAAGACTCCATCAATGGCACATGCTTATATGCTGCTGCATGATATACTAATTGAGGGGTATACTTTAAAAATATATCCTCAATAATCTTAGGGTTTCTAACATCTGCAATTACTGCTTCAAAGGATAAATTAGGAAAGTTATGCTTTATTTCTAATTGAATTTGATAGAGAGGAGATTCAGCTTGGTCTAAAATAATTAATTTACTTGGTTTGTAATTTGCTACTTGTCTTACTATTTCACTTCCTATTGAACCAGCTCCTCCAGTAACTAATATGCATTTATTATAAATCTCTTTTGCTACTAATTTATTATCTAATTTAATAGGCTCTCTTCCAAGAATATCTTCAATTTGAATTTTTTGAATTTGATTAGATAGACTTTTATTACTTTCAATATCTGATAGTAATGGCGCTCTAAATACTTTAAAATTATATTCTAAACAATTATCTACAATAGATATGCTTT
The DNA here is from genome assembly GCA_937959395.1 of uncultured Flavobacteriaceae bacterium. Lineage (GTDB taxonomy): Bacteria > Bacteroidota > Bacteroidia > Flavobacteriales > Flavobacteriaceae > JAHDGB01. The sequence goes on along the minus strand of CALGLR010000029.1, from coordinate 23,610 downwards.
CTTCTTTAGTTAATGAATTGTCTGCAAGAATTAAAGCTTGAGCTTGATAAGCTCTTAAAATTACAGCTGTTTTTCTTTTAGGGTATATAATTGGTAATCCTAATATTTCCTTACTCTTATTTTTACCTACTTTATCTACAAAACCTAAAACTCGATATCTTAATGGTTTTTCAGAACGCAATGCACTTGCTATTGCTATTGCATTCTCCCCAGTACCATAAACTAATACATTAATTTGAGAGTCTACATTTACATAATTAAAATAAACATCAAAAACTTGTTTTACTAAAATTCTAAATAAAAACAGACCACAAAAGGATATTACAGAATACACAAATAATTCTGGTAGCATGAACCATTCTTCTTCAGTAAAAATAAAATAAGCATAGTATATTACTAGAATCGTTAATAAGGTTGATAATGTCGCTAAAAAAAACTTTATCGCATCTATAAAAGTAGAATGTCTAATTAAGCCCGCATAAGTTCTGAAAAGAATAAAGAATAATACATTTATAAAAATAATAATATATTCTTGTTTTGATGGTAAAAAAGAATAATAGGCAATGTGTTGAATATTACTTATTATTATTTTTGTGAACACTAATGCTATTATAAGTATAGCAGAATCAAAACAAAGTATTGCCCATCTCGGCAAATAGTTTATCCTCTTAAAATCTATTTTTTTACGACTAGATTCTAGTACTTGAAGTATTGCTTGATTTATTTTTTTGAGCATTAAGCGTATAATTATCCCACAAATATCTTAATTATATCCCAAAATACAATAATATAAGTATTCTTAAACTATTTAATATTAAATATAAAGGTGGATGAACCCTTTTATTACATTACCAATTCTTTCAATATCATTATTCAACAAATTAGATCCACTTGGCAAACATAATCCCTTTTTAAACAAGTTTTCACTTTCACCATTGCCATAATAATCACAATCCTTAAATACAGGCTGCAAATGCATTGGTTTCCAAAGTGGTCTTGATTCTATATTTTCTTTTTCTAGTGCTAACCTGAGCTCTTCTGCAGTAAATCCTGTTTTTTCTTTTTCAATTAAAATACAGCTTAACCAAAAATTAGAATAATAGTCTTTATTCAATTCTTGCATTACTGTTATACCATCTATCTTTTTAAAAAGATCTAAATAAAAAGCATTCATCTTTCGACGAAGAGCAATATGCTTATTTAAAACTTCCATTTGGCCTCTACCTATACCTGCGCTAATATTACTCATACGGTAATTGTATCCTATTGCAGTATGTTCATAATGCGCTGCTTTATCTCTTGCTTGGGTTGCATAAAATATAGTTTTTTCTTTATCTTCTTTGCTCCTACAAACCATTGCGCCTCCACCGGAAGTTGTAATAATTTTATTTCCGTTAAAAGATAATATAGAAAAATCGCCAAAGGTTCCACACTTTTTACCTTTGTAAGTTGATCCTAAAGCTTCAGCAGCATCTTCTATTACAGGAATATCATACTTATTCGCTATTTGTAATAAATCATCTATTTTGGCTGGCATACCGTATGAATGAACTATGATTATAGCTTTAGGGATATTTCCTTTCTTTATTCTATCTTTAATAGCTGTTTCTAAATGTTTTGGACACATATTCCATGTATCGAACTCGCTGTCAATAAAAACAGGTATTGCGCCTTGATATTTAATTGGGTTTGCAGAAGCTGAAAATGTCATACTTTGACAAATAACTTCATCATTTAATCCAACACCTAACTGTACTAAAGCTAAATGAATTGCTGATGTTCCAGAAGACAAACAAGCTATGTAAACATCATTATTTAAATAATTTTCTAAATCATTTTGAAAATTATTTACATTTTCTCCATAGGTAGTCACTTGATTTTTTCGAATAGCATCGTTAACAAACTTAAGTTCATTTCCGCCTAAATGAGATGATGATAATGGTATTTTTGACATTTAAAGTACTAAAATATTGTTTTAAAAATATAATATAAGTCTTTAAAAAAAGAATACTCTCTTATATAAATTTTATTAATTTCAACTTTTTTGGGCCAAACTACATTTAAATTATAATGGTTTGAGTTATTTTGATTCAATAATAACTGTTCTTCGTTCTTAAAATGAATTGAAGCTGGGCCAGTAATTCCAGGTTTAACGGTTAAGATTATCGAATCTTCACCTTTTAATTCATCGGCAAAGCCTTTTATATCTGGTCTTGGACCAACGATACTCATATCTCCAATTAAAACATTATAAAATTGCGGAATCTCGTCTAATTTAGTATACCTAATAAATGTACTGTATTGACTTACTATTTTTTTGCTTGTCGATTTTGTTGAAATAGATTTTATTTTATAAATAATAAACGATCTGCCTCCAAATCCAATTCTTGTTTGCTTGAAGATTCCCGATTCTTTAAATATTATTCTAGATGTAATTATTAATATAATTATAATGAAACCTAAAAATAACAAAGCTATTATTGAAAAAACAATATCAAAACTTCGCTTTATTTTTTTTTGAGTATTAGTCAACAATTAATTCTCTTTCAAAGTTTGTAGCATAATAATAGCCATCTAAAAGTATAAGTTCAAAAAATGAATCATTTTTAATTTTTTCTTTAGATGTTTTTCCTTCCCAAATAATAACTTTAGCGTCGTCATTAATAAAATAGGCTCCAGGATAAGGTTTTGTTGTACCCCTTACTAACCTATCTACTAAACTCATAGTCATCGATTTATTTAGTTCACCGTCTTTTGGCCTTCTACCTTCCCAATATGTTGCTTTTCTGTCGTCTTGTTTTATGGCTACTACCTCATTATTTTTTAATTTTTCATATAGAATTTTAATGAAATCTTCATGAGCCAAATTTACTTTATTATAAAGTGTTCTAGCCGTTTCTTTTTCATTAATTTCTATGACTTCTTGACCAAGGATTAAACCTGTATCTACGCCTTTATCCATTTTAAAAAAAGTAACACCAGTACGCTTTAATCCCTTAATTATAGCCCATGGAATTGCTGCTCTTCCTCTTCCTTCTGGTAATAATGTTGGATGCGCACCAATAGCGCCAAGTTTAGGAGCATATATAACATTCTCTGAGGCAATTTGCGACCAGCCAATAATAAATAACCAATCTATTTCATGTTCTTTTATAGCCTCTATGGCTTCATTATCATTAATATGATTCGTTTTTAAAACTGAAATGTTATGCTTTTTTGCAAAATCATCAACATATACTCTTCCAGATTTCTTTTTTGCTTTTTCATCTGGAATAGTTATTATTAAATCTAATTTACCACTATTTTGATAAATAGATTCCATACAACTTAATCCTATTTGGACACAGGTAACAAAGGCAAATTTCATAGTTTAGTATGTTGGCGGTTTTTTAGTTAAATAAACAATTGTTTTAAGTACTATTTTAACATCTTTAATAAAGGTTATATTTTTAACATAAACGCCATCCCATTCTGCTTTTTTTTCATTTGGCATATTATCAAATGCATTTACTTGAGCTAAACCTGTAAGGCCTGGTTTTGTAGAGTACACATTTTGAGCTTTTCTTAACGACACTAAATCGATTTGAGAAGGTAGACCTGGTCTGGGGCCTATTAGGCTCATATCCCCCATAAATATATTAATTAATTGTGGCAATTCATCGAGATTACTTCTTCTAATAAATTTTCCAAATGGCGTCACTTTTAGCTCTTTAGTTTGTGAAGAAGGCACATTTTTGGTATTAATAGGCATACTCCTAAATTTCATAAGTGTAAATGGTTTTTCATTTATTCCTACTCTTTTTTGTCTGAAAATTGGGTTGCCAAAATCTTGTAAGTATATTATTAATCCAACAATTAAGTAAAGTGGGGAAAAAACCAATATTATAAACAATGAAGCAATAATATCTATACTTCTTTTTATAATTAATCTATACATTTATTCAATCTCTAAAATTTGAAATACTGCTTGAAAAGCCTCAGCATAGTTAGTTCCAGATTGCCCCCCTCTAAGAGCCGCTAACCCCATTAAGATTTCATTAGATCTAGGATGCGGGAAAGGTCTCATAACACCTTCATAAGCATTTAACGCTTCTTCTTTTTTCTCTAGTGCCTCTTTACCACACTCTATAAATGTGTTTGCTAAAAAAGGTGAGGTATTACTTGGAAATGCCCAATCTGTAGAAGATAGAATTTCCATAAAGTATAACCCTTTTATTGGTTTTACATCTTTTCTTCTTTGAAATAAACGCGATGCTGCTTGACAAGCTCTAGAGGTATGCAAGTGATCATTATTTAAATCTGAAGGATGGTGTGTGAAAATATAATCTGGTTGTACTTCTTGAATTATTTTTTCAATAAACTGTACGAGTTCAAGATGGGGAACTGTATTAAATTTAATGTTTGGAAAATTTCCTAATATTGGTTTTTCTGCACCAACAATTTCTTGAGCTTCACAGGTGTTTTTGTACAAGGTATCTACTTCTGGTCTATATAATCTAGCATCCACATTTCCAGATAAAATGCAATTATAAACTTTATGCCCTTTCTGAGACAAAGCATAAGTACTAGCTCCAAAACCTAAAATCTCGTCATCTGGATGTGCTGTTACTGTTAAAAAAACCTTACTCATATCTATAATTCTTAAAAAATAATTTATACTCTTACATCTCTCGCTTAAAATCTCTAGATTTCATAACTTTTTTCTTCTTAAAAACAAGCTCAAACTTATGATTAAAAACCAATCCTTGTCAGAATTATATTTTATTTCTTTTTATTCATAAAAGGAATTTCAAATATTGCTTTAAGAGAACCTAATCCGTATGAAAAATGAACAACAAAATATGCAATTAAAATATTTATACTTAATATAAAAAATTTTTTTATCACTAATGCCCTTGTAAATAATAAAATACTGTAAAAAACTAGTAAAAAAAAACAAAAAAACAAAAAGAAAACATGAAATCCAGCTAAAACTAAAGATAATATAATGCTTAAACTAAAGATTAAAGGGACCAAGTGTCTTATACTTATACTCTTTAAACTATTTGTAAGATATGAAGCTAAAATGACCCAACGGCCTGTTTGAAATCTATTTTTATAAATAGATTTAAGGTTTTCTCTTGGAAAATAAGTACACTCAACATCAGGTATTAAAAATATTTTACCATTATTCTTTTTTAAACGTTTATTTAGCTCTAAATCTTGAACCCTGACCAATCGTTCATCATATAACCCTATTTTATTAAAAACCTCTCTTTTATAAAAACCAAAAGGGACAGTGTCTACTTCAATTGGTTTATTTGTTCCTATACGAAATAAAGAATTTCCTACTCCAAACTTATCAGACATAACAAACTTTATTGCTCTAGCTGTATATGTATTAGATTTGACATCTGTAAAACAGACACCTCCCACATTATCTGCATTCAATTTTTTACTCCATTTCAAAAGTTTAAAAATATAATCCTCCGGGTATTTTGCATGAGCATCAATTCTACATATGTAATCACCATTAGCCTCTTTTATCCCGAGATTCATAGAAATTGGTACTATTTTTTTTTCATTAAAAATAACTTTTATAAAACCATCATTTTCAACGTATTTTTTAATAATTTTTACGGTATCATCATCGCTATTTCCGTCTACAAAAATAATTTCTAAAAATTCTTTTGGATACTTAAAATTTATTACAGATTTAATACAGTCTTCAATATATTTTTCCTCATTAAAAACAGGAATAATAATTGATATTTTTTCATTCATGATTGTTTATCTCTTGTAAAACATTATTGGCCTGTAATACGATTCTTTTTTCCTATAGCAAAAGTAATTAATAAATTACTCTTAAAAAACAAATTGAAATTTAAAAAAAAGAATTTATAAATGATATCTTTGATTTTAAACAACTCTATAAAGTGAAAAACTATTTTATCTTATGTTTATTAATTTTTGTCTCATGTAAGAATAATTCTGAAAATTCAAACAAAAATAATAAAAAACAAACACAGAACTCTGTAAGAAAAACTATTTCTATTAAAAATGAAACTTTTCACTTAAAAGTAGATGGTCGAAATGATCAACTCAAAGTATCTGATATTTTTGGAGAATATACTAACGATAGATTTAATAAAGATAAAAGCTGTCTATTCTTAGATGGTATTAGTGATTTTATTGAAATTGATAATATCGATGAAATTAACTCTAAAAAAGCTTTGACAATTTCTATTTGGTATAAGCCTGATAGTTTTAAAGGTGTAGGACAAAACAGTTTGGTATGGAAAGGGTTTGAAGGCCCTGAAGCCCCTTATTGTCAATATTTAATTAGTGCAACAGGTAATTTATACCACAAGTCTCCAGGAATTTTTAAATTTGGACTTTCTATTAATGGTAAATTTCATCATGTAAAAACTAAAGAGAATGCATGGGTACCTGATCAATGGTATAATATAACAGGTACTTATAATGGAGTTAAAATGATTTTATATGTTAATGGAAAATCAGTTGGAGAACGCAAAATATCTGGCGAAGTAAATGAATATAATACTCCTGTTTTAATTGGTAAAACTCCTCACAAAGAGTTTTATACTTCTGGTGATTATGATGATTTCAGGTTTTTTGATAGAGCATTAAGTAGAAAAGAAGTTGAATTAATTTATTCTGAAAAATAATTCTTATCTACAATACTGTCTTTTTTTAAATAAAGTAAAGTACAATAAAAAAAAGCAAAACAAACTAATCCTGAATATCGACTAAAAACAGATTCAAATAAAAAATTAATAATTATCAAAACCAAAAAACCAATATTTAATAATTTATATCTTTTTTTTGACTTTAATAATTTTCTTAATACAAGAAAAAGAACTGATAAACCTATTATACCGCATTCAATTGTTATTTGAAAATATTGATTGTGAGCATTTAGTCTATTTCTAAAAGGAACGACATATCTTTTTTCTTTGTATACTTTTTTAAGTATTTTATAAGTATTTGAAACCCCTACACCTTTAATAAAATTATCTTTTATTATTGATAAAGAAGCATCCCAAACTAATAATCTAGTTCCAAAGCTATCTTCAGATTCTCTATCTAAAAATAATTCTGTATCCATGACGTTACGGAATAGCTTATTTGTTCTAGGATTAAAAAACAATATTAATAGACCTAATAAACAACAAAAACTAAGAATTAAGAATTTTGTCTTATCTTTTTTAATAGTAAAAAATATCCAATAGATGATGACAAATAAATATAAAATAATATTTACTCTATTAGATACTTGAAAGATAACTATGAAAACAAAGACAATAAAGACATATTTAAATGTTTTTTTAAATATGTCTGTGAATAGTACTATAAGTAAAGCAATATTCAAATAAATAGAAAAATATACAGTTTGATGAAATATTGAAAAATAATTTCCAAAAAAATGATTTCCTCCGAATACAGAAGATTCTAAGAAACTATCATTAATATGGTTAACTACTTGATTTTTAAACTCAAAACCATTTTCAAAAGATATTGATGATATTGCTGCATTTATGTAACAAAAAAAACACGCTACAATGATCCCAAACACATAAAATTTGTATGATTTCCTTATCTCTCCCTTATGGGGTTTATTTAACATGAGAACTAATGGTAAAGCTAATAAAGAAGACTTCATCTCAAAAACATCAAAATTTATTGGAGGATGTATAACTTCGGAAATTATATAAATAAAATATAATGTAAATAATGGTAAGAAGTCTTTATTATAGTGTATGTTCCTTATTTTTAACAGAGATAGACATACTAAAACTAGAAGTATAATAGTTGATAATCTTTGCCATAATGGTAAGCTAAAAGAAAGTAACAAAAATAAATATTGTTGATAATTCTCTTTTAGAATTTTTACGCTTCGCATATAAATAATCTATTATAATATTAACTATTCTTTCTCTAATGAATTATAATAAATAATAAATAAATATAGTGAACTCATCAAAATTATATTAAACAAAAAAGCTCCATATATCATTCCTATTAAAATATAGCCCATAATTAATAATTTTACTTTTTTATTTTCTATAGGTACTAAAAAATATTTTCTAATAAAAGCTAAATAAGCAAGGCTTCCAATAGCTCCAAAAAAAACAAACAAATCAAAAGGATCTATTTCTATTTTTAAGTAATTATAATCCGTTCCTCCAAAAAAATAGTTCGCTGGAGACCAATACTCACTAATAAAACTTAAAGTCCGATTAAAATTTAAATTTCGTGTAGAAAAAATAATCGTCCAAAACCCCATCTTTTTAAGTAATGGTTGCCAAAAAGGCAAATAATTAACTAAAAATTCAATGATCGCTTTCTTAAACAAAAAGGTAATTGTCAAAATAAAGACTCCAAAAAACCTAAAAAATATTCTATTTTTAGATTTTATACAGAAATGAACCAAATAAAATAATGGTAAAATTAAAAATGCTATTTTCTTTCCAGAGAGTAATGCTATAAATAAAAAGTAAACAACTGGTAAAATACTTGCCCCTTTTAGAAAACGCATATAAAAAAAAATAAGAATCAATAAGTACAACAATACACTTTCACCAGATTTACTAAACATACCCGAATATCCAAATCTAGTGCTTCCTGGAAACGATTTAAAAATATTAATATCAAATGCTAACCCAATTAAAATTAAAGCCGAGTTTATACTTAATATAAAAATAATTGCTTTAAAAACTGTCTTAGAAATTTCTAAGTTGTAAAAATGGTCTTTTATTATCACTATAAATAAAACAATAAATATATATTTATTTAAATGATAAATATCTCCTTTTAAAACTTCTTCCAATAAATCGCCTTGAAAAATTGAATTTTTTACTAAGAAATATTGCCCAATGAAGAAACAACTAATTAAAATTAGTAAGAGATAAATAAAGGGCTTATTTACTTTCTTTTGAATAATATAAAGAAATAGATATACCTCAAATAGTATTTTTAGAACACCACTGTACCTATAAGGCGGAACAAAACCATTAATGTTATTTAACTTCATAAAAAAATCAGAAAACAACATAAGAATAAATAAAAAAGTAAAAACCTTAATATTGACTTTGTTCAACATTAAATCTTTTAAAGTCATAAACTGTTTTTTGTCGTTTTTAAAACATCTTCATAAATCTCATATAATTTTAACTCTTCAGATTTTGAATTAAACTTTTCGGTTATGACTTTTTTTCCATTTTCTCCCATTCTTTTTACAAGATTTTCATCTTTAAGAAGGATTTCTATTTTATCGGCTAATTCTTCAGAAGAAATTGGATCTATACAATAACCACTTTTATATTTTTCAACAACATTCTTATATAATTCAAAATTTGATGTAATCACAGGTAATTTAATTGACATGTATTCGAATATTTTTGTTGGATAAGACTTTACATAGTTTTTAATAGGCTTCAAAACTGCTAAACCAACTTTACATTTTTTTGATAAAGCGTATCCTTCAATCAAATCCATTCTACCATAAAATTTAATATTTTCTTTTATTTCTTTAATATTGATTTTCAATAAATCATTTTCAGTTATAGCTCCTACGTAATGCATAAAAAAATTAACTTTTCGCTTTTTAAGGATATGCAAAGCTTTAATAATTACATCTAACCCTCTTTCATTAGAAATCCCTCCAATATAAAAAATTCCGTTTTCTGTTCTTTTTTCATTTATAAATTGTGCAAAAGAATCTTCTTCTGGGAGGTTCAAAACAACAGTTATAGATTTTCCTTTGGATAAATAGATTGATTTATAGGACTCTTCAGCTAAAATCAAATGAAAACTATTTATTACTAATTTCTCTACTATTCTATAGATATAATGGAAAGGCTTTCTTAAATATCTAGACATATGTGCTTTATCCAAAATTTGAGCCGCAACATTTTCATGTATATCATAAAAAACAGGAATTCCTTTTCTTTGAATGGCTTTCCCTACTATCATTAATTCTGCATCATGAAAATGAACTAAATCTGGTTTTAATTCATTTAAAATTTTTAAAATTTTTAAATATCCGCTGACAAAATTTTCTATTCTGTTCTTAGATTTTCCTATATCTATTATATTTACTTCTTCAAAATTTTCTTTGCCTAAACCATCTGCGACTATTAATATCACTTGATATCCTTTTTTACTTAAACTAACACATTCCCTATAAAAAATACGAGTATCCCTTCTAGGGTGAACTGTTGATATATGAACAACTTTATACATTAATACTGTGTTTTTCTTTCTCTTAATAATAGAAAGGTAATTAAAAGGAGTAATAGCCCTCCGTGTGTTATTAGTACTGTAGATATTGCAGTTGTTAAAAAAGCATAAAGAATAAAAAAATAAACACCAAAAAACTTACTATCTACATTACAGTTTTTGATTATAAAAACAAATAAATTGAAAATAAAAAAAGTAATAAAAACGCCTAAAAAACCAGCATTGGAAAACCCATCGGAAATCAGTCCGTTGTTTGCTGCCATTTCCTCTTTATCAAAATATATTTCCCCTATTAACCTGGGAGAAGAAAAGTCATATGGATATTCAATAATACCTTTAAGAAAGCTGTTAGACCAATATAGATAGTTTTCATTATAAAAATCAAAATAACAATAGTCTAAAACACTAGGTAAAAACATCATCCTTCTAAAGACTATGACACCAAAAAAATTTCGATCATCTATTTCAAATGGAATGGTAAATATTGTTATTAATAGCAATACAATCAAACCTCTTGTAAGCATTGGTAAAATTTTTTCTCTCGGAATAAAATAAAAAATAACGACTAACAGACTTCCTAATAGAACAGATTTTACTGCCCCCATGAGATATAAGAAAAGTAATATTATTGTATTTAACAATGCTATCATTTTCATTTTATACTTTAAAGCCAGAACAAAAATTATTGGAATTATTACTCTTGTAAACCAAGAATGAGTATATCCAGAATAGGTATCAAATAAACCTCTAAATTTCAACCTAGTAACATATATATCTTTTAAAAGAAGGTTTTTTAAATCTATGTAAGAAATGTATCTCAAATATGGTAAAACACCAATTAAAGAAATCGTTAATAAAAGATACAAGGCTTGTTTTTTATTTATAACATTTAAATTAATAGAAAATCTAAATTTTAAGGTAAAAAACAAAGAATAAAACAAAAGTATATGAAAAAAATAAATTCGCCAATCAGAGTTCGAAACACTAGTAAAAAATATTAAACTCGGAATGAAATCTATAAGCAATACTATACCTAAAATGTTTCTGCTAAAACTCTCAAGATTACTCTTTTTGAAAAGTCTTATTGTGAAAAAAACTAAAATAGAAACGAAAAAATATTTAAAAAAATCAAATTCAAAGATTAATCCTTTTTTTTGATTAATTTTTCTAAAAAACCATGTATTCTTTGTAGAAAGAAAATAAACTAGTGAGATTAATAAATAATAAACCTCAAGGTAATGCTTAGTATTAATTAACTTCATCTTAATAAAATTCTAATTTGTACAATCATTATTATAAGGTATACTATATATACAAAAGCTAAAGCATAACTATAGTAGTTTATAAAAGATAAAAATGAGACTTTAAACTCATTCAATAATATGAACATAAATATTGCCATAAAAATAAATCTTCCATACTGCCAATATGCGTTTATTTTAACTTTGTCAATTGCAATCAGTAAAATTCCTAATGGGCTAACTACCATTTGAAATAAAAAAACTACAGCCAGCATTTTAGCTATCTTTCCAGACATCAACCAGTTTTCGCCATAAACTATTGAGAAAATATACTCGCTTCCGAAAAATATAATAAAAAAAATAGGAATTGCAATAGCAATTAGCAATAATAATGTTTGAAAAAACACTTTATTTATTTGCTTAAAATTATTTGAAATAAAGTTTTCACTTATCTTTTGAAAAAAAATACTTCCTACGCTTTGTGAGATAAAAGATATCGGTAATAGTATCACCATATTTGCTAATCCAAAAAAGCCAAAATTTTCTTTTGAAAAATATGCGCCAATAAAAACTACTAATAATTGTAATCCAATTACATTAATAAAATTGGATGGGGCATTGTGAATAGGAAAATCCTTGTATTTTATTAAAAGAGACTTAAGGTTTTTAATAGATATTTTTTTTAATTTTAACTTAGAATATTTATATAAAATTATAAATGCTATAAGTACTCCCAGAATTTTCCCTAATGCCAAACCGTATTCATTATATCCAATAACACTGAACAAGACTATTAAAAACAAGATGTATGTTATTGATTCTATGAGTTTAGAAAAAGCTTTTAATTTAAATTTTTTTAGCCTTACAAACCAAAAATTAAGAATATTAAGCAAAGAATATGACAATATATACAAAGGAATGTATTTAATTATTGTATTTATTTTAAATACCTCTGCTATTTTTTTTTCAAAAATTGAAATACCTAAAATTATTAATATTGTATATATAAAAGTCAATATTATTGTCAAAAACACAACCTCCTTAGCTTTGTCCTGATCTTTTTCTAATACAATTGCATTTTCTATTTTAAGTGAGGAAAAAACCAATAATATACTACTAAAGCTAACTAATCCTGTAATTTCAGCGACTGCATTCTCGTCGTACAACCTCGTTATTATTGGGCTAAATAAAATAGGTATAAGCTGAGCAATAAAAACTAAAATTGCTTGATTAAAAATATTTTTGAAATATTCTGTTTGTAAATTTAAAAGTTTCAAAGTCTATTATTTACCAATTAATAATAATTCACTGGACATACTAGTAATTAAAAGATATAAATTATTGTTAAAACGATTAACAATAATAGGGTGTCTTTCCCTTTTTGTCTTGTCTTTATATATAAATTCGCACGACCTTTTATTCTTTAAATTAGAACTTATTTTTTTATATAAACGGCTAATTCTCTTATCATCAAGAAACGCCCACCAACCAAGTTTAAATGTCTCTGATAATTCATAAGGGCCATACCCTTCATTTTTATGTGTCTCATAATTATATCTATAATAACCATTATTTCCGTCTAAATAGTTAGTAGGATAAAAACAATTACTGTTTTCTTTTTTTTGAATAACTTTATTTAATAATTGAGATATTAATTTGCCTCTTAACGTTGCAAAATATTTCTTATTTTCAATCAATTCGACACCATCCTCTAAAGAACGAATTAATAAAGGTAAACGTAATGAATGTGATGTATCCTCGGATATATTTGAAATTCTATTAGCCCCAGCATCAATACATTTAATAGTTTCGCAACCAGCATATTTAAAATCTCTGTGTTTTGACCAAAACCCTTTTTGAAAAACAAACTCATCAAATTTAGGAGAAACTCTATTATAAAAAATATTAAATCCTATTTTAACTATCGAGTCTATTTGGTTTATTTCATTATTAGTTAAAATTTCTTTATTATTCTTTCTATAAATGAATTTAAGATCTGACGCTATAGCAATCAAAAACTTTTCTTCATCAATTATTGCTCTATAAAAATCTAGATCATCATGCAATCTAGTATTCAATTTCCAATTTATTCTATCCTTAAAACCTATAAATTGGTACTTAATAAATGCTGAGTATTTCCAGTTATTTGCCTTAGCTTCTGTCCAAAAATAATTTATCTCTTCTTTTAAAAAATTTAATAACTTATACTCAAAATTAGTATAATTTCTACTATCATACTTTAAGTGTAATTTTAAATATTGACTTATTAAGTAAGAAAATTGTAATCTTTGAAGATTATTATGGTTATTTACATAAGATTGTTTGTAAGAGCAAAGAAACATTTCGAAAAAATTCGTAAAACTTAACTTTAAGTCTTCATCCTTTTTTATAAAACTATAGTGTAAGGGTACCATTAAAAAGTGCCCAGCATCATATATATCTCGCTTTTCCCACAAAGAGGTACTCAAATACGACTTTATTATGTAGTCATTATCAGCTTTAACCATTCCGTTTTGCGAGAAGCTTTTTATTCCAAAGGTTATTAGTATTAAACCAATTATTATTATTTTTCTTTGGTTCATATAAAATTTATAACCTTCCGTTAATCTTATCCTTAGGTAGGCTTCCTTTTACATCATAAACTATTGCTATTGGTTTTTTCATTTTATCTAAATCGATACTTAAAAACTCTTTATGAGATACCACATGAACGATCGCATCATAAGTTTCATTTATTTCGCTTAAAATACTTACATTATATTCATCTAAAACCTCTTTATTTGAAGCCCAGGGATCAAATATGTCAACTTTCATATTAAAAGACTTTAATGCTTTATAAACATCGATTGCCTTTGTGTTTCTTATATCGGGACAATTTTCTTTGAATGTAATTCCTAACATTAAAACATTAGCATTTTTAATAGTAATATCATTTTGTACCATTAATTTTAATACTTCAGTAGCTACGAATTCTCCCATTGAATCATTCAACCTTCTTCCCGCTAAAATTATTTCAGGATGGTAACCTACTTCTTGAGCTTTCTGAGCTAAATAAAAAGGGTCAACACCTATACAATGGCCACCCACTAAGCCAGGCTTGAAAGGTAAAAAATTCCATTTTGTTGATGCTGCTTCTAGAACTGCATGGGTGTCAATATTTAACTTATTAAATATTTTTGCTAATTCATTTACAAAAGCAATATTAATATCTCGTTGAGCGTTTTCAATAACTTTAGCCGCCTCTGCAACTTTAATTGTAGGTGCTAAATGAGTTCCTGCTGTTATAATCGAAGAATACAAATCATCTATTATTTCTCCTATCTCAGGTGTAGATCCAGAAGTAACTTTTTTAATATTAGCGACAGTATGCTCTTTATCTCCTGGGTTTATTCTTTCTGGAGAGTAGCCACAATAAAAATCTTCGTTAAATTTAAGACCACTCACAGATTCTAACACTGGCACGCATTCTTCTTCTGTTGCCCCAGGATATACAGTAGATTCATAGATTACTATGTCTCCTTTTTTAAGAACATTCCCTATGTTTTCAGAGGCTTTAATTAAAGGGGTTAATATTGGTCTATTATTTTTATCTACCGGCGTAGGGACCGTAACGATATAAATGTTACAATCTGAAATATTTTGAGAGTCATAAGTAAGTTTTAAACCTTTTTTTGATTGGCTCTTTAAAACTGAATTCAAGATATCATCACTGACTTCTAATGTGTTATCATGTCCTTTATTTAAAGTATTTACTCTGTTTGTATTAATATCGTAGCCTATCACTTTGTATTTCTTCGCAAATTCAACAGCTAGTGGTAATCCTACATAACCCAAACCTATAATGGCTATTGTTTTATTCATAATCTATTTAATTCTAATCGATTTTATCTAAACACTTTTTCAAACTTTCTCTCCAATATGGTATTTCTACTTCTAGCTTATTTTTTATTTTACCTTTATCTAAAACACTATAGAAAGGCCTTTTTGCTAATGCTGGATAACTTTCAGTAGATATTGGTTTTATATCAATTTTTATATCCTTTAATTCAAAAATAGCATTTGCAAAATCATACCAACTAGCAACACCTTCATTGCTCAAATTGTAAACACCAAAATTAGTGTTTTTTAATTTAATTATATCCAATAATATTTTAGCAACATCTTTAGCATAAGTTGGTGTCCCTATTTGATCGTTAATAATTTTTAGTTCTTTTTTTTTATGATAAAGATTTAGTATCGTCTTTACAAAATTACTACCATATTCTGAGTATAACCAGGAAGTTCTTATTATGAAATAGGCATTTGTGTTGCTCATTACTTCTTTTTCTCCTTGTAATTTTGTTAGACCATATACCGAAATTGGATTTGTAATATCTGTCTCTTTATATGGTCTATTGTTCTCACCATCAAAGACATAGTCTGTAGATATATGAATTAATATAGTATTAAAATTTTTACATATTCGAGAAAGATACCTCACTCCCATAACATTGACATAAAAAGCTTTTTCTTTATCCTCTTCAGCTTTATCTACTGCAGTATATGCTGCACAATTAATACAATAATCAAAATTACTATTTACAAATGTATTCTTAATTTGTTTTTCATTTGTAATATCTAATTCTTCCTTTGTTAAAAAAGTAAAAAATAATGTTTTATTTAGTTCTGATAATTCTTTTAAACAAAGCCCTAATTGTCCGTTTGCTCCAGTGACTAATATTTTATACATTGAATAATTCTTTAACCGTTGGTAGTATCTTATCCTTTTCTGAAATTATAAATGATTTTGAATCTAGTTTCCAGTCTATATCCAAAGTAAGATCATTATATATAATGCCTCCTTCAGAATCTTTATTATAATAATTATCGCATTTATAATTAAATAGAGCAACATCACTTAAAACAATGAAACCATGAGCAAAACCTCTAGGAATATATAATTGTTTTTTATTCTCTTCAGACAATATAATAGCTTCGTATTGTAAAAATGAGGGAGAGGCTTCACGTAAATCTACTGCAACATCTAAAACCTCGCCTTTAGTTACCCTAACTAGTTTTGCTTGAGCATAATCTCCTTTTTGATAATGTAAGCCCCTTAAAACTCCTTTATTAGAATACGATTCATTATCCTGAACAAAACTTACAGAATCTTTTATTAAGTTATTAAAAAACAAATTATTATAACTTTCAAAAAAAAAGCCTCTCTCGTCACCAAAAACTTTTGGCTCTAATATAAAACAGCCTTTTAATGAAGTCTCTATTGCTGTCATCTAGTTAAATTCTTGTTTTACTAAACTTAATAAATGTTCTCCGTAACCACTTTTAAGCAAAGGTGTTGCTAAATCTATTAATTCTTGTTTTGAAATAAATCCCATTTTGTATGCCTCTTCTTCGATAGCTCCTATTTTTAACCCTTGCCTTTCTTCAATTACTTGAACAAAAAGAGAAGCCTGCATTAGCGAATTAAAAGTCCCGGTATCTAACCAAGCAGTACCTTTATCTAAAATACTTACTTTAAGCTTTCCTCTTTTGAGATATTCTCTGTTTACATCTGTAATTTCAAGTTCTCCTCTTTTACTCGGTTTTATGTTTTTAGCAATTTCTACAACTGAATTATCATAAAAATAAACACCTGGCACGGCATAATTAGATTTTGGTTTTGTTGGTTTTTCTTCTATTGAGAGCGCCTTACCATCTTTATCGAAATTTACGACTCCATAACGCTCTGGATCGTTAACTTGGTAAGCATAAACAATACCTCCATCTGGGTCATTGTTATATTGTAATAAATTGGCTAAACCTGTTCCATAAAAAATATTGTCCCCTAATATTAAAGCAACTTTATCATTTCCTATAAAATCTGCACCTATTATAAATGCTTCTGCTAAGCCATTAGGCTCTTCTTGAACCGAATATTCAAATTTACATCCAAGATGAGCACCGTCTCCTAATAGTTCTTTAAATAATGGTAAGTGTTGTGGTGTGGAAATAATTAAAATCTCATTGATACCTGAACTCATTAAAGTTGATAAAGGATAATATATCATAGGTTTATCATAAATAGGCATTAACTGCTTACTTAAGACTTTTGTTAAAGGATACAATCTAGTTCCTGAACCTCCTGCCAAAATAATTCCTTTCATCCGTTTATATTGTTGTTTAAATGTTACATATAACCTTTAAAATTAAAAAACCTTCTTATTAACTAATCCAAAACGTGCTAATTTTTTTTACTTTCATATTTTTTCACATACCATTCTATGGTTTTTTTAATACCCGATTCAAAATTCTCATTGGCGTTCCATCCTAATTCTTTTTCAATTTTTGAAGCATCAATGGCATATCTAAAATCGTGACCTGGTCTATCCTTAACAAATGTGATTTGTTCTTTATACGATTTAGAGATTGGTCTTATTTTATCTAAAATGCCACAAATAGTATCTACAATGTATAAATTATTTTTTTCGTTTCGTCCTCCTATATTATATGTTTCCCCTGCTTTTCCTTTTGAAAACACAAGATTAATACCTTCACAATGATCTAATACATATAACCAATCTCTAACGTTTTTTCCATCGCCATAAATAGGAATTAATTCTCCAGAAATGGCTTTTCTAATAATTGTAGGAATTAGTTTTTCATTATGCTGTTTTGGCCCATAATTATTAGAGCAGTTTGTAGTTAATACGTTCATGCCATACGTATGAAAATAGCTTCTTACAATAAAATCGGATGCTGCTTTAGAAGCGCTATATGGGCTATTAGGTGCGTATGGTGTAAGTTCTGTAAACAATCCCGTTTTTCCTAAAGTTCCATAGACTTCGTCTGTAGAAATATTGTGAAATCTAGCATTTTTAAATTCTTCTTTGACTTGATTTGGCCCATCCATCCAAAAGTTTTTAGCAACATCAAGTAAATTATAGGTACCAGTAATATTTGTTTCTATAAAAGCACCTGGGTTTTTAATTGAATTGTCCACATGGGATTCAGCTGCAAAATGAATAACACCATCAAACCTATATACATTAAACAGTTCTTCAAGTAAAGTTCTATTACATATGTCTCCTTTTTTAAAAATATAATTAGAATTATTTAAACCAACATCCAAATTAGAAATATCTCCGGCATAAGTCAACTTATCTAAATTAACAAGCTTAGTATTAGGATTACTTTCTAAGAAATAAGGTATAAAATTAGATCCTATAAAACCTGCTCCTCCTGTAACTAAAAGAGTATTAGTCTTCATAGTTTTGAGTGTAGTTAATAATTCTCTTTGAAATGTAAAATAAGGTTAATAAAATAAATCCAAATATTGGAAAAATAATACTATATTTTTCTCTTAACTTACTTACTGGATTACCCGTTTTTTGAAAACTAGATATCACATCAAAATACACATCGTCTTCAATCTTTTCTTCGTCTAGTTTTTGAAGTTTATTTCTTAATTGTATCTGCTTATCTAGAAGTTCATATTCTCTTGTATTAGATTTATCTTTTGGTAATGAAAGCGTTTCACCCCCAAGAGAAATGGAAGGGTTTTTTGAACCAGCATCCTCTTTTAGAACATCTATGTACACTTTTTGTAGAGCTGCTACCTCTTCTAAATTTGCTTTAATTGTTTCTTTTTGTATTGTTATTAATGAGTCTCTCTTTTTCTTCTTTTTCTCTGAATATTTATTGCTAAATGAAGCATTTAGACCATCTTCTAAAGATAAGAATATGTCTTTTCTATATGATTGCGCTGTTATTAAAAAAAGGTCAACCGAATAGATATCTCTATTATCAATAAACTCTTCAAAACTTAAATTCTCAACACTATTACTATCTATTTCTTTTAAAAATGCTTTGTATTCTATTAGTTTTTCATTATCACTTTCAGGACCTGGGTTAACCTCAAAACTTTTTATCGCCTTTACTTCCTCTTCATTTATTGAAAATACACTTTTAATTGTCTTGTAATCTTGATTACTAATAAGCGTATTAAAATATTCGATATTATTTACAAGCTGATATTTGGATTCAAAATAAGGTCTTACTAACATACTTGAGCTATACACTGGCTTTTTAGTTTTTTCTAAGCCATATCCCAATAAAAAAGCAATTAAAATTACTCCTGCTATGATCTTCCAATTTTGAATTATAATTTTTATGGAATGAATAAAAACCGAGAATATAGCCTTAAATATGGAGCCTATAAATGTAAATAGCCTATTAATAGCGTTTCCTATTAAATTGAAAAACACAATTAAATCGACTTCTTCACTAGCATTAGAAGGTTTTTGTTTATTTAAATCACTCATATACGATCTTGATTATTTTAACTTTTATAATTAATAGTATGATTATAAAATTTATTTGTTAAATAAAATACACACAAAAGGCATAACGTTAAAATTGGTAAAATTATTTTAAATTTTTTATACCATATATTCTCAATTAAGCCTTTCTCTTTAAAAGAGGATATTTTATCGAATATTGTATTGTGAGTTACAAGCTCTTTATTGATTTGACTTAACTCGTTTAATAGTTTCACTTCTCTCTGTAAAAGCTCATCTTCTTTCGTGTCAGACTTATCAACTTTTAAACCAAATGCATTGTCTAAATTTGATACCATGGAGGTCTTGTTAGCTTCTAGATCCAAAATATTTAGATATTTTTGCTTCATACTTCTAACTTCAACTAAAGTTTTTTTAAGTTTTTCAACCTCTATGCTTAACACGCTATCCCTCTCTTTTTTAGAATCTTCAGAGAAATCATTTTGCATTGCTAACTCTATCGAGTTTTCAAGTTTTTTAAATATATTATATTGCTTTGCTCTGGCTCTAATTAAATATATATCTGCACTATAAATATTGCGATTCTCAAGAAAATCCTTAAATTCGGCTTTTGACGCTCTTACGCTATCAAATGTTTTTAAAAAATTATTAAACTCTGTTATTTGATCATTTTTTGTCTCAGGACCTATTTCAATTTCAAACTCCACTATAGACTCTGCTTCCTCTTGACTTATATTTAGCTGCTTTGAAAACTCATCATAATCTTTAAGTTTTATTAAAGAATTGTAATACTCGATAGTATTTATAAGTTCATATTTAGAATCAAAGAAAGGTCTAACATACATCTCTGAATAATATACTTTACTTTTAAATGCATCAATAGCAAATCCTAAACATATCGCTATCGTTAAAACAATTGAAATAAGCTTTATATTCAAAAACACCGCTTTTGCAATTCCTATAAAGATGGAATATAACCCTCCAAATATAGATCTAATAAATGCTAAAAAGCGATTGAAGACATTACCTATTAAACTAAAAAAAACAATTAAATCGACTTCATCAGACTTATTATTGTTTTGTGGTAATTCGTTACTCATAATATTGCAATTGGATTAATAGTGTTTATCTAAAGATTTGTTTTAAAATAGTTCTTGTAATTAAATAAGTAGGTCGTACTCCAGAAGTTCCTAAACCTCCTGATGCTAGTGTGCTACCTGTTTCTAAAGGATTATCACTAGCATAATAAGCATATCTTACTTTTATGTCTGGATTAATACTTCCTCTTACTTTAGAAGCAGCTTGAATTGCCTTTTGATAATGTGCACCTTCCATTTCTAACCCAATAACATTCCATGTTGAATCGTGAAAAAACTTCAAAATATCTTTATTTTGAAGAGATGTTCCTAGTACAGATATCATTGCGCCCTCATAAACATCTATTCCTTGACCTTCTAAATCTTTTTTGCTCAATTCATTTTCAAAAGGATAATTATCTGCGGTCCCTTCAAAAATATGAGCAGAAGGAATCATTATATCCCCTTTTCCTCCTTCTAAAATTCCTGCTTTTCCCATTATTGAAATAGACTCCACATTAAGATGCTTCTTTTTAGATCCTGAATCATACGGTTTTAAAAATTCGTCTATGGTTTCATAAGCCTGTTCTCCAAAAGCATAATCCATTACAAAGATAACTGGTTCTCCTTTATCTTTAATAGGAGATTTCGCAATATTTAAGTCCGTTTTACTTAAATCTATTTTCGAAGTATCAAAAATTTGCACATCGATGTTAGTCCCCGATGTATCTTTTATATAAATCATGCCTTGTTGTAAGGCCTTTTGATTTACTTTATCTCTAAGTTTTTCATTATCATTATCACTCAAATCTTCATAAACTTCAAAAATATCCTTTTTAGAAGTCAAACTCTTTAGTGACAACGGTGCATAAAGCGTATTCATAACACTATGCAAATTGGCACTAATAATATGTATTGGTCGTTCTAGTAAATCATTCTTACTAAGTGTCTCTTTTATAGTATTTGCCCATATTTCTCCATGAATATGATGCCCCAATCTTTCTCTTAAAACAGGACTAAAGGTTACTGTACGTTTATTATTATGAACAACCTCATCAATTGCTAATTTACCTAGCCAATATATAATGTTTAAAAATCGCTCTGGTTGTGTTTTAGTCGCAAAGTTTTTATAAATAGTTAATATTTCATTAAACGTTCTTCCTAATATATTTGCGGTGTGCGTTATCGCTATTTCTCTTTCTTTTTGGGTAAGTTTCGCTTTAGATAAGACCACTTTTTCTAACTTAATCCAATCTCTTGTGGTATTTCCTTTATCATCGATAATAATACGACCACTAATTTTATGAGATTCAATAAATAAAAAAGTTAAATGTGTTAGAATATCATAAATTTCTGAACGTCCTCTAGTAATTTCAATATTCATTTGCTCGCTATCTATTCTATAGCAATTACGCCTTCTTTTGGGAGGGATTATGACTTCGAAATGAGAATTACCATAACCTTCATCACTGGTTAAATTAATAAAACGGCATTCTTCAATGCCATGTGGTAAACGATCTATAACATAAGAAAGTCCATTTAACTCAGTTTTTTCTTCTGCAATAGAGCCATATATCTCTGGTCTTAATACCAATAATGAAGTTCTAAGTGTTTCTCCAGAAATACCCATGGGCTTATAAAATCCCCGATTAAAGAGATGCCTCATTGTAATGTACATTCTTTCTATTGCACTTGAACTTTCTTGTGCTCTTGTTCTCTTGTGGCTTTTAATTTTCCTCATTAATTAGTATTGAACTCGTTTAAACTTTTTCAATTGGCTAAAAAATTGCCTTTTTGTATCTGGTTTTAGTCTTTTTTTCGTTCCATAACAGTGCTATGCAACTCAAAAAAACCGTCAACCAAATCCAAAACTACTAATTTTCGCTTCAATACAAAAAGTTTAAACGAGTTCATTTTGTCGAACAAATATACTACTATTTGGATAATACCGAATGATTTAAAATCGTTACAATTTTTCGATCATTTGATAAACGAGGTATTTTATTTTGCCCCCCTAGTTTTCCTATAGATTTCATGTAGTCTTGAAATCCATTTTTCTCAACTTTTGAGATTTTTAATGGTTGGAGTACTTTCCCTAAAATTAAATCATAATAATAGCTGTTTTGCTCTTGCAACGATTGGTCTATTTTTTTTGCGAATTCAAAAATATCCTTAGGTTCGTTTTCAAATTCAATAAACCATTCATGATAAGGTAACCCATCTTGTGGCGCCACCTGCGGAGCTACGGTAAACTCGGTCACTTTAATATCTGTTCCTGCAGAGGCTTCAAGCATGGCCTGCTCTACCTCCTTACCTATCACATGCTCTCCAAAAGCCGAAATAAAGTGCTTGATTCTACCAGAAACCATAATGCGATACGGTTTAAGACAGGTAAACATCACTGTATCTCCTATGTTATATGCCCACAGACCTGCTGTGGTAGAGATGATCATTACGTAATTTACGTCAAGCTTTACATCCTTAAGCGTTATTCTCGTTGGGTTTTCATTAAAGAATTCATCTGCTTTTACAAACTCATAAAAGATACCGTTGTCTAGTTGCAGCAGCATTCCTTTCTCTGTTTGCGTATCTTGAAAGGCAAAAAACCCTTCACTTGCTGGGTATAGCTCAATACTATCTACGCTTATACCTATCAGGTCCTCTAACTTGCGGCGGTAAGGTTCATAATTCACACCTCCATACACGAACAACTGATAG
Organism: uncultured Flavobacteriaceae bacterium; assembly: GCA_937959395.1. Lineage (GTDB taxonomy): Bacteria > Bacteroidota > Bacteroidia > Flavobacteriales > Flavobacteriaceae > JAHDGB01. The sequence continues at coordinate 57 of CALGLR010000029.1, read as the reverse complement.
TTTTTAAAGAGCTCTCCCACCGTTTTACCACTCTTCTGGATAAGACGCTCATAATAC
>CALGLR010000028.1 GCA_937959395.1 uncultured Flavobacteriaceae bacterium | reverse complement strand
TATGGCGTCTCATTACGAAGCACCTATTAGAAGACCTTTAGTTACAGGCGAAAAATCATACCACGACGTAACTGTGGATGTGGCCAAACCTGTTGAAGGAAAAGCAAATAAGCAATGGTGGATTGTGTTCTCAATCGCATTAGCGGCTTTTCTTTGGGGAATTGGTTGTATTATTTACACAGTATCAACGGGAATCGGTACCTGGGGTCTAAACAAAACAGTTGGATGGGCTTGGGATATTACCAATTTCGTTTGGTGGGTAGGTATTGGTCACGCAGGAACATTAATTTCTGCAGTACTTCTACTATTCCGTCAAAAATGGAGAATGGCGATTAACCGTTCTGCAGAAGCAATGACGATATTCTCAGTACTTCAAGCGGGTTTATTTCCAATAATTCACATGGGAAGACCTTGGTTAGCGTATTGGGTATTACCTATTCCAAATCAATTTGGATCGTTATGGGTAAACTTTAACTCACCATTACTTTGGGATGTATTTGCAATTTCTACTTATTTATCGGTATCACTAGTATTCTGGTGGACTGGTTTATTACCAGATTTTGCCATGTTACGTGATCGAGCAGTTAGACCGTTTCAAAAGAAAATATATAGCTTATTAAGTTTTGGTTGGACAGGTAGAGCAAAAGATTGGCAACGTTTTGAAGAAGTCTCTTTAGTACTTGCAGGTTTAGCAACACCATTAGTACTTTCTGTACACACCATTGTATCTTTTGATTTCGCAACGTCTGTGATACCAGGATGGCATACCACTATATTTCCACCATATTTTGTTGCCGGAGCAATATTCTCAGGATTTGCAATGGTGAATACGCTTCTTATTATTATGAGAAAAGTATGTAATCTTGAAGATTATATTACAGTACAACACATCGAATTAATGAACATAGTCATTATGATTACAGGTTCTATAGTTGGTGTGGCTTACATTACCGAATTATTTGTTGCATGGTACTCTGGAGTAGAGTATGAGCAATATGCGTTTTTGAATAGAGCAACAGGACCTTATTGGTGGGCATATTGGGCAATGATGTCTTGTAATGTGTTTTCACCGCAGTTCATGTGGTTTAAGAGATTAAGAACAAGTATTATGTTCTCTTTTGCGATCTCAATTGTAGTAAATATAGGAATGTGGTTTGAGCGTTTTGTAATTATAGTAACATCACTTCACAGAGATTATTTACCATCATCATGGACGATGTTTCAACCAACATTTGTTGATATAGGAATTTTCATAGGTACCATAGGATTCTTCTTTGTATTATTCTTATTATACTCGAGAACATTCCCAGTTATCGCCCAAGCTGAAGTTAAAACAATAATGAAATCTTCAGGACAGCGATATAAAAACATTAGAGAAAGAGGTGACAGTCTCGTTGGAACAGGTTCTGACAAAAGAACATCTTCGAATAGAAAAGCTATAGAAGAAAAGCCAAGTCTTAAGAAAGTAGAAGATATAAAAGTAGAAGATACAGTAGATAAATCTGAAGCTTTAGATAGTTTACTATCTGGAATAGGAACTTTTGATCCAAATACACAAAAACCTGATAATTTAAAGAAGGTTAGCGGTATTGGACCAAAAATGGAAGAAGTACTAAATGGTTTAGGTATTTACTCATTCCTTCAGGTAAGTAAAATGACTAAAAAAGAATATGACTTGTTAGATGGCATTACAGGTTCTTTCCCAGGAAGAGCAGAACGTGATGATTGGTCAGGACAAGCTAAAAAACTAATAAACAAAAAGTAGCATATGGAAGCTTCAAAAGTAATTCACGCTATTTATAACGATGATGATGTTTTAATGGCCGCTGTTAAAAAGGTTAAAGCCGCTAAACATCATATCGATGAGATATATACGCCATTTCCGGTTCACGGACTAGACAAAGCAATGGGCTTAGAACCAACAAGAATTGCAATTGCTGCATTTATGTACGGTTGTGTAGGTTTATGTGTTGCTGTTTTAATGATGAATTTTATCATGATTGAAGATTGGCCACAAGATATTGGTGGTAAACCAAGTTTTAGCTATTTAGAAAACATGCCAGCATTTGTACCAATTATGTTTGAGCTTACTGTATTTTTTGCGGCTCACTTAATGGTAATTACTTTCTATTTAAGAAGTAGAATGTGGCCATTTAAAAAAGCTGAAAATCCTGATCCTAGAACAACAGATGATCATTTCTTAATGGAAATATCAGTTCATGGTAATGAAGAAGATTTACAAAACCTACTTCAGGGAACAGGAGCTGTAGAAATTAACCTAGTAGATAAAGCGCATTAATTAAATAAGATGAAAAGTTTTATTAAAATAACACTAATAGCAGTTCTTGTAATATCAGTTACTGCTTGTAATAAGAATTCAAGGCCTAATTATCAATACATGCCAAACATGTATGAGTCTGTAGGCTATGAAGCTTATCAAGAATCTGATGCTTTCGCTAATGGAGTAGAAGCTCAGTTACCTGCTGAAGGTTCAATACCTAGAGGATATACACCTTTTGATGTAGAAAATACTAACGAAGGTTATTTGTTTGCTAAAGAGAATGTAAAGAGTAAATTAGATTCTACACAAGTTAATTTAGCAAAAGGAAAAGAGATGTATGATATTTACTGTGGTATTTGTCATGGTAATAAGGGTAAAGGTCAAGGTAAATTAGTGAAACGTGAAAAAATACTAGGAGTTCCTAGTTATGGTGATGCTGGTAGAGCAATTACAGAAGGTAGTATTTATCATACCATTTACTACGGGAAAAATGCAATGGGATCCTATGCTAATTTAATTAACGAAGAAGAACGTTGGCAAGTTGTTGCTTATGTTATGAAGTTAAAAGCAGATATAGAAAAATAAGATTTAGATAAAGTTTATATACAGATATGTACACATTTTCAAATAGACTAAAAATGCTTTCTTTTGTCCTAATTATATTAGGAGCAATAGCTGTAGGAGTAGGTTTTATGCAATCTCACAAAACGTTTAGTGAAGTTGAAACATTACTAGCTCATGAAGCTTCAGGACATGGCAGTGGTCATGGCGAAGAAACAAAAGCACACGACACACATCCTGCAAAGGCACATGGAACAGAAAAAGCACATGCAGGCGACCATGCAGCAGATGGAAGAGGACAACACGATGCTCATAAAGAACATGTAGAACACGTACAACATCAAATAGCAAATAGACCTTGGTCTGCTATTTACGTTGCTGCTTTCTTCTTTTTTATGATTGCTCTAGGAGTATTAGCCTTTTATGCAGTACAATTTGCTGCACAGGCCGGTTGGTCTCCAGTTTTATTTAGAGTCATGGAAGGGATTACTTCTTATGTTTTACCTGGTGGTCTTATTGTATTATTAATAGCTTTTTTCGCTGACAAACATCTTTTTATTTGGTTGGATCCAGAGGTTATTGCTCATGATGAGTTAATACAGGCTAAACAGGGATGGTTAAATAAAATTGGTTTTTTTATTAGAGGAATCATATTTCTTGGAGGGTGGAGTTTATACAGGCACTTTTCTAGAAAATTTTCATTAGCACAAGATGAGGCTAATGATGATAAAAACTTTAAAAAATCATTCCGGATATCAGCAGCATTTTTAGTGTTTTATATTTATACAGAATCTATGATGTCTTGGGATTGGATTATGAGTGTAGATCCTCATTGGTTTAGTACGTTATTTGGATGGTATGTTTTCGCTAGTATGTTTGTTAGTGGTATTACAACTATAGCTTTAATAACAATCTATTTAAAATCTAAAGGGTTATTACCTAAGGTAAATGATAGTCATATTCATGATTTAGCAAAATTTATGTTCGGTATTAGTATTTTCTGGACGTATTTATGGTTCTCTCAATTTATGTTAATCTGGTACTCTAATATTCCAGAAGAGGTGACTTATTTTGTAACGCGAATTGAAGATTATAAATTACCATTCTTTGGAATGTTAGCAATGAATTTCCTTTTCCCATTATTACTATTAATGAATAGCGATTATAAGCGTATTCCTTGGTTTGTAGTTATGGCAGGATTAGTGATTTTAGGAGGACATTATATAGATATATTTAATATGATTATGCCAGCAACAGTTGGAGATAGATGGTTTATTGGATTGCCAGAAATAGGTGCGATATTATTATTTGCAGGTTTATTTATATTTGTGGTTTTCTCATCATTATCTAAACATCCTTTACTCGCAAAACGTAATCCTTTCATTAAAGAAAGTGAACATTTCCATTATTAATAAGAAATATAAATAAAGAGAACGACAAACAATGACGGCTTTATTATCAATTTTAGTTTTAGTATTTATCCTAGTAGCCATATGGCAAATGGTTAAGATATTTGATTTAACGCAAAGCGGAAAATTAGCAGGAAACAACCAAGTTGCTAACGATACAGACAATAAGATTAATGGCTACTTAATGTTAGGCTTTTTAATTTTTATTTATGTAATCACTATTATTTGCTTTGTAAAATATGGTGATCTACCACTAATGTCAAATTCTGCATCAGAACATGGTCCTGGATTAGATAATTTAATGATCATTTCTATGATTGTTATCTTCTTTGTTCAAACAGTAACACAATACTTATTACATTATTTTGCTTTTAAATATAGAGGCGAAAAAGGCAAAAAAGCAGTGTTTTTTGCAGATAATAATAAGCTAGAAGCAATATGGACAATTATTCCTGTAATCGTATTAGCAGGATTGATTATACAAGGTTTGTTTACATGGAATAACATTATGAACGTTAACCTTGAAGACGATCCTATAGTTATAGAGCTTTATGCGCAACAATTTATTTGGAAAGCAAGATATTCTGGTGCAGATAATACTTTAGGAAAAGCTAATGTTAGATTGATAGATATAGATCGTGCAAATATATTAGGTATAGATGAAGCAGATCCAAATGCTAAAGATGATGTTATTACAAGTGAACTACATTTACCTGTAGGTCGTCCAGTCTTATTTAAAATGAGATCTCAAGATGTTTTACATTCGGCTTATATGCCTCACTTTAGGGCTCAAATGAATTGTGTACCTGGTATGATTACTCAATTTGGTTTTACACCAACGATAACTACGGTAGATATGCGTGAAACACCAGAGATGATTGATAAAATACAGAACATTAATAAAATAAGAGTAGAGAAAAGTAAAGCTTTAGTTGCTAAAGGAGAAGATGCCCTAGAACGCTACGAGTTTGACTATTTATTATTATGTAATAAAATTTGTGGTAAGTCGCATTATAATATGCAAATGAAAATAATAGTTGAAACTCAGGAAGAGTATGATGCTTGGATTAAGGAACAAAAGCTATTTAAAAATTCTCTTACTAATAATTAAGAAATAAAAAAGGATATTAGATTATGTCAGCACACGCAGATACACACGATGCACACGACGATCATGGTCATCATCATAAAGAAACATTTATAACTAAATATATATTTAGTCAAGATCATAAAATGATCGCCAAGCAGTACTTAATTACAGGTACTATAATGGGAGTTATTGGGGTAATGATGTCAATGATGATGCGTATGCAAATTGCATGGCCAGAAGAGCCTAATGTAATATTTAAAGCGTTATTAGGAGACTGGGCACCAGATGGTGTCATGGATGCAGATATTTATTTAGCATTAGTAACAATTCACGGTACCATTATGGTATTCTTCGTATTAACAGCAGGATTGAGTGGTACATTTAGTAACCTGTTAATACCGTTACAGATTGGAGCACGAGATATGGCTTCTGGCTTTTTAAATATGATATCTTATTGGTTATTCTTCATTTCTAGTGTAATTATGGTGTCTTCATTTTTTGTTGAAGCAGGACCAGCAGCAGCAGGATGGACAATTTACCCGCCTTTAAGCGCCTTGCCAATGGCACAAGGAGGTTCTGGAGCAGGTATGACCTTATGGTTAGTTTCTATGGCTATATTCATTGCTTCTTCATTATTAGGATCATTAAACTATGTTGTAACTGTTATAAATTTACGTACAAAAGGAATGTCTATGACAAGACTTCCGTTAACAATATGGGCATTTTTTGTAACTGCAATTATTGGTGTTATATCATTCCCAGTATTGTTGTCAGCAGCTTTATTATTAATAATGGATAGAAGTTTTGGTACTTCATTCTTTTTATCAGATATATTTATACAAGGTGAAGTATTGCATTACCAAGGAGGGTCTCCAGTATTATTTGAACACTTATTTTGGTTCTTAGGTCACCCTGAAGTATATATTGTATTATTACCAGCATTAGGTATTACTTCAGAAATTATAGCTACTAATTCACGTAAACCTATTTTTGGTTACCGTGCGATGGTTGCTTCAATTTTAGCAATTGCATTTTTATCTACAATTGTTTGGGGACACCATATGTTTATTTCAGGAATGAATCCATTCTTAGGATCGGTATTTACATTTACAACACTTTTAATTGCAATACCGTCTGCAGTAAAAGCATTTAATTACATAACCACATTATGGAAAGGTAATCTCCAGATGAACCCCGCCATGCTATTCTCTATAGGTTTAGTATCTACATTCATCACAGGTGGTTTAACAGGAATTATTTTAGGAGATAGTGCTTTAGATATTAATGTACATGATACTTATTTTGTAGTCGCTCACTTTCACTTAGTAATGGGTATCTCTGCACTTTATGGAATGTTTGCAGGAATTTATCATTGGTTCCCAAAAATGTTTGGACGCATGCTAAATAAAAATTTAGGATACATTCACTTTTGGGTAACTGCAGTTTGTGCTTATGGAGTATTCTTCCCAATGCACTTTATAGGAATGGCAGGATTACCAAGACGTTATTATACCAATAGTAACTTTCCTTTATTTGATGATTTAGCAAATGCTAATGTTGTGATTTCAATATTTGCATTAGTAGGTGGTATCTTTCAATTAGTATTCCTTTGGAATTTCTTCAGCAGTATATTTTACGGTAAAAAAGCAACCCAAAACCCATGGCGTTCAAATACTATGGAATGGACAACTCCTGTAGAACATATTCATGGTAACTGGCCAGGAGAAATACCTCACGTTCACCGTTGGGCATATGATTATAGTAAACCAGGACATGATGACGATTTTGTATCTCAAATTGTTCCTCTTAAAGAAGGAGAAGAAGAGTTACAACATTAAATCTCTTTGAAAAAAGAGATCTCATTAACAATTACATCTAATTTTGTGATTTTTACTTGAGAGATTTAACACAAGAACACTAATAAATTTTTATATAAGAAAAGCCTTTCTAGATTTTAGAAAGGCTTTTTCTTTATATTTGTTTGTGCTGAAATTGTTTCAATTTTAAAAGCAGCTTCAGTATCTTATTTTTCATCCCTGCGTAGTTGGGGACCTAATTTATAACTAAAAAGATCCTCACTTTCGTGAGGAATAAATATGAACGATAATCTAGATCCTACAAACGATAATTTTTCGGAAGAAGAATTAGATGTTGAAAAAAATTTAAGGCCGCTATCATTTAGTGATTTTGCAGGCCAGGATCAAGTGTTAGAAAATCTTCAAATATTTGTTGAAGCTGCCAATCAAAGAGAGGAAGCTTTAGACCATACTTTATTTCATGGACCTCCAGGTTTAGGGAAAACTACACTTGCTAATATTTTAGCAAACGAACTTAATGTAGGTATAAAAGTAACTTCAGGTCCAGTTTTAGATAAACCAGGAGATTTAGCAGGTTTATTAACGAATTTAGAAGTTAGAGACGTTTTATTTATAGATGAGATTCATCGATTAAGCCCTATTGTAGAAGAATATTTGTATTCTGCAATGGAAGATTACAAAATCGATATTATGATAGAGTCTGGTCCAAATGCGAGAACGGTTCAAATTAATTTGAATCCGTTTACTTTAGTAGGAGCTACGACACGATCAGGACTACTAACAGCTCCTATGCGAGCGCGTTTTGGAATTCAAAGTAGATTACAATATTACAACACAGAACTCTTAACAACAATTGTACAAAGAAGTTCAAATATACTGGACGTACCAATATCTATGGAAGCAGCAATAGAGATTGCAGGAAGAAGTCGTGGTACACCAAGGATTGCTAATGCATTATTACGTCGTGTGCGCGATTTTGCTCAAATAAAAGGAAACGGCACTATTGATATTAAGATTGCGAAATTTGCACTTAATGCCTTGCATGTTGATGCTTATGGTTTAGATGAAATGGATAATAAAATTTTATCGACCATTATAGATAAATTTAAAGGCGGACCAGTAGGCATTAGTACAATAGCTACTGCAGTAAGTGAAAGCACAGAAACAGTAGAAGAAGTTTATGAGCCCTTTTTAATTCAGCAAGGTTTTATAATGCGCACACCAAGAGGGAGAGAAGTAACAGAATTAGCTTATGAACATTTAGGAAAACTAAAAGGGCCAACGCAAGGCGGCTTGTTTTAAATTCCAGCCCAACCTTCTCAAGGAAAGAATTAAGAATAATTAGAGTTCTTAAATGTCGTATTAACACATCAGGTTCCTTTCCTATGGAAAGGATTAAGAATAGGAATAAATGGAGAAAAAAATACCAGAAGTGTCTTTGTTAAAGTTTCTCAAGCATTCACTTGAAATTCTTAAAAACCCTTTGCCTTTTCATAATAAGAATTTCATAGAAAAAGGGGATATCTTTAAATTAAATGTAGGATTCAATACGAAAATTTTTTTTTGTCGTGATGCAGGATTAGCTCAATATGTTTTACAAAAAAACCAAAAAAATTACTCCAAGTCTAAAATTCAAACTGAAGATTTAGTAAAGTATGTTGGAGAAGGTTTATTAACATCAGAAGGCGAGAAATGGAAAAGGCAACGTAAGATGATACAGCCTGCTTTTCATAAGAAACAACTTGAAAATCTAATTGGCGGGATGCAAGAAACCATAGCGTTAGAATTCAAAAAAATCCAACCCGAAAAAACAACAGATATCTTTCCGCTTCTTAATGATCTCGCTTTTCAAACGGTAGTGAAATCACTATTTATAAAAGCCGCAAAAGGAAAAGATATGGAGCGACTTCAGTATATTACAGAAGCGAATCAAGGAATGCTTGTACGAGAATTGCGTCAACCCTATTTAGCATGGTGGTTTAAAATTAGTGGAACTCTAGACCGTTATTTAAAATTAGCGCAAGAAGCCAGGATTATTTTAAAAGGGATCGTAGAGGAAAGAAAAGCATCAGGAAAACGCTATGATGATTTATTGGATATGTTGCTCGAAACGAAATATGATGATGGAGGAACCATGAGCGAAACCCAATTGATTGATGAAATACTAATCATCTTTACAGCAGGACATGAAACCACTGCAAATGCATTAACGTTTACATTTCAATTACTCGCAAAACATCCAGAATGGCAAGATAAAATTTATAAGGAGTATATAAACTTAATAACACCTGAAACCGATTTAATGTCACGAATTGCGACATCTAAAACCTGCCAACAGGTGTTAGAAGAATCTATGCGTTTGTATCCGCCAGCTTATTTTATAGATCGCGTTAATATTGAATCAGATAGTTTTAACGGGATGGAATTTGAACCTGGTTGTAATTTACTCTTTTCGGTTTATGAGATGCATCGCCATCCTAATCTATGGGAACAACCAGAAAAATTTGATCCAGAACGATTTGATGAAGGTAGCAGACCGTTTTCATCTCAATATTTCCCATTTGGAGCGGGGCCAAGAAAATGTATTGGTAATAATTTTGCAATGTTCGAAATGATTATTGCAGTGACCGAATTGTTAAAGACGTATAAAATACATCCGGAATTTGAGACTATAGATATTACGCCTTTAATTACATTGAAACCAAAAAACGCCTTTCTTAGATTTGAGAAAAGGAAGTCATGATCTAAAATTAAATATATGTTAGATAAAATCCCAATTCCATTTGAAGACTTTAAAGAAAAGTTAGATACTAATTCTAAGTTGTTATTTTCTGGAGTATATGGAAGTGGTAAAACAACTTTTATAAATGATTTTTTTACTGACAATGAAGGTTACGAAAGTATACCTATTTATCCTGTTAATTATTCAGTAGCATCTAATAAAGATATTTTTGAACTAATTAAGTATGATGTCCTATTTCAGTTAATAGGAAAGATACCTAAAGAAAATTCCTTATCAATTAACTCTTTATACATATCTAACTTCTACAACAAATTTAGAAAACAAACTAGATTTCCTAATGTCTTTTTTAAATTTTGCAGGGAAATATGGTTCTGGAACTTTGAAAGTTTACAGTCAATTAAAGTATCTTAAGGATAAGTATCTTGAATTTCATCAATCTTTTCAAGAAGATGATTTAGAGGAAATTCAAACTTCATTGGAAGAATCTACCAAAGAAAAAGGGCATATCTATGAAGAAGATTTTTTTACAGAATTAATCAGGAAGCTAATTTCAGAGGTTAAAGAAAAAAATAAAAAAAAAGTAGTATTAGTTATAGATGATTTAGATAGATTAGATCCAGATCATATATTTAGATTATTAAATATTTTTTCTGCGCATATTGATTTTGGTGGAGTTGAGAATGATAATAAATTTGATTTTGATAAGGTTATTTTAGTTTGTGATTATAATAATATTGAAAGTGTATTTACTCATAGATATGGCTTGAATTCTAATTTTAGTGGTTATATTAATAAATTTTATGATGATATTTATTGGTATAATTCTTCTTCTCTTATTAAAGAGATAATTAGTTCTTATTTGAGCAAAATAGAAACAGATGCGGGACATAATGTGTTTGACAGAAATGGTGTTTATGACCACATTAAATTTATATTGAACGAATTATTAGATAAGAAACTAATTAGTTTTAGAAATTTAGTAAAATTTAAAAGATCGGTTAAACTTAGTTCTTCATATAGAACTAAGATGAAAAATTTATCAAAACAAAGCACAATACTTCAATTGTATACTTTGCATGCGGATTTAATAATCCTTTTTTTTGTAACATTTTTCAATAATAATAAGGAATTTCTAAAAATAATTGAAAAAGCGGAGAACGATGAAATAGTTAATGTAAGTCCTTTAACAAGGGACGTTTTTTTAGATTATATCTCTAATCTTTTATTATTTATCAACCATAATACGTATACTATACAAGAATACGAGGCTTTTGAAAATAAAGATTTTAATTTATCTTTTAAGATGAATACATTTGTATGTAATACTATAATCGATAGAATGGGGAAAAGTATAGGAATGAGTTGTAAAGAAATAAGAAATCATAAGAATCATGAGATTGGAATCGATCAGTTAAACTACTTCTCTTTTTTAAAACCTGCTGTCAACGTTTATTTTGGGCTTATTAAAAAATGATAAATAACAAAGAAAAAAATGCTCAACTCATAAAAACCGAAGCCAAACGCTTGGGCTTTTTATCTTGCGGTATTAGTAAAGCTGAATTTTTAGAAGTCGAAGCGCCTCGGTTAGAGAAGTGGCTTAAAAATAACGCGCATGGAGAAATGAAGTATATGGAGAATCATTTCGACAAACGTTTAGACCCAACTAAACTAGTTGACGATTCAAAAAGTGTTATTTCATTATTATTAAATTATTATCCATCAGAAGTACAAAAGGATGCTACTGCTCCTAAACTATCGAAGTATGCTTATGGTAACGATTATCACCATGTTATAAAAACAAAATTAAAAGAGCTCACTCATTTTATTCAAGAAGAAATAGGAGAAGTACATGGACGTGCTTTTGTAGACTCAGCTCCAGTTTTAGATAAAGCTTGGGCTGCAAAATCTGGTTTGGGCTGGATAGGGAAACATAGTAATTTATTAACCCAACAAGTAGGCTCGTTTTATTTTATTGCTGAACTTATTATAGATTTAGATTTGCAATACGATTCCATAACAACAGACCATTGTGGGACTTGCACAGCATGTATTGATGCGTGCCCTACACAAGCAATTGTAGAACCTTATGTTGTAGATGGTAGTAAATGCATTTCTTATTTTACTATAGAATTAAAAGACCAACTCCCAACAGAAATGAAAGGGCAATTTGATGATTGGATGTTTGGTTGCGATGTTTGTCAAGATGTTTGTCCTTGGAATAAATTTTCTAAACCGCATAAAGAGCCCTTATTTAACCCGCATCCTGAATTGTTAGATATGACTAAAAAAGATTGGGAAGAAATAACGGAAGACGTTTTTAAAAAAGTATTTCAAAAATCGGCAGTAAAACGAACTAAGTTTTCCGGTTTGGAACGTAATATTAAGTTTTTAAAAGAATAATTTTTTTAGATCGTTGTATTCTGTTATAAAGAAACATTTTTATTACTTTTAAGCACAAAAGTAAATTCTAACACTGAAGTGATTTAAACTTTTAACGTTTAAGCGAAAATTAGAAATTTTATGTTCATTTGAAGGCTTTTTTGAGTTGCATAGCATCGCTACGGAAATAAAAAAAAAACAAAAATGGGCTTAAAAGGTCAATTTTTTAGCAAATGGAAAAAGTTTAAATGACTTCATCTACTATTTCTCAAAAAAATAGTAGCACTTCCAGGTTATTATTTTATAAAGTAATCTATATGCCTTATAAATTATATAAGTTTTTGAAAACATACATAACGTTAGTCATATCTGTGTTTCTTGTAATACAGGATTTTCAAGCACAAAATGAATCTGCATCAGAGATAATTGAGGCTATTATAAATTCCGATTTTGAGACTGCTCAAAGTCATGAATTAGATCTTTTAAAATTAGATGTTTCTAAGGAAAATACAGCCCAGCATTATCTTAAGATAGGAGATGCTTTTTATAGAAAAGAAGCGTATAGTAGAAGTCGTTATTATGTAGATAAGGCGATACATTATTCAAATATGATTAAGAATGATAAGCTCTTATCTTATGCGTATTTAAGATTAGGAAATATATTTCTTCAAGATTGGAAAAACCAAGAAGCAATAGATGCTTATTATAAATCTATTGATTATTCTAAGAAAACAAAAAACTTAAACTTTGAAGCATTAGCGCTTACTAATTCTGCGATTATCTTTAGACGGATGAAAGAATATAAAAAGGCTTTAAAAACATGCAATTCAGTATCTAAAAGTATAAGTGCAAGTAAAAATCAAATTAATCTTATTACTGTAAAAAGTGAAATCCATCTAGATCTCAAACAAATTGATTCTTCTCTTTATTCAATAAATAAAGGCATTGAAATGAGTAAGAACTTAAACTATAATGCTGGACTTATAGATCTTTATACAAAAAAAGGAATTGTTTTTTGTTTGAAGAATGATTTTGAAAATGCAAAAAAATATTTAATTAATGCAGAAAAAGTAATTCAAGATAATAATATTAAGAACAATAAACTTTCAATTAATCTTAAGTATGCTAAAGCACATTGTTTTTATGAGAAAGGCGAGTACGAAAAAGCTATTTTAGAATTAAATGAAGTTGTAAAGCTTTTTGGAGATACAATAAACCCTGAAAGAGGTCGGGTTCTGGAGACTTATTTATTACTTTCTAAAAGTTATAAAAAACTAGGTTTAGTAGATGAATCTGAAGATTGGTACGATAGGCATACGCAGTTAAAAGATAAGTTCGAAACCAACCAAGTCAAAACATTAAATAAGATTTATAAAGAAGATAATGAATATTTAGATTCAGAAATAGAGGTGCTTAAAAAGGATAAAGTAAAGAGTAAACAAAAATACACCTCTATTTTAATCGTTTTCTCAATTGGAATATTAACGCTCATTTTGTTTCTGATAAATTATAGAAGAAAACAAAAGTCTAATAAAGTTCTATTCGATGATTTATTAAAAAAAATTAATGTATTAGAAACGACTGAATATAAAAGTAGTACTTCAACAACAAAAGAAGTCATTATAGATGATGCTAAAGTTGCAGCAATTATTAAGGGGTTAGATAGGCTTGAACAACAAGAATACTATTTAAATTATAATTGTAATTTAAGATCTGTCGCTAAAAAAGTAAAAACAAATGCAACGTATTTATCTAAAATCATTAATACACATAAAAATAAAAATTTCAACGATTATATTAATGACTTAAGAATTGATTACACCATTAAGCGATTAAAAAACAACAAACAATTTCGATCATTTTCAATAAAATCTATAGCAACAGAGGTTGGTTATAAAAGTGATTATTCTTTTGCTAAACATTTTAAAGCTAAAACTGGTTTTAATCCGTCCTATTATATCAAGCAAATAGAGAAATTAGAAGCAGAGATTAAATAGATGAAATAACTAACCCTATTTTGTTTAATCTAGGGTTTATAAACTATGATATAAGCAACATAAAGGTTAATATTATGATGATATAAAACAACAATTTTAGAGTGCTATTAATATTATTAATTATAAAAACAACAATCTCATGAAAAAACAGATAGAGAGAAAAATGACTTTAAAGAAGCTAGTAATAGCAAAGATAAACCCAAATGTATTGCATAATATTAAGGGAGGTGATTGTCTTCCAACAGAGCCGGGCTGGGAGAATCATCCTGGAGCTGGAGCAGATGGTAGGCCTTCAATGATAGTTTGTCCAAATACGGTTCAAGTTAATTAATTGAGATCTTTTTAAATAGACGATATAGAATTTGAAGTTCGTTATTAAAGAACTCATATTCTTAAATAAGCCATAAAAAGGCGCTGTATTTACAGCGTCTTTTTTATTACCCTATTTTATTCAATATAAAGCATCTCTTCTTTTTATTTTGCATGTACTTCTTTAATTTTAAATCAACAATATTGTTATTAATAGCGAATAAGGCGAAACCGAAAACCTTTATAATAGAGTAGGTAATTTAAAAATCTTAATTATTAACATCATGAAAAAAGCACTTGAGAATTTAAAATTGAACAAAGAAGTAATAAGTAAGTTGGAATCTAATAAAGTAAACGGAGGTGGAGGTACGCATTGTTGCCCAACTTTAGATGCTCTTAATACATGTCCTCCTCCAGGAATACAATGTTATTAATTTAGAGAGTACCATTAATTATTTAAAAATGAATGCAGGCTGTCAATTATATTTGACAGCTTGTTTTTTTGTAATAAGTATATTCTATTAACCGTTCTCTTTTAATATGTACGAAAATAACGACCTAATTAATAAGCTTGAAGAAATAAATAATGTGCTTCAACATAATTACAAAAATAGTGAAGATATAGGTGTTTTAACAGGCTCTACTGGTGTTGCTTTGTTTCATTTTTATTATTCTAAGTTTAAAAATGAAGAATTAAATGCTCAAATTGGTACAGAAATACTAGTTGAATCTATAGAGAAAATTAATTTAGGTTATAATACACCTACATTTTGTACAGGAGTTGCTGGAGCAGCTTGGACAATAGAATTATTAAAAGAAGAAAAACTTATTGATATAGATTCTGATGCTTTATTAAGTGATTTAGATGGCTTTTTAGAAAACTCTTTGGGTATCGATAAGCAATATAATTTCTATGATTTTTTACATGGTGCCATTGGAATAGGTTATTATTTCTTTAAGCGCTACGAAAACACAATAGATACATCACTAAAATCAAACTACAAAAGACTGCTGTTAAAAATTGTCCATGAATTAAAAGAAACAGCTCAAATAAATGGAGATACAGCTAAATGGGAATCTAATCTTATTTTTAATGAAAAATTGAGAGGTTATAACCTTAGTTTAGCTCATGGTATATCAAGTATTATTAATTTTTTAGGGCGCCTATCAGAGCATTCCGATTTTAAAAAAGAGACACTTCCTCTTTTACAAAAGGCAGTTAATTATGTTATAGAACATAAAAAAGATTCAGTATCGGCTTCATCTTGTTTTCCAGATTGGATCACCGTAGCAAATAAAAAAAGCGCGAGTGCTAGATTAGCATGGTGTTATGGAGATTTAGGTATCGCTATTTCTTTATGGAAAGCTGGAAAAGTGTTAAAAAATAAAGAGTTGTGTGATCAATCTCTACTCGTTCTTAAACATTCTACTAAGCGCAGAGATCTGGAAGAAGTTAGAATTAAAGATGCGGGTTTATGCCATGGTTCTTATGGTGTAATGCATATTTATAACCATATGTATAAAGAAACTCAAGATCTTATATTTAAAGAAGCGGCACAATATTGGTTAAAAAAAGGGATAGATATGGGAACTCATAAGAATGGTTTCGCAGGTTATAACCAATGGGTTGGAGGGAATAACCCAGGTTGGAAAAAAGAAGTTAACCTTTTAGAAGGCGTCTCAGGTATTGGCTTAGCTTTAATATCTTATTTAGCACCTTTTAAAACGAAATGGGATGAATGCTTAATGATTGGTTAAAAAGCATGAAACGAGTTGACTAAAAATACACGATATCTTTTTGAATTATTACCCTATGTTAAGTTATTAAAACAATAAGGTATTCCAGTCGAGTATTCTTACATTTGTAATTCACTCTAATTCAAAAATAAGAATGAGTAAAGAAAGTAAACGGAGAGAAGCTTTAATATATCATGCAAAGCCAACACCAGGAAAGATAAAAGTAGTACCAACAAAAAAATACGCCACGCAACGCGATTTATCATTAGCATATTCTCCAGGAGTAGCTGAGCCTTGTTTAGAGATTGAAAAAGACAAAAATAATGCCTATAAGTATACAGCTAAAGGAAACTTAGTAGCCGTAATTTCTAATGGAACAGCAGTTTTAGGTTTAGGGAATATAGGCCCAGAAGCTTCTAAACCAGTAATGGAAGGTAAAGGTTTACTCTTTAAAATTTTTGCTGATATAGATGTTTTTGATATTGAAGTTGATACAGAAAATGTAGAAGAATTTATTCAAACGGTGAAAATGATAGCGCCAACTTTTGGAGGCATAAATCTAGAAGATATTAAAGCTCCTGAAGCCTTTGAAATAGAACGAAGGTTAAAAGAAGAATTAGACATTCCTGTGATGCATGATGATCAACACGGTACTGCAATAATTTCAGCAGCAGCATTATTGAATGCTTTAGAGCTTTCAGAAAAAAATATAGGAGACGTTAGTATTGTAGTAAGTGGAGCAGGAGCAGCAGCAATTTCCTGTACACGATTATATCTTGCTTTTGGAGCTAAACGCGAAAATATAGTCATGTTAGATAGTAAGGGGGTTATTAGAGATGATCGTGATAACTTAACGTCTCAAAAAGCTGAATTTGCCACGCATCGTAAAATTGATACATTAGATGAAGCAATGGATGGTGCCGATGTTTTTATAGGCTTATCTACATCAGATATTGTAACTCCAGAGATGCTTAAAACAATGGCAATTAATCCCATAGTTTTTGCAATGGCAAATCCAAATCCTGAAATTCGCTATGATATTGCAGTCGCAACTCGAGACGATATTATCATGGCTACAGGAAGAAGTGATCACCCTAACCAAGTGAATAATGTTTTAGGGTTCCCATTTATATTTCGTGGCGCATTAGATGTTAGAGCTACAGGTATAAATGAAGCCATGAAAATGGCTGCAGTAAAAGCCTTAGCAAATTTAGCGAAAGAGCCCGTGCCAGAGCAAGTAAATATTGCTTATGGAGAGACACGATTAACTTTTGGGAAAGAATATATTATTCCTAAGCCTTTTGATCCACGCTTAATTGCTGTGGTTCCTCCAGCAGTAGCAAAAGCAGCAATAAAAAGTGGTATTGCTAAAGAGCCAATTGAAGATTGGCAACGTTATGAAGATACCCTTTTAGAACGTTTAGGATCAGATAATAAAATAGTTCGTTTATTACTTAATAGAGCACGACTTAACCCAAAGCGAGTGGTGTTTGCTGAAGCCGATCAATTAGATGTTTTAAAAGCCGCCCAAATAGCTTATGAAGAAGGTATTGCTACTCCAATTTTATTGGGACGTAAAGACATTATTGATAGTTTAAAAAAGGAAATAGAATTTGATGCCAATGTATTGATTATTGATCCAAAGTCAGACGAGCAGAAAGTACAGAGAAACAAATATGCTAAAGTATATTGGGAACAGCGTAAGCGAAAAGGAGTAACACTTTTTTCAGCAAAAAAATTAATGAGGGAGCGTAATTATTTTGCAGCAATGATGGTGAATGAAGGCGATGCAGATGCTTTAATTTCTGGATATTCTAGAAGCTATCCTATCGTTTTGAAACCCATGTTAGAACTAATAGGCTTGGCACCAGGAGCTACACGAGCAGCAACAACCAATGTCATGATTACGGAGCGTGGCCCACTATTTTTAAGCGATACTTCAATTAATATAGATCCTAATGCGAATGATTTGGCTAAGATTGCTCAAATGACGGCAAAAATGGTAGAGATGTTCGGTCTAAGTCCAGTTATGGCAATGATCTCTTATTCTAATTTTGGATCGTCTAAAAATGAGCGTACAACTAAAGTAAGTCAAGCTGTAGAATATTTGCATAATAGGCATCCAGAACTTTTAATTGATGGTGAATTACAAGTAGATTTTGCTCTTAATAGTAAAATGCTTCAAGATAAATTTCCATTTTCTAAATTAGCAGGACGAAAAGTAAATACACTTATTTTTCCAAACTTAGAGTCGGCGAATATTACTTATAAATTATTAAAAGAATTAAATAAAGCAGAATCTATTGGTCCAATTATGATGGGCATGAGAAAGCCAGTTCATATTCTTCAGTTAGATGCGAGTGTAGATGAAATAGTAAATATGACAGCTATTGCAGTTATAGATGCGCAGCAAAAAGAAAAGGAAAAACAGAATGAGGTCGTTACGAATGAGTTCTCAGCAACGTTATAAATAATATATAAAGGTTTTAAAACGCTAGATATCAATAGAGTAGTTTTTTTTAAGATTTATAGTCAAAAAAATTATGTAATTTTGATAGGTAACGAAAGATTTTAAATGATAACACACATACAAGGGAAACTAGTAGAAAAAAATCCTACTGATGTTGTAATTGATACAAATGGTGTAGGCTACTTGCTAAATATCTCATTGCATACTTTTTCTCAAATTCCAGATAATGAACATCTAAAACTATATACTCATCTTCAAGTAAGAGAAGATTCTCATACATTATACGGTTTTTCATCAAAAGCAGAACGAGATATCTTTAGGCTATTAATCTCAGTTAGCGGAATAGGAGCAAATACGGCACGTACCATGCTTTCTTCTCTAAGCCCCAAACAAGTAAGAGAAGGTATTGCTGTTGGTGATGTGGCTTTAATACAATCTATAAAAGGTATTGGAGCTAAAACGGCACAGCGAGTTATTATTGATTTAAAAGATAAAGTCTTAAAAATTTACGATATTGATGAAGTTTCTGTAAGTAAAAGCAATACCAATAAAGAAGAAGCGTTATCAGCTTTAGAAGTATTAGGTTATAATAAAAAACAAGCAGAACGAGTAGTAGATAAAATTGTCGCAGTAGATACAGAATCTACAGTAGAAACTATTATTAAACAAGCCTTAAAAAATTTATAATAAATTTTGAATACAAACAAATCTAGTTTATATATATCATTTTCAAAATACAGTTTACTAATTGTACTCTTTTTAGTCACTTTTACTGTTTTTGGTCAAACCCCAAACGATTCAACAAGCACAGGTTTTAGTTTAGGAAATTTAAAAATGCCTAATCCTAATAGTATAGAATCTAAATACAGTTACGACCCTTTTTCAGACCGTTATATTTATACTGAAAGTGTAGGCGATTTTAATATTAATTATCCAATAATTTTAACTCCAGAAGAATATCAAGACTTGGTTTTAAAAGAAAATTTAAAATCATACTATAAAGATAAAATTGACGCTACTAACGATAAAAAAGGAGATGCTGAAGAAAAACAAAAAAATTTGCTACCAGATTTTTATGTTAATTCTGATTTCTTTGAAAGTATTTTTGGTGAAGGCCCAATTAGTATAGTACCGCAAGGATCGATTGAAATGGATTTGGGTTTACTATACACAAAACAAGATAATCCATCATTTTCGCCACGTAATAGAAGCAATATATCTTTTGATTTTCAACAACGTATTAGTTTAAGTTTATTAGGAAAAGTAGGATCGCGTTTGCAAGTTACTGCAAACTACGATACACAATCTACTTTTGATTTTCAGACTTTAGTAAAACTGGAATATACGCCTACCGAGGATGATATTATTCAGAAAATAGAAGTAGGTAATGTTAGTATGCCTTTAAATAGTTCTCTTATTACTGGAGCACAAAGTTTATTTGGGGTAAAAACGAAGCTTAAGTTTGGTAAGACAACGATAACAGGAGTGTTTTCTGAGCAAAAATCAGACACCAGAACTGTAGTTGCTCAAGGTGGAGGAACATTGGATGAGTTTGATTTTTTTATAAGAGATTATGATGAGAATCGACACTTTTTTTTAGCACAATATTTTAGAGAGAATTATGACGAAGCTTTATCTAATTATCCATTTATAAATACCAACATTCAAATTACAAGAGCAGAAGTATGGGTAACAAATAGAAGTAATCGTACAGAAAATGTTAGAAATGTAGTCGCTTTTCAGGATATTGGAGAATCTGATCGATTTGGAAATATAGGAGTTATTACATCTTCTGCACCTGGTGCATTTCCAGATAATGGAAATAACCAATTAGATCCTACGAGTATAGGTTCAGGTGGCTCTCAATTAACAGAGGCCGTTAGAGATATAGCAACAGTTCAATCTGGTATTTTAGTTCCTGGAGCTAACGAAGGGTTTGATTATGCGAAGCTAGAAAATACGAGAAAATTAACCGAAGGACAAGAATACACTTTAAATCCGCAATTGGGGTACATTTCTTTAAATCAACGATTAAATAACGATGAAGTTTTAGCTGTAGCATTTCAATACACAGTTGGTGGTGAGGTATATCAAGTAGGAGAATTTGCTAATGATGGTGTTAGCTCCACAGATGTTGATACCGATTCAAGCGGAGAAGTTATTACGGTTTCTAATAATGCATTAATTCTTAAGTTATTAAAAAGTAGTATTACAAGTACATCGCAACCTATTTGGGATTTGATGATGAAAAATATATACAATACAGGAGCTTATCAATTAAGTCAAGAAGATTTTAAACTAAACATATTTTATAACGAATCGACGCCGTTAAATTTTATATCTCCTGTGGGAGCAAGTTTTGCAAGCGATTTTAATGGTAACCCTATTCAGGAAACCACATTATTAAAATTATTTAATTTAGATCGACTAAATTTTAATAATGACCCGCAAGCAAATGGTGATGGATTTTTCGATTTTGTTCCAGGTATTACGGTAATTCCTCAAAATGGTAAACTAGTTTTTACCAAAGTAGAACCTTTTGGACGCTATCTTTTTGATGTGTTGGCAGATCCAACGATCATTTCTAATTATGAAGATGAAACCTATGCCAATGAAAATCAAGAAAAGTATGTTTATGATTTAATGTATAAACAAACTAAAACGCAAGCTTTAGATGAAATAGAGAAAAATAAATTTCAAGTAAAAGGGCGTTATAAATCACAAGGCGGTGAAGGTATCCCTATAGGCGGTTTTAATGTACCAAGAGGATCTGTAAAAGTAACTGCTGGAGGAAGGCTTTTAGTAGAAGGAGTAGATTATACGGTAAATTATCAATTGGGACGTGTTCAAATTTTAGATGAAGCTTTAAAAGCATCAAACACTCCAATAGAAGTCTCCACAGAGAACAATTCCATTTTTGGACAACAATCGAAACGTTTTACAGGTTTAAATGTTGAACATCAATTTAATAAGGATTTCTTAATAGGCGCAACGCTTTTAAATTTAAATGAGCGACCAATCACTCAAAAAGCAGATTTTAATCAAGAGCCAATTAATAATACTATTTTTGGTTTTAATGGTAATTACTCATCAGAAGTGCCATTTTTAACGCGTTTAGCAAATAAGTTACCTAATATAGATACAGATGCACCTTCAAATCTTTCAGTAAGAGGTGAGTTTGCTTATTTACTGCCAGGATCACCTAAAGGGACTAATTTTAATGGAGAAGCCACTTCATATATAGATGATTTTGAAGGGACTCAAAATGGAATCGATTTAAAATCAGTTCTGCCATGGACGTTATCAAGTCGACCATTAAATGTAAATGGAACTAATCTTTTTGATGTTAATGGAATTACTAATGGTTATGGAAGAGCACTTTTAAATTGGTATACTTTAGATCAGGTTTTTTTTAGTAATCGAAGACCAGATGGTATTAGTGATGATGACCTTTCAAGTGTATACACATCTCGTGTGTTTATAGATGAATTATTTCCGCAACAAGATATTGCTCAAGGGCAAACTACAGTTTTAAATACGTTGGATTTAGCATATTATCCTGAAGAACGTGGGCCTTATAATTTTGATCCTAATAATACAGATGGTAATGTTATTACTAATCCTACTCAAGCTTGGGCTGGAATTACAAGAGAATTAACAGCGACAGATTTTGAACAGGCCAATGTCGAATATATAGAGTTTTGGTTACAAGATCCATTTTTAGAAAACCCAGCTAATCCAGGAGGTAAATTAGTTTTTAATCTAGGAAGTATTTCAGAAGATATATTAAAAGATGGGCGTAAACAATATGAGAACGGATTGCCTGCAAATGGTGATGTTTCTTTATTGCCAAATACAGAATATGGAACCGTGGTGCCGCAGAATCAAGCTTTAATTTATGCCTTTGATTCTGCTGGGGATGAAAGAACCAATCAAGATGTTGGTTTTGATGGTTACAATGATGCCGAAGAAAAGACAGAATTATCTGATGATGATCCTGATAGGCCACCTTTAAATGTTCCTACTGCAATTCTATCTTTACCAGATCCATCAGCCGACAATTACACCTATTTCTTAAATACAGAAGGAGGTGTTTTAGAGCGTTACAAACGTTATAATGGTACAGATGGTAATAATGCAGAAACGTTTAGTGATACTAACAGAGCGGCTTATGCACAACCAGATATTGAGGATGTAAATAGAGATAATACCATGAATACTATTGATAGCTATTTTCAATATGAATTAGAAATTACACCTCAAAATTTACCTGACACAGGCTTGGGAAATATCGATCCAAATAATCCAATAGGAGAGTTTCTTAACGATTTTAAGCTTAAAGAAAGAGTGTTAGAAAATGGAGATATAGAAACGGTACGTTGGTATCAATTTAGAGTACCAGTAAAAGGAGATCATGTAGAGGCAGTAAATGGAATTACCGATTTACGATCTATTCGTTTTGCAAGAATGTTCTTAAATGGTTTTACGCAACCAACAATAATGCGTTTTGGCTCTCTAGAATTAGTACGTAGTGATTGGAGACGTTATACACTAGCATTAGATGAAGGAGATGCCACACCAGACGATCCTCAAACTGATTTTTCTGTTGGAGCTGTGAGTACACAAGATAACGATGGAAGTTATCAATCTCCACCAGGTGTAGATCCAGAGCGTCAGAATAATAATAACACTGTAGTACGTTTAAATGAACAAGCTTTAGTGGTTAATGTTTGTAATTTAGAAACAGAAGATACAAGGGCGGTTTATAAAAATATTAATGTAGACATGCGACAATTTAAACGTTTAAGAATGTTTATGCACGCTGGTCAAGGAGATAAACCAGGATTGGATAGTGACGAATTAGTTGGTTTTATTAGAATAGGAAATGATTTAACGCAAAACTATTATCAAGTAGAAGTGCCTTTACAAGTTTCTCAAGGAACATCTCGTGAAGATTTATGGCCAACTGCTAATGAAATTGATCTAAGATTAGAATTACTTCAACAAATAAAATCTTTAGGAATTGATAATGGAACACTAGCGAATCCTACGCCATCGTTTTACGATGTAGTTGGTAGTGAGTTAATTCCAGTAGCCGATGAGTATTCTGGTCATGTTGCAGGACAACAGCGTATAGCTATTAAAGGAAATCCTAATTTTGGAGCTATTAGAACCTTAATGGTAGGTGTTAAAAACGTGTCTAGTGATAATGGTGTCTGTGGAGAAATATGGTTTAACGAATTGCGTATGTCTGAGATGGATAACGAAGGCGGTTGGGCCGCTGTAGCTGCTATAGATACTAATCTTGCCGATTTTGCTAACGTAAGTGCCACTGGTCGTATGAGCACAGCTGGGTTTGGGTCTATAGAACAAGGGCCTAATGAAAGAAGTCGAGAAGATACTAAACAATACGATCTGGTTACTAATGTAAATCTAGGGCAATTATTACCAAAAAAATGGGGATTACAAGTGCCATTTAATTATGGGCGAGGTGTCGAATTAATTACGCCAGAGTATGATCAACAATATAAAGATATTGAATTAGAAACCCGTTTGGATGCTGCTCAAGATAATGAACAAAGGCAGGCTATTAGAGAGCAGTCTGAAGATTATACAAAACGAAGAAGTATTAACTTTATTGGTGTACGAAAAAATAGAACAGGAGATGGAAAACCTCGTTTCTATGACGTAGAAAATTTTACTGGTAATTATTCATATAATAAAGTAGATCATCGCGATTTTGAAATAGAAAGCTCTGTAGACAAACAAGTATCTTCAGGAATTAATTATGCTTATAATTTCGAACCTAAATCAATAGAGCCTTTTAAGAAAAATGATTCTTTATTTACAGGTAAGTATTGGAAACTCTTAAAAGATTTTAACTTTAATCCATTACCAGCAAGTTTCTCAGTAAACACAAATTTGAACAGGCAGTTTAATAAACAAAAGTTTAGAGATATAGACCTTGGTGGTAATAATATAGCTATTGAAGAACTATTTAGAAGAAATTACACTTTCGATTTTCAATATAATTTAAATTGGAACATAACAAGTGCGCTTCAGCTTAATTTTTCTGCTGCAAATAATAATATTGTAAGAAATTATTTTATAGACGATCAACTTAACGGTTTACAAGATCCTACACTCGATGTATGGGATGGATTCCTAGATTTTGGAGATCCAAATAGACAATACCAACAACTAGGTGTTAATTATGAACTACCACTAAGCAAGCTACCTATATTAAGTTTCTTAAAGTCGACGTACTCTTATTCTGGAGAATTCCAGTGGCAAAAAGGATCGGATTTATTTGGAAATATAGACGGTTTTGATCTTGGTAATTCTGTTTCTAATGGTAATACACATGCTTTAAATACGACTTTAGATATGAATAAGTTGTATAAATTTATTGGTCTCAAAAAGAAAAGAGGAAATGCTAGAATTTCCAGTAGACCAGTTGGGAGAGGAACACCTCCTGCAGGAAAGGATGATAAAAAGAAAAAGAAGATAAAGAAAAAAGGGAAAGGCTCTAAATTAGGAAATACTGCTATTGGTCTTTTAACTATGGTGAAGCGTATTCAAGTTAATTATGCTGAAAACAATGGTACATTTTTGCCAGGATATTTAAATACACCAGGCTTTATCGGAACTCTTAAGCCAACGATTGGGTATACTTTTGGGAGCCAGAAAGACATAAGGCAATTAGCAGCAAGAAATGGTTGGTTAACGTTGTTTCCAGAATTTAATCAACAGTTTACGTCTAACTTAACAAGACAATTAGATATTTCGGCTAATATAGAACCTCTAAAAGATTTAAAAATAGATGTTATTGGTTTTAGAACCTATGCTGAAAATTTTACAGAAAACTTTAGAGTGGATAATAATGCAGATGGACTAGAATATGTACCGTTAACTCCAAATACGTTTGGTAATTATAGTATCTCTACATTTACATTACCTACAGCTTTTACTAAAAGCGATGAAACAGGATCTGAAACTTTTGATAATTTTAGTGATAATCGATTAATTATAGCCAGACGATTAGCGTTTAAAAACGGAGTTGATTTTACCAATCCTAATAATTTTGATGCAGATGGTTACCCCAAAGGTTTAGGTAAAACAAGTCAAGCCGTATTGTTACCAGCATTTACAAGTGCATATTCGGGCCAAAAAGCCAATCGAGCAGGTTTAGGAGTCATAAAAAACATTCCTATTCCTAATTGGGACTTAAAATATACTGGTTTCATGAAGTTAAAATGGTTTAAAAAGCGTTTTAAGCGTTTCTCTTTAACTCATGGCTATCGTTCTAGTTATACTATTAATCAGTTTAGAACCAACTTAGATTACCAGTCTATCGATTTTAACAGAGATTATTTTTCTCAACCAGATAGTGCATTAGACCAAGCAGGGAATTATAAAAATGAAGATTTATATAGTAATGTAA
This sequence comes from uncultured Flavobacteriaceae bacterium, assembly GCA_937959395.1. GTDB lineage: Bacteria > Bacteroidota > Bacteroidia > Flavobacteriales > Flavobacteriaceae > JAHDGB01. The sequence goes on along the minus strand of CALGLR010000028.1, from coordinate 71,786 downwards.
ACTTAACAGAAATGTTTTCCCCGTTAGTAAGAGTCGATTTCGAAATGAAAAACTCTATTAAAATACTTGGTGAAGTTAAAAAAGACAGGTTACTATCTTTAAGTTTTGACAATAATCTATTAACAGAAGTTCAAGGTTTAGAATATAAAGTGGGATTAGGGTATCGTTTTAAAGATGTGCGCATAAAATCAAAATTAGCAGGGCCAAAAAAATCTATTGTTAGTGATTTGTTAATGGAATTAGATGCGTCTTTAAGAGATAATAAAACCATTATTCGCTACTTAGATATAGAGAACAATCAAATTACTAATGGACAAACCATATTAGGATTAAATTACAAAGCAAATTATTCGTTTAGTAAAGCTTTAACAGGTATTTTCTATTTTGATTATTCGTTTTCAGAATATGCAATATCTACAGCATTTCCACAAACAACAATACGATCAGGATTTACTTTAAAATATAACTTCGGAAACTAGAGAATTTAGGTTTGAATTTAATAGCGGATTAAATACATTTGTAAAAAAATAAGTACATGACAAAAACTGGAAAAGCAATTAAGTAATTGTATGTAGTTCGTCTTTTGTAAATTAAAGATGCTGTCTCCTCGAGCGTAGTCGAGAGGTTTGTTTTTATCAAAAACATAAATAAGAATAAGGTCTCGACTGCGCTCGATCAGACATTTACAATAAATTTGATGATTTTTGTCATCTACTAAAAAAATATAAAATAAGAAAATGAATATTCCTTCAGAATTAAAATACACAAAAGACCACGAATGGATTAAAATAGATGGTGACGAGTTAACAGTTGGTATCACCGATTTTGCTCAAAGCGAACTAGGAGATATTGTTTATGTTGAAGTCGAAACAGTAGATGAAACATTAGATATAGAAGAAGTTTTTGGAACTGTAGAAGCCGTGAAAACAGTATCAGATTTGTTTTTACCAGTTTCAGGAGAAATAATAGCCTTTAATGAATTGCTAGAAGATGAACCTGAAAAAGTGAATAGTGACCCTTATGGAGAAGGTTGGATGGTAAAGATTAAAGCATCTGATGTTTCTCAGTTTGATAGTTTACTTTCTGCTGATGATTATAAAGCTATAATAGGTGCTTAAAAAGCAGCTATTAATAATTAGTAACCTTTACAGTTTTGCATTAACAACATTAAGTTTAGTAAAAGTTAATGATAAATTGCCATCAATTGAAAACAGTGATAAAGTATATCATGCCATTGCATATTTTATTTTTATGATACTTTGGTATTATACCTTTTACTTTAAATTTAAGCTGAAAAAAAATAAAGCATTATTATTAGCTTTTATAGCTTCGGTTTCTTTTGGAATCCTCATGGAAATATTACAAGGGGTTTTAACAAAAACTAGGCAAAGTGATGTAAATGATGTAATTGCCAACACAATTGGTGTTATTTTGGCATTATTAATGCTAATTCTATTAAAAAAAAGAGACGTTAAATAGTGCAAACACTTGTAAAATTCACTAAAAAATAGTTATTTTAGCGACTCAAGTAATAAAAATTTCGATATATGGAGCCAAAGAAGAATACCAAAGCAAACGTAGGGCGTAACAGTTCTTTGTATTTTGCTGTGGGTTTAGCATTAATGTTATTCTTAACAAACTATGCTATAAATTACAAGACATACGATAAAGAACTTATAGATATAGGTCAACTTAATTTAGATGATGAGTTAGATGAAGAAGTGCCAATTACAGAGCAGTTGGTAACGCCGCCACCGCCACCGCCACCGCCACCTGCAGCTCCAGAAGTTATTGAAGTTGTTGAAGATGAAGAAGAAGTTGAAGAAACGGTAATCGAATCTACAGAGACCAGTCAAGAAGAAGAAATTGTTGAGGTTGAAGAAGTAGAAGTAGAAGAAGTAGAAGAAGATGTAGAAGTTGCCTTTGCTGTTATTGAAAACGTTCCTGTTTTTCCTGGATGTGAAAAAGGAAATAACAATGATAAGAAAAAATGTATGAACGATAAGATAAAAAGATTTGTTGGTAAAAAGTTCAATACAGATTTAGCACAAGATTTAGGATTATCTGGAGTACAAAAAATTAGTGTATTCTTTAAAATAGATAAGACTGGTGATATTGTAGATATTAAAGCAAGAGCGCCGCATCCTAAATTAGAAGCAGAAGCAAAGCGTATTGCAAATTTACTACCAAAAATGAAACCTGGTAGACAACGTGGTAAAGCAGTAAGAGTACCTTACTATTTACCTATTAAGTTCCAAGTACAAGACTAGAATATAGAATACGTTTCAATGATATAATTAAAAACCCGTTATAAATTTATAACGGGTTTTTTGGTTTTGGTATGCTTATTGTTATTTCCTCATAACATTAACATTTAAACTATAAATTATTATGAAACATTCACAAGAAAGTCGCAATCTCGTTCGCCAAAACGAGAAAGTTGCGCAAAAATCGCAAAAGCATGATGTAAATTTACAAAAAAACTCAACACTCTACTTTCAAGTAGGATTGATTTTATGTTTATTAGGTAGTTACGCTGGACTAGAAATGCGATTCGAGAAAGCAAATGATGATTTTTCGAATCAGAAAGCAATGGATGATAACGAATTGGTAGAGTATGCAATGACCGATTTTGAAGTTTATGTTGAACCAGAAAAGGTCGAGACTAAGGTTCAAAAGCAAGCAACAATCATTAAAGAAGAATTTGAAGTTGTGGAAAATGATCATAAAGAAGCAGTAGATGTATTAGAATTGGTTACTGAAGCAGTGCCACCAACAAAAAAGGTAGTTATAGATACTTCAGTAATAGACATTACACCGCCAGATGAACCAGTAAGTATTCTAGCAGTTCAAAAAGTGCCAGTTTATCCTGGTTGTGAAGCTGCAAAGAATAATGATGAAAGAAGAAAGTGCATGTCGACCAAACTATCTAAGCACATTCAAAGAAAATTTGATTCAGACTTGGGTTCAGAATTAGGTTTAGCTAGAGGGAAACATCAAATCTACGTTAATTTTAAAATTAACAAAAACGGAGTGGTAGAAGTTTTAAGAACTAGAGCACCACATCCTAGGTTAGAAAAAGAAGCAAATAGAGTGATTTCTAAAGTGCCTAAAATGCAACCAGGAGTAAATGATAGAAAAGCAGTAGATGTACTGTATACTGTACCTATTAAGTTTCAAGTGCAAGATTAAATAATTATCATATTCTAAATTAATTTAAAGAGGCTGTCTAAAAAGGCTTATTTCGTCAACCTGAACTTGATTCAGGTTCTCACAAAATGCTAACACATAACATTATGAGATTCTGAAATAAATTCAGAATGACGATTATAAATACTTTTCAGACACCCTCTTTTTTATATTTCAGTAATAATAAAATTAACTGTATATTACATTAAGTTTATAAACAGTACGTTGGTTGTGAAGTATGTTGTAATGTTTGAAATTGTTATAAACTAAGATTAAATTTCAACTATTAAAACAATAAAAACAAACAGATGAAGCACTGCGTTTTAGGTATTTTGCTTTGTTTTTCTATGCTAGTAAAAGCCCAGGATACAAATCAATACGAAAACCCGCCTATTTTTGAAACATGTGAAAATGAAGGCGTTCAAGCTCTTCAGAATTGTTTCGATAATCAAGTTCACGCCTTACTATTTAATGAGTTTAAGATTCCTGAAAAATTAATTGAAGAAAATTATAAAGGAAATATTGATGTGCTTTTTGAAGTCAGTAAAGAAGGCGAATTTAAAGTTATATATGTTGATGCTATTTCTGATGAATTAAAAGCAGAAGCAAAGCGCGTTTTTAAAACTTTTCCTAAAATAAAACCAGCAACTTATAATGGTAAAAAGACTTATAAGCAATATTCCATAAAAGTTAATATTCCTCTTGAAGAACAATTAGTTTCAACTGAAAGCCCTTCCAATGAAAATGACGATAAGGAAAAGAATAAAACTAGAGTTGAAATTGAATTAACACAGCTTGAGAAAAATGCAAAAAAAGAGTTTGATGCAGTTCAAAAAGGAATTAAGCCCTATACCAATAAGGCCTTTAAAAGCACACTAAATATACCTTTTGTACATAGCGATTATGCAAAATTTGACCGTTCTATGAATTTAGTTGGTACTAATGGACACACAGCATCTAAACCATTTTTATATGAAGACGTTTCAAATTATTACGATTTTGAAGCGGCAAAAGAAGCATTAATAAAAGATGCAGGAACATGGGTAGAACGTAAATTGTGGAATGAACATTTAGTACAAATACAAAGCAAAGATTATTGGTTTACTCTAGATCCCATTCTTGATTTGCAAGTAGGAAGAGATACTGATGCCGATTTTCGTTTAACCTTTAATAATACAAGAGGTGTATACATTCAAGGTGGATTAGGAAAACAATTAAGTTTTTCAACATCGATATATGAAAGTCAAGGGCGTTTTGCCGACTATTATAATCGCTATGCAGAAACATTAAAAGCTTTTGGGCCTGACCCAGCAATTATTCCAGGACGTGGCATTGCAAAGCGATTTAAAGAGAATGCATATGATTATCCAGTAGCCGAAGCTTATTTATCGTATTCTCCTGCAAAATTTTTAAATGTACAATTTGGTCATGGTAAAAATTTTATAGGTGATGGTTACCGTTCTTTATTATTAAGTGATGTCGCAAGCCCATCGCCATTTCTTAAATTGAATACTAAATTCTGGAAAATTAAATATACAAATACTTGGATGTGGTTAAAAGATGTTAGGCCAGAAGTTACAGAAGACGGTGCTTTTTTAACTAAATATGTAGCAAATCATTATTTAAGTTGGAATGTAAATAAACGATTGAATGTGGGTTTGTTTGAATCGGTAATCTGGCAAAATAGCAATGATCGAGGTTTCGATATTAATTATTTAAACCCTATTATTTTTTATAGAGCTATTGAATTTGAAACAGGGCAAGATGCGGGAAATGCCATTATTGGTCTGTCTTCAAAATATAAGTATAATGATAATATTAATATTTATGGGCAATTTATTATTGATGAGTTTTCGTTAGGAGATATTACTGGAGGAGAAAAAAGTTGGAAGAATAAATTAGGGTTTCAATTAGGAGCAAAATATTTTAATGCGTTTAAAATAAAAGATTTGCAAATTCAGCTAGAATACAATCAAGTAAGACCTTATACGTATTCGCATAATACTATTGTACTTAATTATGCACATAACAACCAGTCGCTAGCCCATCTTTGGGGAGCAAATTTTAGAGAATTAGTTTTAATAGGTCGTTATAACTACAAGCGTTGGTTTGGTGAGGCTAAATTTATAACAGGAATACGTGGTTTAGACTTTAACACAGATGATGATGCTTTTAGTTATGGAGGAAATGTTTTTGCGAGTGAGAATGAGCGCCCTTTTCAAACTGGAGTAGAAATTGGCCAAGGAAATAAAGTGAATGTACTTAACGCTTCTTTACAAGCAGGCTATTTAATTAACCCAGCCTCTAATTTAAAAATATTTGCGAATATTAATTATCGTAGTTTTAATCCAGAAGCTACTACTATTTCTACATTTAATAACAACTCAGTTTGGTTTAATTTTGGAGTAAGAACCGATCTTTTTAATTGGTATTTTGATTTGTAAAAGTTACTTAAATGATCAGGTTAGCTTTTTGAGAGTAAAACAAGATTAATTTAAATGCATTATCTTACTAAGAATAGTGATTAAAGAATAAAATATAGTAGCCGCATATACGTTTTGAATTAAAACTCATTTGTATGCGAATTACTGCTCTATTATTGTTTTTTGGAAGCATACATCTATGTGCTCAAAACGAATTATCAATTTATTTTAAAAATGATTCAGATGCCATACTTCCTAGGTATAAAAGAAGTATAGATAGTCTTAAAATAATACATGCGAAAGATTCTATAGTTATAGATGCTAAAGGGTACGCAAATGCTTATGCGAGTAATAAGTATAATGAGCTATCACAAAGGCGAATTGAAAGCGTAAAGAAAGCGCTAAATGAATATGTATTCGCAAATGCTATGGCAGTAGGAGAATTAGATGGTTATTCATGGAAAGATAGAAGGGTAGATATTAAGATTTCTTTGATTTCTAAAGAAGAAGAGTCTTTAATAATTAAAAAGAATACACTCGAGGAAGGAAATAAAAAGCGAATGTTATTATCTACAAGAAATTTAGATATAACCTCTTATAGTGAGCTAGAAATTAATGAGAAAACAGTATTGTTTGGAGTTTTTTTTAAAGGTGGTACAGATATAATGTTGGGTAGTAGTAGCCAGATTACTCTTAGAAAATTACTTAAATTTATGAGTGATTTTCCTACTCGAAAAATTAAACTTACAGGGCATATCTGCTGCCATCAATATCAATTAGGGGGAATAAGTTATAATCCAAAGGAAGATGGTGTAAATAATAGGACAGGATCCAAGACATTATCGGTAGATAGGGTAGTTGCAGTGTATTCGTATTTAATAAAAAATGGAATAAATAAGGATAGGTTGGTTTATGAAGGCAAAGCGTATTTAGAGCCTTTAGATTGGGAGGAAATAAAAAATAGAAGAGTTGAGATTACTATTATTGAATAGGTTATAGAGATGATTGCTTGTCAAAATTTGTAACTATATAGGGTGAAAATGCTTTGCAAGAGCTATCGCAAATCAAGGTACAACCCTTTTTCCGAAGTTTATTAAGATATAAGGTTTTTTAAACCCAGTAGATTTTGCACGTTTTTGTCCATTGTGATCTATTACAAAAAGGGTTGGATATGTTTTAACGCCATATTTTCTAGCTAGTTTTAATCCTTCTTCAGATTCACCATCAATAGTTACGTTTATAAAATTTTTATTGTAATAATTACCTACTTTGCTGTCCTTAAAACTTGTGCGTTTCAGTTTTTTACACGGCGGACACCAGCTAGCATAAACATCAAGAAAAATATACTTATTCTCCTTTTTTGCTTTTATTAGTGCTTCATTCCAACTCCCTTTAAAAAATTGAATTCCTTTATCTTTTTTATAACTTGAATCACTAAAACTAGAGAAAACATAAGTTAAGAGAAGAATGAATATTATTTTATTCTTTTTCATATTAATTATAATTTCCGATTACAATAATTTTAAACAAGAAAAGGCCATTAGAAACTAAGAAATACTATTTCTTTAAACTGTTATAAAAAGCGCGTCTAATTTTTTCGGAAGTAATAAAATTCCAACTATAGCCTTGATCATCGAATGGTTTTGTTAACGTTTCATTTGCGACGACTTCATCTTCAGTTTTACCTTTATTAATTTCATCTAAAATAATTTTTTTAAGGTCTTTTAACATTTCTAAATACGTCTTATATTCTGTTTTATTAGAAAGTTTGCCATGTCCTGGAATTATTTTCGTCTCATCATTAATAAGCATTAATCCTAATTTAGCGGCTTCTATATAGCCATCTACACTTCCGCCAGATTTTAAATCGATGTATGGATACCAACCTTTAAAATAAGTATCTCCGGTATGTAATACATTACTTTTAGTGAAATAAAGAAGAGAATCTCCATCGGTATGTGCATTGTCGACATGAAAAATAATTACTTTCTCACCATTTATATGCAAATTCATTTTATCATTAAAAGTAATAACAGGAAGTGCTTCTACAGGATTGGCAGAGCCATCACGTTTTGGAGTTTCTTCAATACGTTTTCTAACATTATCATGTGCAATAATTGTAGCGCCAAGTTTTGCCATGTTTTCATTTCCACCAGAATGATCGCCATGAAAATGAGTGTTTGCAACATAGGTAATAGGTGCATTACTCAATTTTTTTATGGCAGCAACAATTTTTTCGGTTAATGGTGCAAATTGATCGTCTATAACAAATACATTCTCATCACTTACAGATACTCCTATGTTTCCGCCAGCACCAACAAGCATGTAGACATGATCTGAAAGTTTTGTTGTTTCAATAGTTACATCTTTTAAATTTTGAGCATTTATAATTATTGAAGTAGTAAAAGAAACTATAAGAATAAGTGATTTAATGAATTTCATGAAATACGTGTTTTAAAAATAATAGTCTGATTAAGGTATAAAAACTTACAAGTTTTAGTTGTAAAGCGCACAATTTATTAAAATCTAAATGGGTAGATAGAAAACGAGATCTAAAAGCATTGGTGAATTTAGTTTTATAAAGTATCTTTGCACTCCCGAAGTTTCGGGATAATGAAGAGAGTAAACTAAAAGTATTGTTTTGAGTACAGCAACGACATCGGTGGTTAAACCATCAATTGTTTCAGATTTTAAGGAAATTACTAAAATGCGATTAGCATTAAGTGTTGTCTTTTCTTCTGTGGCAGGGTATTTACTAGGTGTTGAAACAGTAGATTTTAAAATCCTAACGTTATTATCATTGGGAGGTTATTTTATGGTTGGAGCTTCAAATGCTTTTAATCAAATTATTGAGCGCGATTTAGATGCACTCATGAATCGCACAAAAAATCGTCCAATTCCAGCTGGTCGCATGAGTGTAAATGCTGCTTTTACTATTGCAACAGTTTTTACGATTTTAGGGATAGCTATTCTTTATATTATTAATGCGCAAACGGCGTTGTTTGGCGCCATTTCAATTTTTTTATACACTTGTGTTTACACGCCTTTAAAAACAAAAACGCCATTGGCTGTATTTGTTGGTGCTTTTCCTGGAGCCATTCCTTTTATGTTAGGGTGGGTTGCAGCGACAAATGAGTTTGGTATCGAACCAGGGACATTGTTTGCACTACAGTTTTTTTGGCAATTCCCACATTTTTGGGCCATAGGTTGGTTTTTATTTGAAGATTATAAAAGAGGAGGGTTTTTTATGCTTCCTACAGGAAAACAAGATAAAGGAACAGCTGTACAAACCATTATGTATACGGTATGGACCGTTTTAATATCTATAGTGCCAGTTTTTGGTATAACAGGAACGCTTAAACTATCTGTACCAGCTGCAATTATTGTGTTGTTGTTAGGTTTAGGAATGTTACATTTTGCTTTAGAATTATTTAAAAAAATGACAGAGAAAGCGGCAAAACAATTAATGTTGGCAAGTGTGTCATATATTACGTTGCTTCAAATTGTATATGTAGTAGATAAATTTATTAGATAATTATGGATTTAACACAAGGGAGTTTAACAGAAAAAAAGGATAGAGCAAAAAAAATGATGCTTTATTTTGGTATTGGATCTCTTATTATGTCTTTTGCTGGTTTAACAAGTGCTTTTATAGTAAGTAGTTCTAGGCCAGATTGGTCTGAAAACTTGAGACTACCAAACATTTTTTTTACTAGTGTATTAATAATTATAGCAAGTAGTATCACTTTTATTATTGCAAAACGAGCGCTTTCTAAAGATAATAGACAAACAACAACGTTGTTTTTATTGCTAACATTTATTTTGGGTGTCATTTTTATTTGTGTTCAATTTATGGGGTTTGGAAAATTAATGTCTGAAGGCTTTTATTTAACGGGGCCGACGAGTGATCCTAAGGCTTCTTATATTTTCTTAATTGCATTAGTGCATATTCTTCATGTTATAGCAGGCTTAATATGTTTGCTAGTTGTAATTTATAATCATTTTAAACAAAAATATACATCAGAAAATAAACTAGGTTTTGAATTGGCAGGAACATTTTGGCACTTTGTAGATATACTGTGGGTATACCTGTTTTTGTTTCTTTTTTTTATGAAATAAAAAAGGTAGAATAAGGTGTCAATATTTAATATTTAGTATCGATTTTATGATTTAAATTTTAGACAACTATGTTTCTTTAGATAAATAAAATGATTATTTTTGTGAACTATTAAAAAAACCAATTAACTATATGAGTACAGTTGCAACTACTGGAACAGAAGGTAAAGCTTGGGGTGGAGGAAATCAACCGCTAAAGTCGAGTTATGGTAAAATGATGATGTGGTTCTTTATCGTATCAGATGCCTTAACATTTTCAGGATTTTTAGCAGCCTATGGCTTTTCAAGATTTAAATTTATAGACTCATGGCCAATAGCCGATGAGGTCTTTACTCACGTTCCGTTTTTTCATGGAAACTTTCCTATGATATATGTGGCGTTTATGACTTTTATTTTAATTATGTCTTCTGTAACTATGGTATTAGCCGTAGATGCTGGACACCATATGCAAAAAACAAAAGTAACATGGTACATGTTCTTAACAATAATAGGAGGTTTAATATTCGTAGGCTCTCAGGCTTGGGAATGGGGTACTTTTATTAAAGGAGATTATGGTGCTGTACAAACTAAAGGCGGTAATATTCTTCAATTTGGAGAATATATTCAAAAGGATGGAGAAAAAGTATTTAAACGTGTTGCTGTAAGTGATTTTGCTACTGCAAACCATCATAGCGATAGAGCACAGCATGAACGTAAGAATGGATTATGGTTTGTTTCTGAAGGAACGCTTCCAGATTTTACTGTAGATGAAGTTGCTAAAGGTTTAGCATCTCATAGCAATATATTAGTTAGAAGTCAAATTATAAATGAAAAGGGAGAGAAAACAATACTATCTAGAGCTGAATCTCTTAAACAAATAAAAGAGAATGGAAAGCTTGTAGTACATGGTGCAAACCTTACTGTGAACGAATATGGTTCACCACTATTTGCAGATTTCTTTTTCTTTATTACTGGATTTCACGGGTTTCACGTATTCTCTGGAGTAGTTATTAATATCATTATATTCTTTAATGTGATTTTAGGAACATACGAAAAACGTAAAAACTACGAAATGGTTGAGAAAGTTGGTCTTTATTGGCACTTTGTAGATTTAGTTTGGGTATTTGTATTTACATTCTTCTACCTAGTATAATAAATAAGTATTATTTCATTTCCTTGAAGAAGGAAATCTATATAAAGTTTAAAAAAAAATGGCACACGAACATAAACTAGCAATATTTAGAGGATTACTTAAATTTAAATCGAATACTCAAAAAATTTGGGGTGTATTAATATTTCTATCTATAATTACTGCAGTAGAAGTAGTATTAGGTATATACAAACCTGAAAGCTTAATGTCTCAAGTTTTAGGGATGAAAGGCTTAAACTGGATATTCATTATTCTAACTTTAGTAAAAGCATATTACATCACATGGGATTTTATGCACATGAGAGATGAAACTCCTGCTTTAAGACGTATGGTAGTATGGACAGCAGTATTTTTAATTTGTTATTTAATCTTTATCTTACTACAAGAAGGAGGTTATGTATTCGATGTTTATAAAGACGGATTTATTAAACGTGATTTCTAATAAGGGATTACAATAAAATATAGTTAAAAGGTGGCTTTAATAAGCCACCTTTTTTTATTTTTGCATTATGGAAAAAAAGACGATTAAAAGAAATTTAGTATTAGGAATTTTGTTTTTTCTTCCTGTTACCTTTCTTCTTTTTTTATATCCAGCAAAGCATAACTACTATGCTTTAGAGATTGTTAAAGAAAATGTTTTAGATATTGAAAATCTATTATCTAATACGAACAAGGAAATTGTTTTAAAAGACCACTTAACAGTTTTAGGCTTTTTAGGAAACGATCCAGAGCGTTTAATAACTGAAGCTTCTAATCTTAAAGAATTAGTTTATAATAAATTTCAAGGTTTTAAAAAATTTCAAATCGTGGTTCTTATTCCTGAAGAAGCTAAAATTAAGGCCGAGCGTTTAAAAAAAGAGCTAGGAAAACATCGACCTTTAGAATATTGGCAATTTGTATATGTTAATGAAAATGATATTCAACGGTTCTTTAATTCGCTAAGAACAACAGCTGTATTAGATGATGATTTTAGTACAACTAATGTCTTTATTATAGATAAAGACCTAAATCAACGTGGCCGATTAGACGATAGAACTAAGAAAGAAAAGGAGAAACAATCTAAAGCTTATCCTTTAACAGCATATAATTGTGCTCAAGTTTCAGAATTAAAAAATAAGATGAGTGAAGATTTACGTGTTTTGTTTACAGAATATAGAGAAAAAAGAAAAGGTAATTTTGATTCGTCATCAAGGCGGGCAAGTGATTTAAAAGGAAGTTAATATGGAAGTCATTTAAGTTTTTTGAATTAAAGCGAAAATTAGCAATTTTTAGACGATTTGAAGACTTTTTCGAGTTACATAGCATCGTTACAAAAGGAAAAAAGACAAAAAAGTGGCTAAAAAGATCATTTTTTTAGCTAATTGAAAAAGGTTAAATAACTTCATTATATAAATAAACATTATGAGTAAAAATAACTATTCATACATAGGCATTGCTTTTACTATTTTAGTATTCGGAATTATTTTTATTCCAAAAATAGTAAACCGTATTAAAGGGGATGATATTATTAGAGACGGCTCTAGAAGCTTGGATATTTCTAAAGTAAATAATGAGAAATCCGATTTAAAGTTTGTAGAAATAAATGGAAAACCTAAAAAAGTACCTTCTTTTAGTTTTACTAATCAAGATGGCAAAACGATTACTAATAAAGATTACAAAGGAAAGGTCTATGTCGTTGAATTCTTTTTTACCACATGTCCAACCATATGCCCGAGAATGAATCGAAATATGGTAGCTATACAGAACCATTTTAAAAATGATGATAATTTTGGAATCGCTTCTTTTACTATTATGCCAGAAGTTGATACGCCAGAAGTTTTAAAAGCATATGCTGAGCGTTATGAAATGACAGATCCAGATTGGAATTTAATGACAGCGCCAGAAGAAACTGTGTTTAATTTAGCTAATGTAGGGTTCAATATTTTTGTTGGCAAGGTCGAAGACGATGAAATGGGGTTTGAACATTCTGGAGATTTTGCTTTAATTGATAAAAACGGATTTATAAGATCGCGAACCGATGCTTTTGGAAACCCAAAGATTTTTTACAAGGGTATAATTAGTGAGCAAGAAAAGTATGATGAAGACGGAAATGAGCAAGAAATTACAATGCTAAAAGAAGACATTGAGAAATTATTAAATGAGTAATATGCAATTAACTTCCGAAGAAAAAAAGTATAATAAATGGATCGTGATATTATCTATCGTTATTCCATTAGCAGTTGCCGCTTTATTTGGAGTAAATCTAAGGAAGTTAGGCTTTGAAGTTGAGCCATTGCGTTTTTTACCTCCTATTTATGCTACAGTTAATGGGCTTACAGCGTTTGTTTTAATAATAGCAGTTTGGGCTATTAAGTCTAAAAATAGAGTGTTACATGAGCGTTTAATGAAATTTGCAATACTGCTTTCTGTTTTGTTTCTGTTAATGTATATCGCTTATCATATGACTAGTGATTCAACAAAATTTGGAGGAGAAGGAACGATACGTTATGTGTATTATTTTATATTAATTACTCATATTGTGCTATCAATAGTTGTAATACCATTTGTGTTAATTACTTATGTGAGAGCGATTACCAATAATTTTGAGCGTCACAAAAAGATAGCAAGAATTACATTTCCATTGTGGCTATATGTTGCAATAACTGGAGTTGTCGTTTATTTAATGATATCACCTTATTATATTTAATATTTGTTTGAATCTTTCGACTCTCGCTAAAGACAGACTAAAGTAGAGAACAAATCTATTATAAAAACGAATAGTCACTTCGAGTGATTTTAGAGGTACGAGAAATTGTATCGAGAAGTAATGTAAATACAAAATGAAAAATAAAATTTTCTTTTCTCTTTTTTCTTTTCTCTTTTTTATTGAGACTAATGCCCAGTGCGCAATGTGTAGAGCTGTTTTAGAAAGCGAAGAAAGTCAAACAGCAGCAAAAGGAATTAATAATGGTATTGTATATCTAATGGCGATTCCATATATTTTGGTTTTTGGTATAGGTTATTTTATTTATAGAAAATATTTTAAGTCAAAATAAAATCGAATAGCGCCTATTTATAGGTCGTTTAAAATAATTATTTGATTTTTAACAAAATTTTTAACTAATTGATGTAACAAATTTTATCCTTTGTAGTCTTATTGATATCGTGATTAAAAAGTCGCTTTAACCAAAACCACCAATTATGCTAAAAATCGAGAAGCTTCACAAATCTTATCCCATAGGTGATTCAAGTCTTCATGTATTAAAAGGAATAGATCTTTCAGTAGAGAGTGGTGAGATGGTCGCTATAATGGGGTCTTCTGGATCTGGTAAATCCACACTGCTTAATATCATTGGTATGTTAGATGAAGCCGATGAGGGTAATTATATCTTAGATGATGTTCCAATAAAGAATCTTACAGAAAAGAAAGCAGCGATATATAGAAATAAATTTTTAGGATTTATATTTCAATCGTTTAATCTTATAAACTATAAAAACGCATTAGATAACGTTGCGCTACCTCTATATTATCAAGGTTTAAAGCGTAAAGAGCGAATCGAAAAAGGGCTATTTCATTTGGAAAAAGTGGGGTTAAGAGATTGGGCACATCATTTACCAAATGAACTATCTGGAGGTCAAAAACAACGTGTCGCAATTGCAAGAGCTTTAGCTGCAAACCCTAAATTGTTATTAGCAGATGAGCCTACAGGAGCATTAGATACTAAAACGTCTCACGAAATTATGGATTTTATTCAATCGTTAAACGATGAAGGGAAAACCATATTAATGGTAACGCATGAAGAAGATATAGCTAACATGTGTAAACGTATAGTACGTTTAAGAGATGGTGTTATTATGGAAGATAAATTTGTTGAACAAGTAAGAGCTTCTCAATATGTTTGATATCGATCTTTGGCGAGAAATATTTCAGAGTATAAATATGAATAGAACCCGGAGCTTGCTTTCCGGTTTTACTATTGCTTTTGCAATAATGCTATTTGCTATTTTATTTGGTATTGCAAATGGATTAAATAATACTTTTGCAGAAGGATTTGTTGATGATGCTGCGAATTCTATTTTTATTCGAACAGGGAGAACTACCAAAGCAAATAAAGGTTTACAAGCTGGACGGCGTATTCAATTAAAAAATGAAGATCAAGACTATATTACTGACGAGTTCGGAAACAAAATACAATACATTACGTCTAGAATTTATAAAAATGTAAACGCGTCTTTTAGAAATGAAAAAAACAGTTATCCGTTAAGAGCTGTTCATCCAGATCACCAGTTTTTGGAAAAAACAATAATAAAAGAAGGACGGTATATTAACCAACTAGATATTGATAACAGTACGAAAGTTGTAGTTATTGGTCGTTTAGTTGAAGAGGATTTATTTTTAAAAACTACGGCATTAGGGAAATATATTAATCTTAGTGGAATACCTTATAAAATTGTTGGCATTTTTACTGATGATGGAGGGGATAATGAAGAACGTATGGTTTATATGCCAGTATCTACTGCGCAACATATTTATGGGAATAATGATTATGTAGATCAAATTAATTTAACGTACAATCCGAATTTGAATTTTGATCAAGCCCTAGCATTTGGAAATTCTATTAAGAAAAAATTAAAAGATCGTTTTAATGTAGCATCTAATGATCAACGTGCTATTAGAGTTCAGAATATGGCTCAAGGAACAAAAATAGTAGGGCAGTTAACATTTGGTATAAATTTATTTGTAATATTTATTGGATTAGGAACATTGATTGCTGGAGTTGTAGGAATTAGTAACATTATGATTTTTGTAGTGAAAGAACGTACAAAAGAACTTGGTATACGTAAAGCACTAGGCGCGTCACCAAGATCTATAGTTTCTATCATTTTGATAGAATCGATTTTAATAACCACGATTGCAGGATATTTGGGCTTGATTATAGGGATGGGGATTCTTGAACTAGCAACTCCAATTTTAGAAGAGAATTTTATAAAAGATCCTTCAGTAAAGTTGTCGTTGGTAATCGGAGCCACAATAACACTTATAATAGCAGGAGCGATTGCAGGATATTTACCGGCAAAAAGGGCATCGCAGATCAAACCAATTGTAGCACTAAGAGATGACTAATATGTTTAAATTTTTATTTGAAAGAGATACCTGGCAGGAAGTGTACGACAGTTTGAGTAAAAATAAAGTACGTACTGTTTTAACCATGTTTGGTGTATGGTGGGGTATTTTATTATTGATCTGGTTATTAGGTTCTGCTCGAGGAATTGAAAACTCATTCAATCGTTTATTTGGTAGTTTTGCTACAAATAGTGTGTTCGTTTGGGGTCAATCCACTAGTAAACCGTTTAAAGGTTTTCAAGAAGGAAAAAGAGTACGTCTTACTTTAACCGATGCTAAAAAAGTAGAGGAGAATATAGACGGAATCGAGTTTGTTGTGCCTAGAAATCAAAATCAAGGTTTTGTAGTGCGTAACTTTTTGTCAGGCACTTATAGTGTTGCGGGAGATTATCCACTTTTAGATCTTGTACAGAAAAAGAAATTAATTCACGGACGATTTATTAATCAAAAAGACATAGATGACAATAAGAAAGTCGTTGTAATTTCTGAAGATATTTACAAACAACTTTTCCAAAAAGATGAGGAGGCAATTGGGGAGTACATTAAAATAAATAGTATGAATTTTAAAGTAATTGGTATGTATGAAGTTACCTCTTTTGGCGGTCCTCCAACAGACATGCATATACCTTTCACTACGTTTCAACAAATATATAATCAAGGAGAACAAATAGGCTGGATGATGATTACTGGGAAACCAGAAGCGGATATTCGACAAGTTGAGTTGGATGCAAAACTACTTTTAAAGAATCTTAATAAAATACACCCAGAGGATAAACGTGCGTTTGGAAGTTTTAATTTTGGTAAAGAGTTTGCTAAAATGACAGGGTTTTTAAGCGGTATGCAATTTTTAACCTGGTTTGTTGGTATTGCAACATTGTTTGCAGGAGTTTTTGCCATAGGAAATATTCTCTTAATTACAGTAAAAGAACGTACTAAAGAAATAGGAGTGCGACGTGCTTTGGGAGCCACTCCATTTGAAATAAAAAGACAAATTATTGTCGAAGCAGTATTCATAACAATTGTAGCTGGTTTACTAGGAATAATATCTGGAGGACTAATATTAATTTTGGAAAATAAATTATGGGGGCAAGGTAGTGAAGCTTTTTTGGTAAACCCTTCTGTTTCAATTACTATTGTATTTATATCGTTAGTAATACTCGTTATTTTAGGAACCTTAATAGGCCTAATTCCAGCTTTTAAAGCCACGAGCATAAAACCAATTGAAGCATTAAGAGAAGAATAAAAATCAATCAAAATCAAAAAATATAATTTAATTATAACTAACAAATGAAAAAAGCATTAAAAATTATTGTTGTACTCGGGCTACTAATCGCGTTAGTATTTGTACTCAAGTATTTTAAAGATTCTAATTCAAAATCTATTGAAGATTTTAAAGTAGAAGAACCTTTTTTTAGCTCAATAGATACTAAAGTAGTAGCTACTGGTAAGCTTAACCCAGAAGAGGAGATAGAATTAAAACCTCAAATTTCAGGTATTGTAGATAAAGTACTTGTAGAAGAAGGAGATATTGTTAAGAAAGGAGATTTAATAGCAAAGATTAGAGTGGTGCCAAATGAGCAAAGTTTGGTTAGTGCGAGAGGTCGAATTAAATCTGCCGAATTATCATATAGAAATTCTAAAACGCTTTATGATAGAAATAAAACTTTGTATGAAAAAGGAGTAATTTCTAGACAAGATTTTGAAAATAATGAATTGTCATTAAATCAAGCTAACGAAAATTTAAATCAGGCTAAGAATGATTTTCAAATTATTAGACAAGGTTCTTTATCTGGAGGAAATTCGGCAAACACAAATATTACGGCACAAATTCCTGGAACAATACTAGAAATTCCAATTCGAGAAGGTGATCAAGTTATTCAAAGTAATAATTTTAATGCTGGAACAACTATCGCTACAATTGCCGATATGAGTAAGATGATTTTTGAAGGAAAAGTAGATGAAGCTGAGGTAGGAAAGTTAGAAGAAGGTAAAGAAATAAAAGTTATTCTTGGAGCGATTAATGAGAAAGAATTTCCTGCAAAATTAACATTTGTTGCCCCTAAAGGAAAAGAAGAAAATGGAGCCGTACAGTTTACTATTAAAGCCGATGTAAAAGTAGAGTCATCTACTAAGATTAGAGCAGGTTACAGTGCCAATGCCGAGATAGAAATGGAAAGCAAGGATAGCGTGTTGGTCATTAAAGAATCGCTACTTCAATTTAATAGAATTACAGAAAAGCCATTTGTGGAAATTCAAGAAGGAGATGGTAAGTTTAAAAAGAAGAATGTTGAAACTGGTTTGTCTGATGGAATTAATATTGAAATAACAGACGGTGTTGAAGAAGGAGATAAGATTAAAGTATGGAATAAAGCATCTAAAGATAACGAAGATGAAGAAGACGAAGATTAATATGAAGAATATAATTATAGCAATAGTCGCCTTTACTTGTTTTTCTGGTATTGCGCAAGACGTAAAATGGACACTTCAAAAAGCTGTTAATCACGCTTTAGAGAATAACATTTCAGTAAAACAAACGCTCTTAGACGGGGGAGTAGCAGAGGAGAATGTGATTTCTGCTAGAGCCAATTTTTTACCTAATTTAAATGCTTCTGCATCTCACGCATTTAATTTTGGATCGTTTATAGGACAAGATGGAAATAGAATTTCGCTAGATACAAGAGGAAATAGCGTTAGCTTAAATACTGGCGTTACATTATTTAATGGATTTCAAAATATTAACCAATACAAACAGGCAAAATTAGGTATAGAATCTAATAAATTGCAAATGGATATTTTAAAGAATAATATATCCTTAAATATTGTTAATGCTTATTTAAGTATATTACTTAATAAAGAAGCTTTAACATTAGCTGAAGAGCAGTTAAAAATTAGTCAAAAAAGTTTAGATCAAGTTCAGGAATTAGTAGATGCAGGGGCTAGAGCTAAAGCAGATTTACTAGTTGCTAAATCGCAATTGGCTGGTGATAATGAAAGATTGGTGAATGCACAAAATAGTGTTGATTTATCATTGTTAAGCTTGTCTCAGTTATTACAAGTCTCTGATGAAGGTTTTGATATAGAAAAAATTAATATAGATTTAACCAATGTTGTTTTAGCGTATAAAAATTCTAATGAAATTTTATCTTATGCTATAGAGAACAGACCAGAGATTAAAAATGCTGAGTTGAATATAGAAAATGCAAGATTAAACTATGAAATTTCTAAAGGTGCTTATTATCCTACATTAAGTTTTGGGGCAGGTGCATCTACATCATACCAACATGCACAGGGAGAGGACGATGTACGATTAGCTCCGGATCCTACAAGTCCAACAGGTTTCTCTTTTGTTCCTAATGGATTTGGTAAGCAGTTTGAAGATAATTTGGGGTATAATTTAGGCTTCAGTTTAAGCATTCCTATTTTTAATGGGTTTAGAACCGATGCTAACGTTAGTCGTTCAAGAATTAATAAAGAACGAATTGAGTTGGCATTAGAACAAGAAAAGCAAACGTTAACTGCAAATGTTAAACAGGCATATGCAGATGCTAAGGCTTCTTTAACACAATATGAAGCTTCGCAATCTTCATTAAAATCTCAAGAAGAAGCTTATAAAAATGAGCAAGATAAATACGATCTAGGTGTAAGCACATCATTTCAACTAGAGCAAGTTAGAAATCGATTGATTAATGCGCAATCTTCATTTCTAAATGCTAAATACAATTATGTATTTAAAACAAAAGTCTTAGACTTTTATCTTGATAAATCAATAACACAATAATTTTAGCCAATTACAGAAGTTAAAATGAGTTCATTAATATTAAGTATAGAAACAACTACTACAAATTGTTCAGTCTCTCTTTCTAAAGAAGGAGAGACTTTACTTTTAAAAGAAGATTACGGAGAAAACTTTTCTCATGCCGAACGATTACATGTTTATATAAATGAACTATTGAAAGAGGCTAATGTAGTAAGGGAAGCGTTAGATGCTGTTGCAGTTAGTAAAGGGCCAGGTTCTTATACTGGATTGCGAATAGGCGTTTCTGCAGCTAAAGGCTTGTGTTATGCACTAGATATCCCATTAATATCGGTTTCTACTTTAGAAGCTTTAGCTTATCAAGTTAAAGTAGATAAAGGAATAATTATACCCATGTTAGATGCAAGACGATTAGAGGTTTATTCTGCTGTTTTTTCTTCAAAACATGAATCTTTAAGAGAAATAAAAGCTGAGGTTTTAAATGAAGAATCTTATAGTGAGTATTTAGAAAGTAACCCTGTTTATTTTATAGGAAATGGTGTTGAAAAAACAAAAGCTTTAATAGCTCATGAAAATGCTCATTTTATTGAAGGGAAGTTGCCTTCAGCAAATGAAATGGGAGTTTTAGCTTATAAAAAGCACAAAAAAAGCGACATAGAAAATGTCGCTTATTTTGAACCTTTTTATTTAAAAGATTTTGTGGCAATAAAGCCAAAACCAAAATTTTAGTTATTTATTTGGAACATATGGTTTTTCAATCTCCACAGCATGTGGGTAAGGTATCTCTATTCCTGCTTTATCTAGTGCTTCTTTACATTGTTCTAAAGTACCAAAATACACATCCCAGTAATCTGCTACAGAAGAAAAAGGTCTTACTGCTAAGTTTATAGAGCTGTCTGCCAACTCTGAAACATTAACACTAGGAGCTGGATCTTTTAAAACTTTAGGGTTAGAAGTTAAGACTTCCATAAGAACAGCTTTAGCTGTCTTTATATCTTCATCATAGCCTATACCAATTGTAAGATCTACTCTTAATTTTCCTTCGGTAGTATAATTCGTGATATTTCCATTAGATAATGGTCCATTTGGAATAATAACTTCTTTGTTAGTAGGGGTTGTTAATTTTGTAGTAAATATTTCTATTTCTTTTACAACACCTAACTCACCTTGAGCCTCAATAAGATCTCCAATTTTTATTGGTTTAAAAATCATTAATAGAACGCCACCAGCAAAATTTGCTAAAGAGCCTTGTAGCGCCATACCAACTGCTAATCCACCAGCCGCTAAAATAGCAGCGAAAGAAGTCGTTTCTACGCCAAGCTGACCAAGAATAGCTAGAATTAATAATATTTTTAAAATCCATCCAATTAGATTAAGTAAGAATTTTTTTAAACTCTCATCATAATTTCTTTTTGACATTAAATTGTTAGTCGCTTTAACTAATTTTTTGATGATCCAAGAACCTATCATCCATATAACAATAGCTCCTATTATTTTAATTCCATACTCAGTAGCAAACTCAACTACTTTGCTAATAATTTTTTCTAAATCCATAAATGTTTTAATTAATTAATAATGTTGCTAAAATAGGTTAGGAAAATGGTGTTTAGAAATTGTGGCTTTAATTAAATAATAAATTCCTTTAAATGTTATATCTAATCGTTAAATGGTATACCTTTATAAGGTATTGATGTATTTAACAAGTTTAATTAAATCTATTTCTTTTTTAATATTAATGTTTTGTTTTTTTATGTATGAAAGAATTTCTTTTTCATGTTTTGGAAATAATTTAGCAAAATCTTTTTTGTTTTTTTGCAACTCAATGATCTTGTCATCACTTATTTTAATAAAGTATTTATCTTTTGTCTTTTTGAATTGAGCTGGAGTTTCTTTATCATAACCTGTTTTGGAAGGTTTAGCTTCAATAAATGTAATATGTTGTTTTTTTAATAAAAGATAATTCCCTGTGGGGTTTAATTGTGCTAAATAACCATGCTTATTCTTATTGTTTTCTATGTAGTGATGTGCTTCATAAGATACTTTACTGGATATGAATTGAATTTTAGAAAATTTACTTTTTTTATTTAGTACGTAATTAATATTGCTACTTCCTTTTTTAATTTCTATTTCGTCATTAAATGCATTATATCTCGCAGATAAATTCTTTCCAGAGAGTTTATCGATGGTCACAGGAAGAAATTTCTGATTTATATATGGAGATCCCTTAATATTGTTAATATTCGATTTAGTAGAACTAATTAACTGCTGGTTAGTAACCTGATTGAGTAAATCATTATTAATTATATCTTGAGAAAAACTATAATTTATAAAAAATAGTATTGATAATAAATTTAAGATTGTTCTTTTCATAGTTCTTAATTTTTTAGTAGCTCTAGAGCTTTATTAACTTCACTAACGGGTAACTTGCAAGCTTTATTTACACAAACGTAAATTAAAGTTTTATCGTCTACAAATCTATTTTTTAATAAAGGAAGGTTGTTTTCTGTAGTGCTTCCAATAATTAATTTATTTGGAATGTAGACATTGTTTAATTCTTCAAGCTTCGTCTTCGCTTTTTCTCCAACTATAGCGACTTCATAATAAGGCTGAGTGTAATTTAGCATTAAATCGAACCAATTAGAAAAACCAGATGGATAATCTTGCATTTCTGGACTAACATTATTTAGCATAGAAGTCGCAGTCTTATAGAAATGAACATTATCAAAATAATGTGATAATTTTAATAAGTTTTTAGCCATTATAGAATTACTAGCTGGAATGACATTATCTCGATATTCAATATTTCTTGAAACTAATTGAGGGTCTTCATTAGAAGTGAAAAAGAACATTTTATTAGTATCATCAAAGAAGTGATCTAAGCTATAATTTGCTAAATCTCTAGCTGTTGTTAGCCATTTTTCATCTAAACTAACTTCATATAAGGATATAAATGCTTCAATTGTAGTTGCATAATCTTCTAGGTAACCATTAATAGTACTTTTATTATCTTTAAAAGAGTGGTTTAAACCGCCGTCTTCTCTTAATTGATTATTGATTATAAAGTTAGCATTGGTTTTGGCGCTATTTAAATAATCATTGTTATCCAAAACGCGATAAGCATCCACATAACCTTTTAACATTAAAGCATTCCATGATGTTAATGTTTTATCATCTAATCTGGGTCTTGATCTTTTGCTTCTCTCAGTGTATAGTAATTGTTTCCAATTTTTCTTTTTAGAATTTAAATCAGCTTTAGATAACTCATGTTTTTTTCTGAAGTCTTCTTCTGTTTCATCTCTAATTAATACATAATTCTTATGTTCCCAAAAACCATAACTATTAACATTGTAATAATCTGAAAATAATTTAAAATCATCACTTAAAATCGTTTTAAGCTCCTCTTTGGTCCACACATAATAGGCGCCTTCTTCTAACTTCCCTTCAGCAGTGTCACTGTCGGCATCTAAAGAAGAATAAAATGCACCATTACTAGTAGTCATCTCATTTTTAATAAATTCTAAGGTTTCACTTACAACTTCTTTATATAATTCATCTTTGGTAATAAGATAGGCATCGGCATATAAACTTACCAATTGAGCATTATCATAAAGCATTTTTTCAAAATGAGGAACATGCCATTTTTCATCAACGCTATATCTTGAAAAACCACCACCAACATGATCATAAACACCCCCGTATGCTATTTGAGTAAGGGTGAGATTTACAAAATCTTGAAGTTTTTTATCCTTATTTTGATAAGCATGCCTTAATAAAAAATGATAATTATTTGGCATCATAAACTTTTGAGTTCTTTTTGTACCACCGTATTTCCAGTCAAAATCTTGTGACCAATTCTCAATGCTTTTAGTAATAAATTGAGTTTCGAATTTTGGAGCATTAGTATTTAAAGAAACAACATCTAAAGTTTTAATACCTTGCTCTAATTTTGTAGCATATTCTATTAATTTTTCTGGGTTTTTAGTATACAAATCTTGAATTTGTTTCAAAGCTTTTACCCATTGGTCTTTAGTGAAGTATGTTCCTCCCCATACAGGACGACCATCTGGTAATGCAATAACATTCATAGGCCAACCGCCTTGCCCGGTCATTAATTGTACGGCATTCATATACACTTGGTCTATATCTGGGCGTTCTTCACGATCAACCTTAATATTAATAAAGTTATCGTTCATAACTTTTGCGACTTCAATATCTTCAAAACTCTCATGTTCCATAACATGGCACCAATGGCAGGCAGAGTAACCAACACTTATAATAATTAATTTTTCTTCTTTTTTAGCTTGTTTTAGGGCTGTGTCATTCCAAGCTTGCCAATTTACAGGATTATGCGCATGTTGTAATAAATATGGACTAGATTCGTTTATTAAATTGTTAGTGTATTTAAATGACATATTCTTTTGAGATTGACCCTTGCAATTCATAAAAAAAATTAAACTTATTAAAAGTAGTTGTTTCATGACGTCAAAAGTAAGAAATTAATAGTTTTAGTGTAGTAATTACTAATATATTAGCTTTTCAACAAAATTATTTACATAATATCGTTAAAAAGGTAGAGTTACCCATTAAAATCATAATATTGACCTGCTATTAATAAATAATGAATATTATTTGTTACAAACCAAATTGATGAAAAAGATAACTTTACTATTACTAACACTATTTTGTGCGTTAAACTTTAATGCGCAAAATCCTATTATTGCCATAAACGATCCTGTAGATCCACAATCTCGGTTTGGGCCAGCTCAACTTGTAGAAGAAGTGCTTGTAACCGGAGGTTGTTCAGGTGTAAGCGATTTTACATTCCAAGTATTTGGAGCTCCAGGAAATACCAATACAAAAAGCTATGGTTATTTTAATAGAAGAGGAATTACTAATTTCCCATTTGAAGAAGGTATAATATTAAGTACTGGAAATGCTTCAGGAGGTGGTAATACAGTTATTCCAGATCCACAAGGAGCTGCTTATCCTAGTTTTGAAAATGGCCGAGGAGGTGATAACGATTTAGAAGATGCTTTAGGTGCTGCTGAATCATATGATGCAACATCTATAAAATTTAATTTTATACCGACGGGTAATACTATAAGTTTCCGCTTTATCATGGCTTCAGAAGAATATGATGGAGCTACTGAGTGTGGATTTGCTGATGGATTTGCTTTCTTGCTAAGAGAAGTAGGGACAACGACTTACACTAACCTCGCAGTTTTACAAGATGGAACTCCAGTAAGTGTAAGAAATATAAATGATGCTCCTGGTTGTCGTTCTAATACAGATTTTTTCGAAGGTTATGATTTAGGAGATACTAATTATGGTGGACGAACTAAAGTATTAATAGCTAGTTCTACAGTTGTTTCAGGAAGATCTTACGAAATAAAACTAGTAGTAGCAGATCAAGGAGATGAAGCTTGGGATTCGGCAATTTTTATAGAAGCAGGTAGTTTTAATTTAGGAGTAGATTTAGGAGAAGATAAAGTAATTACTGCTGGTAATGCCGTATGTGATTCTGATTCAATAATTTTAGATACTAAAGCAGCTACAGCAACCCATACATGGTTTTTTAATGGTATTCAAATTGCGGGAGCAGGTACTGGACAGTTCTTAACCGTGACACAGCCTGGTACATATAGTGTTGATGTTGACTTTGGTGGAGCTTGTTTTACAAATGAAGAAATTGTTATTGAGTTTTATGATCCAGTAAATATTGTAAATACTGAAGATTTAAATACATGTAGTGCAGGAACTACTATTGCTATATTCGATTTAACAGAAAATGATGATGATGTCTTAGGTACTGAAGATCCTGTTTTATATGATATTTCTTATCACGTTTCACAAGTAGATGCAGATAATGATAGTAACATTATAGATACTCCTAATGCATATATGGGGCAAGATCAAGAAGTCATATATGTTAGACTGGAGAATCGTCTTTCAGGTTGTTTCGATACAGAAATTTTTAATCTTGGAGTAAATAATATCGATTTTAGTTTATTAAATAATTATACAATCTGTATTAATACTGATGGAACAGAAGTCGTATCTCCACCAATATTAGATACCACCTTAAATATGGTAGACTATACTTTTGAATGGTATTTAGATGGTGTTTTAATTGCGGGAGCAGTAAATAATAGTCATATACCAGTGCAAGGAGGAACATATAATGTAGTAGTTACAGATTTAGATTCAGGGTGTAAAACAAATATAGATGATCCAAATACTACGACAGAAGTAAATGAAAGTTCACGACCAATACTTACTGCAGATCAAGTTAGTTTATCTTTTGTGCAGAAAAATGCAATTTTGGCTACGGCGATAGGTGCAGGGGCATTAATTAATGGTAATGCGGCATATGAGTTTAGTCTAGATGGTAGTCCATGGGTAAGCAATACTCCAAATGATGGCACTTATACTTTTGAAAATGTAGGAGCAGGAGAGCATACTATTTCAGCTAGAGATATAAATGGATGCGGACAAAGTAGTGTTACAATTACGGTATTAGATTATCCAACAAATTTCACACCTAATGGTGATGGTTATAATGATAGATGGAATATTGTTGGAATAGAAAATCAACCTGATGCTAAGATTTATATTTTTAATCGTTATGGAAAGCTAATTAAACAAATAAGCCCTATTGGTTTAGGTTGGGATGGAACATTTAATAATGTCCTTGTACCAAGTGATGATTATTGGTTCAAGGTAGAATATATAGAGCCAAATGATAATACGAAAAAAGAGTTTATGACACATTTTACATTAAAACGATGATATAGTTTTTAACTCTAATAAAAAATTCGGTTTACAATAAAAATTCTATACGATCCCCTCTAAATTAGATTTAAAATTTTATTAATGTAGGCTATTAAAAATGCAATTAATTAATTAAATCCAATGATGATGAGAAAAGCAATAGTGCTTGTTCTGTTTTTTATATTTTTATTTAAATCGAATGCACAAGATGTTTTAGTTTCTGTAAATAAGCCGTCAGATCCAGAATCTAATTTTAATATAGAACAACTTATAAGAAATGTACTCGTTTCAGGTGGGTGTTCTGGAGTTTCAAATTTTTCGTCTCAAGTTAGTGGCAATCCAACAGATACAGAAACTAAAAGTTATGGCTATTTTAATGATGGTACTGCTGTTGGCTTTCCGTTTGAGAAAGGAATAATTTTAACAACCGGGAGAGCTTTTGAAGGGGGTAATATTTATCAAGAAAACCCTTCAAATGTATTAGTCTATCCAGATAATGATAATGGAGAATTAGGTGATGCAGATATAGAAGCTATATTGGGAGTAAATAACACTGAAGATGCAACTTTTGTGAAATTTAATTTTGTACCAACTAGTGATGAAATTAACTTTCGCTTTATCATGGCTTCAGAAGAGTATGATGGACTTTCAGAGTGTACTTTTACAGATGGTTTTGCCTTTTTATTAAGGGAAGTAGGAGCTCCTAATTATGAAAATATTGCAGTGTTACCAAATGGCACACCTGTTAGTGTGAGAACAATTAATAATGCGCCTACATGTGCCTCTAATCAGGCTTTTTTTGCAGGATATGGAATTAGAGATACTAATTATGAAGGAAGAACAGTAGTATTAAATGCTACTTCTCCAGTTATTTCAGGTAGAGCTTATGAAATAAAATTAATAGTAGCAGATCTTGGGGGAGATGCTAATAGAGATTCAGCAATTTTCTTAGAAGCTGGAAGTTTTGATTTAGGAGGTGATTTAGGTGAAGACATAACTATAGCAAACGGGACAGCTGTTTGTGAGGGCCAAACAATAACATTAAATACTCAAGCGACTACAGCAACACACAAATGGTACTTAAATGGTGTTGAAATTCCAGGGGCTGGAACAGCAGAAACTATAGATGTTACCCAACCAGGAACTTATTCTGTCGATGTTAATTTTTCTTCGACTTGTTTAGCAAATGATTCTATTCTTGTTGAGTTTAAACCAGATGAAGACGCTTCGTTTACAATAACACCAACATGTGATGGAGTAACAGCTACCATAACAGGAGACATAGGAGGTGTGTTCTCATTTAACCCTGCGCCTGGAGATGGAGCAACGATAGATCCAGTTTCGGGAACAGTAACAAATGGAACAGTAGGAACAACTTATACAATAGAATACACAACTTCTGGAGGATGTTCAGACATCAAGAGTAATACTGTCACAGTTTCTTCATCTGGAGATGCTACATTTACAGCTTCAGCGACATGCGATGGAGGAACAGCTACAATAACAGGAGATACAGGAGGCGTATTTACATTTGACCCAGTACCAACAGATGGTGCTGTAATTAATGCGACAACAGGAACTGTAACAGGTGGTGTTTCTGGAATAACTTATACGATAATTTATACGACTCCTGGAGCTTGTGGAACATCTACATCGCAGGATATTATTGTTTTAAACTCAGGAGATACTTCATTTACGACTGATGGAACTTGCGATGGTGGAACAGTTACGATAACAGGAGATACAGGAGGTGTATTTACATTTGATTCTGTACCAACAGATGGAGCAATAATTGATACTGTAACAGGATTCGTAACTAATGGTGTTCAAGGAACAACTTATACAATAAGATATACAACTTCTGGTGCCTGTGGTACTACCACAACTCAAGATTTGACTGTTTTATCTGGAGATTCATCATTTACTCTAGCACCTACTTGTGATGGTGCAATAGCAACAATAACTGGAGTTTTAGGAGGGGTATTTAAGTTTGAAGATCCGCAACCAACAGATGGAGCAATAATAGATTCAGTAACAGGAGTAGTTACAGCAGCGGTGTTTGGAACAACTTATACTGTAGAGTATGGTACAGGAGCAGAATGTGAGCCTATGTCTATACAAACGTTTACTTCGTTAGGTTCGTCAAATGCAATGTTTACAACTAACCCTTCATGCGATGGTGGTACAATTACTATTACAGGAGATACAGGTGGAGTGTTTTCATTCAACCCAGTACCAACAGATGGTGCTTTAATCGATGGTGTTTCAGGAACAGTTACTGGAGGTGTTTCAGGAACCACTTATACAATAGAATATACGATAGCTGGTACATGTGGAGCATCAACTAATCAAGACATGACTGTTTTAGATTCAGGAAATGCTACATTTATAGCGACGCCAACATGTGATGGAGCAACAGTTTCAATAACTGGAGATGCAGGAGGATTATTTTCATTTGATCCCGCACCAACAGATGGTGCTGTGATCGATGTAACAACAGGAGTCGTAACAGGAGGTGTTCCTGGAGTAATATATACTATAATATATACGACTTCTGGAGCCTGTGGAGCAACTTCAAGTCAAGATATTAGTGTTTTACCACTAGAAGACTCTTCTTTTACAATGTTAGAAACTTGTGAAGGAGGTACTGCTTTTATTGCAGGGAATACAGGAGGAACATTTGTATTTAATCCCATACCAGTAGATGGAGCTACTATAGATCCAGTAACAGGAACAGTAATTGGTTTGTCTGGAGTAACATATACAGTAGATTATACAACTAATGGATCATGTCCATCAACATCGACACAAAACGTTACTGTGTTGGAAGCTGATGATCCTTCATTTATTACAGAACCTACATGTGATGGAGGAACTGTTACAATAACTGGAGATGCAGGTGGCGTATTTACATTTAATTCAATACCTACTGATGGTGCTGTAATTGATGCAGTAACTGGTACAATTACTAATGGAACATCTGGAGAAACTTATACAATTGAATATACAACTTCAGCAACATGTGTTAAATCGTCAACTCAAGATGTAACCGTTTATATTGTTCCAGTAATAATTAACCCAGAACCTCTAGTGTCTTGTGATGAAGATACGCCTGGTGATATTGCAACTTTTGATTTAGAATCGAAAAATGATGAAATAACGGATGCTAATCCTGATTATAGAATTTCTTATCATGAAACAATTGTAGATGCAGATTTGGGAGTTAACGCATTAATAAGTCCATATGTATCAGTATCGAGAACAGTATTCGCTAGAGCAGAAAATACTGCTGGTGTATGTTATGCAACTACAGAATTAGACTTACAAGTAGAACAGTCTCCAACTATATTATCTGCTATCTATTCATTGTGTGATGATACTATGGAATTTGATGGAGATACAAGTAATGATTCTGTTCCTTTCGATTTAGAAAGTCAAAATGTTATTGTATTAAATGGACAAGATCCTATTGCTAATACTGTAACTTATTATGAAAGTTTAGCAGATGCTGAAGCAGAAATAAACGCACTAAGCACACCGTATGAGAATGTAACAAACCCTCAAGTTGTTAGTGTAAGAATAAATAATAATAATTCTGATTGTTTCGTTATTGGAGAATTAACTTTGCAGGTTAATCCAATACCAAGTTTTGATTTACAAGATAATTATACATTTTGTATTGATTCAGACGGATCAGAAGTTACACTACCGCCTTTAATAGATACAGGTTTAGATAACAGCGCAGATTATAATTTTGAATGGTATTTAAACGGTACTATAATAACGGGAGCTAACGGCAGTAGTTATGAGCCGACTCAAACTGGAATATATAATGTATTAGTAACAAGTATTTTAACTGGGTGTTCTACGAGTGTAGACGACCCTAATACAATAACTGAGGTAAATGAAAGCGCAAGACCTTTTCTTACTGCAAGTCAAGTCTCGTTAGCTTTTGTTGAAGGAAATAATATTTTAGCTACTGCTACAAGTATTGGTACTTTAATTAATGGTAATGCTGCTTATGAATTTAGTTTAGATGGTGGACCATGGGTTAGTAATATACCTAATGACGGTACTTATACTTTTGAAAATGTAGGAGCAGGAGAGCATACAATTGAGTCTAGGGATATTAGTGGCTGTGGAACAGCTTTAGTTACATTAACAGTATTAGATTATCCACTGTATTTTACTCCTAATGGAGATGGTTATCATGATACCTGGAATGTAATAGGGATAACAAGTCTGCCAGACGCTGAAATTTATATTTTTGACCGTTATGGTAAATTATTAAAACAAATAAATCCTAATGGTACTGGCTGGGATGGCACTTTTAACAATCAGTTAATGCCAAGTGATGATTATTGGTTTAAATTAGAATATAATGAATCCAATACAAATGAGAGAAGCGAATTTGTGGCACATTTCACATTGAAAAGATAAATTTCAATCATAATACGCATAAAAAAAACCAGAATTTTAAAATTCTGGTTTTTTTTATGCGTATTAACTTACAAATACTTTTATGAAAGTATAAACTAAATAAAGCTTTTTAAATTTATGTAAAGTTTTATCTCATATTTATCTCACTACATATAATTTAAATGTTAGAATTTTATTAATTATGTAATATTTAGCAAAAAAAAATTTTTGTTCTAAATTTTATTTGTTGTTGTAGTTTAACGATTTTTATTACATAACATCCTTTAATATAGTAACATATGAGCTTTGTTGTTTATTATTAATTTTTATAATCGGTCATAATTTTATCACTCATGAAAAAAATTAGTCTAACAGTATTATTGATTGCATTTATTTTTATTCCCAATCTTAGCATAGCAAATACCTTCAACCTAATTGAAAACGCTAGTTTTCAATTAATAGAAAATGAAATAATCGTTACAAAGCTAATTCGTAACAGGAAGGTTCCTTTAGATATTAAAAATGGGAACATTAAAATATATAAAGGTTCCAAAGTAAACTTCAAAATTAAAAAGACATTTTCTAATATTAAGAATACATATAGTTGGACTTATGATGAAGGAAACAAGCAACAAGGAATTGATGTTAATTATCAATTCGATACTATTGGCGAATATGAAGTTAAATTAAGTGTTTTAAATGAGTCAGGAGAAGCAATAATTTCGAAAGTAATTGTTATAGTTAAAGAGCTTCAAAATACTAAGGATGTTAGATCTATTATGCCTCCAGTAATAACAATTAATAATACAGCTGACCCAGAATCGGGATTTAGTTTACAGCAGTTAGTAGAAGACGTTTTAGTGTCTGGTGGCTGTTCTAGAGTAGATAATTTTGAGGTTCAAGTAAGTGGGAATCCTGAGGATTTAGACACCAAAAATTACGGTTATTTTAAAAGAGGGGCGGCAACGAATTTTCCATTCGAAGATGGTATTATGATTACTACGGGTATTGCTTCAGAGGCAGGAAATGTATATGTTGCTCCCGATGGTTTTGAAGATCATCCTAGTTTTGATAATTTAATGAATGGTGATGCCGATTTAGAAGCGGCTTTAGGAATTGCAGAATCATTTGATGCTAGTTTTGTTAAGTTTAATTTTACCCCAGCTGCGGATACTTTTAGTTTTCGTTTTTTAATGGCTTCAGAAGAATACGATCCTGAGTTTGAATGCGAATTTTCTGATGGTTTTGCGTTTTTATTACGGGAAGTCGGTACAGCGAATTATGTAAATTTAGCAGTCCTGCCAGATGGGACACCAGTAAGTGTTACTAATATTAATAATTCTCCTGTTTGCGGAAATAATCAAGCTTTTTTTGAGGGTTATCAGCTAGGAGAAACCAATTATGCAGGAAGAACAATTGTACTTACAGCAACCTCTCCAGTAACACCTGGAGTAGCCTATGAAATGAAATTAGTAGTAGCAGATGCTGTAGATGGCGTTTTAGATGCTGCCATTTTTTTAGAAGGCGGAAGTTTTGATTTAGGTGGCGGACTAGGAGATGATGTAACCATTGTTAATGGTAATGCTGGTTGTAGTGATGTTCCCGTAACGATACAAACTGATCAGATAAATGAATCACATACATGGTATCTTAATGGTGTTGAAATTCCAGGAGCTGGAAATGGAAATGTTCTTACAGTTACAGAAGCTGGAGTATATTCAGTCGATATTGTTTATGGTCCAGATTGTATTGTTAACGATTCTGTAATTATTGAATTTATTCCTATAGATGATGCTACATTTGAAATGGTTCCAAATTGTGATGGAGGAACTGCGAATATATTAGGATTACCAGGCGGTGTATTTTCTTTTGATCCAATACCAACAGATGGGGCTACTATAGATCCAGCCACAGGAGTGGTAACTGGAGGTGTGTTTGGAACAAATTATACTGTTAAATATGAAACAACGGGGACTTGTCCAAGTAATGCAAACGTATCATTTACGCCTACTAACATCGAAGATGCTAGTTTTACAATGTTGCCAAATTGTACAGGAGGAACTGCCACAATCACCGGAAATACAGGAGGCGTCTTTAGTTTTAATCCAGCAGCTACAGATGGTACTGTAATAGACGCTGCTACTGGAGAAATAAGCAATGGCGTATCAGGAACAACGTATACAGTAGAATATACTACGCAAGGTATTTGTCCAAATTCATCAACTCAAATGGTAACACTTTTAAGTGAAGATGATGCATCTTTTACGACGTTACCAACATGTAATGGAGTAACTATTACTGTAACAGGAACACCAGGAGGTATTTTTAGTTTTAATCCAGAGCCAACAGATGGTGCGGTTATAGATGCAACTACTGGAGAAATAAGTAATGGTATACCAGGAACAATGTATACGATAGAATATACAACACAAGGCGCTTGTTCGAATTCATCAACTCAAATGGTAACGCTCTTAAATCAAGATGATGCGTCCTTTACGACATTACCAAGATGTAATGGAGTAACAATTACTGTAACAGGAACACCAGGCGGAATCTTTAGTTTTAATCCAGCAACTACAGATGGTGCTGTTATAGATGCTGCTACTGGAGAAATAAGTAATGGTATACCAGGAACAATGTATACTATAGAATATACTACACAAGGTACCTGTTCAAATTCATCAATTCAAATGGTAACACTTTTAAGTGAAGATGATGCGTCCTTTACAACGGTACCAACATGTAATGGAGTAACAATTACTGTAACAGGAACACCAGGCGGAATCTTTAGTTTTAATCCAGCGCCTACAGATGGTGCGATTATAGATACAGCTACTGGAGAAATAGGTAATGGTACACCAGGAACAGCTTATACTGTTGAATATACTACACAAGGCGTTTGTCCAGATGTTTCTAATCAAACAGTAACACTTTTAAATCAAGAAGATGCAACGTTTAATATGACTCCAGGATGTGATAGCGGAATTGCTACAGTAACAGGAACACCAGGCGGAATCTTTAGTTTTAATCCAGCGCCTACAGACGGAGCAGTTATCGATACAGCGACAGGAGAGATAACTAATGGTGTGCCAGGAACAACATATACTATAGAATATACTACACAAGGTGCTTGTCCAGATGTTTCTATAGAAACAATAACACTTTTAGATCAAGAAGATGCTACTTTTAATATGACTCCAACTTGTGAAGGGGGAACAGCCACAATAACAGGAGTACTAGGTGGTATTTTTAGTTTTAATCCAATGCCAGCAGATGGAGCAATTATTGATGCAAATACAGGAGAGGTAACTAATGGTGTGCCAGGAACAACATATAATGTAGAATATACGACTCAAGGTGCTTGTGCAAATAATTCAATAGTTTCAATAGAGACATTACCAGTAAATAATGCATTATTTACAATTATGAGTACTTGTGATGGTGGAGAAGCTACTATTTCAGGAACCCAGGGAGGTCTTTTTACTTTTGACCCTATTCCTGCCGATGGCGCAATAATAAATATAGCAACAGGAACTGTAACCAATGGTACTGTAGGAGCTACTTATACAATAGTGTATACCGTTACTAATTGTTTTGCAACGCATTCTGAAAATCTTACCATATTACCAGAGCCTCCATTAGATATGCCTGAACCTCTTGCCAGTTGCGACGAAACAACTCCAGGAGAATTTGCTTTTTTTGATTTAGAATCTAAAAGCATGGAAATTTTAGAAACAACACCATATACTACTGTTACTTATCATGATACTCAAGTTGAAGCCGGAAACGGAACAAATCCTATTGCGAGTCCTTATTTATCGGCCTCTAGAATAGTGTTTGTTAGAGCTCAAGACTTAACCTGTTTTAATACGACCACTTTAGAATTAGTAGTAGTGCCAATGCCCGCTATTATTTCACATACTTATGAATTATGTGATGATACTGTTGAATTAGACAATGATGCAAGTAACGATACAAGATCATTTAATCTAACAAGTCAAAACCCTATTTTGTTAAATGGTCAAGATCCTGGATTGCATACCGTAAGTTATTATCTTAATCAAACAGATGCAGAGTCGGGAATAAACTCATTGGTTTCACCTTATGAAAATACGATTAACCCTCAAACTATATATGTAAGAATAGAAAATAGAGATACTTTATGTTTTAGTACAGGGGAAATGATCTTACAGGTTAACCCTTTACCGAAAATTGAACTTGAAGATGAATACGTATTATGTTTAGATAATGATGGTACTGTAATTTTACCAAGTCCAATTATAGATACTGGATTAAATACAGTCAATTATTCTTTTGAGTGGTCTTTAGATGGCGTATTAATTGTTGGAGAAACAAACGGTACAATTTCAGTAACGCAACCAGGAAATTATAGTATTACTGCAACGAATAATGTTACAGGTTGTACCGCGAATGATGAAACTATTGTTGTAGAAAGTGCACCGCCATTAATAGAAGCAGAACAAGTATCTATTACTTTTGTTGAAGATAATACCATATTAGCAACAGCAACCAATACGAGTTTAAATACTGCTTTATTCGAATTTAAGTTAGATGATGGCTCATGGGTGTCTAATGTACCAAATACTAATACATATACTTTCGAGAATGTAACAGCTGGCCCGCATATTATTACTGCTAGAGACCTTGATGGCTGTGGTGAAGCAAGTACAACTATTATTGTATTAGATTTTATTCCATATTTTACTCCTAATGGGGATAGTTATCATGATACTTGGAATATTATAGGATTGGAAAACCAACCAGATGCAAAGCTTTATATTTTTGATCGCTATGGTAAATTATTAAAACAACTTAATCCTTCTGGTAATGGTTGGGATGGTACTTATAATGATAATTTAATGCCAAGTGATGATTATTGGTTTACCTTACAATATAAAAACCCCAATACGGGGAGTTCAGATAGTTTTAAATCACATTTTACGTTAAAACGTTAAGTTAAATTTTGAAGAGAAAATAAAAAACCCAGAATATATATTCTGGGTTTTTTATTCTAAAATTTAGAAGTAATTATTTTACTTCAAATGTAATTTTTAAATTGACTCTAAAGTCTGTTACTTCTCCATCTGTTACGCTAGCACTTTGATCTGCTACATAAACAGAACGTATATTTTTAAGGCTTTTTGAAGCATGTTTTACTGCTTTCTTTGTTGCGTCTTCCCAGCTTTTTTCTGAATTTGATAATATTTCAATAACTTTTAATACTGCCATAATTTTATTTTGATTTAAGAATTTAACTAATCTAAAATTACAATTATTTAATTAAAATCATTTGATTTTTTAAATAAATGACTCTTTTTTTTAGATAAAAAGCAGT
This sequence comes from uncultured Flavobacteriaceae bacterium, assembly GCA_937959395.1. Lineage (GTDB taxonomy): Bacteria > Bacteroidota > Bacteroidia > Flavobacteriales > Flavobacteriaceae > JAHDGB01. Next base: position 35,525 of record CALGLR010000028.1, on the reverse strand, counting down.
TTTAATAGATGAAAACATTAGCCATTAATTGCTTCAACGGTCTCTACTTTTCCCTTTAGCATTTCTTTAAGCATATTTTCAATACCACTTTTTAAAGTATATGTAGAAGAAGGACAGCCACTACAAGCGCCTTGTAGAATAACTTTAACAATCTTAGTATTAGGATCATAAGATTCAAACTGAATGTTTCCACCATCACTTGCAACTGCAGGTTTTACGTATTCTTCTAAGATATTTATAATTTCCTTAGAGGTATCATCTAACGCTTCAAAGTTGGCTTCAATTTTTTCGGTAGTTTTTTCTAATATTTCGTTAGCTTCAGGAGAAACGATTTGTTTTCCATCTTCTATATAAGATCTAATAAACTCTCTAAGTTCGATAGTGATTTCATTCCAATCTGCAACATCATATTTCGTTATAGAAACATAGTTTTCAGCAAAAAATACACTTTTTACAAAAGGTAAATGAAAAAGTTCTGTTGCTAATGGTGATAATTTAGCTTCATCAATAGTTGTAAATTCATACGAAGCTGTAACTAGTTTTTTATTAGCGATGAATTTTAATACTGAAGGATTGGGAGTGCTTTCAGCATACACGGTAACCGCTGTTTTTTTAACGACTTGATCTTGGTTAATAACAGACTCTCCTGAGTTAAGATAGGTCTCAATTTGCTCGGCAACTTCAGTTTTAACATCATCCCATTGAACAATATCATAACGTTCTATAGCAATAAAATTACTAGTTACATAAACCTTCTTAACAAATGGTAAGTAAAATAGTTGTTGTGCTAAAGGTGAAGCTTTTGCTTCATCTACATTATTAAATTCAAAACTTTGATGCTGTGTTATAAACTGATTTATTTCAAATTTTAATATTGCAGTATTTGAAGTTTCTTGAATAGATACCGTATAGTTGCTCATCTTTTTTTTTGCAAAAATACTAAAAGTAATACAGGCTAATATGAATATTAACTTTTTTGTCATTTATTAACACGATTTAATCATTTAATTAAGTAAATGATTAAAACATTTATTTTTTAGATAAAAACCTTATATATTGGCTGTTTTAACTTTAAAATGATAGATTTAAAGCTGTGAAAGTTATATATTTGGCGTCACTTTATAATTTTTTTTAAAAAAAGAAGTTTAATAGTGACGAAAGATTTTAGATAAGAAACAGAAGACCTCAAAATTTGAGATTATGATAAAAAAAATAACACTATTATTAGTAATGCTTTTTTCAGGAGTGCAATTTATTCAAGCGCAGGAAGGTATTCCAATATATTCAGATTACTTAACAGATAATTATTATTTAATACACCCTTCTATGGCGGGTGCAGCTAATTGCTCTAAAATTAGAGTTACTGCAAGACAACAATGGTTTGGACAAGATAATGCACCAAAATTATTAACTGCTAGTTATAATGGAAGAATAGGAGATACACAATCTGGTATTGGAGCAATAGCTTATGCTGACCAAAATGGATATCATTCTCAAACAGGAGCTTATTTAACTTATGCATACCACCTTATGTTTTCTAGAAGTGAAGTAGATTTAAACATGCTTTCATTTGGATTAAGTGCAGGAGCTATTCAATACAAGTTAGATGAAAGAACATTTTTAGAAGATGGTTTTGATCCTATTATTGCTGGTATTGAACAATCTGCGACTAACTTTAATGTAGATTTTGGTTTTTCTTATTTCCTATATAACTTTTATGCACATGCTACAATTAAAAATGTACTTGAAAATGAAGGAATTAATTTTAATGAACAAGGACTTAGTTATAGCAACTTAAGAACTTATATTGGTTCTCTAGGACAAGTTTTTAGCTCTTCAGGTGGAGAATGGAGCTTTGAGCCTTCTGTGATGTTTATGCATAGAGATGCGACTAAAGAATCTTCTTTTGATATTAATTTTAAAGCATACAAAACAATGGATTTTGGAACTGTTTGGGGAGGCTTATCTTATAGAAGAAGTTTAGACGGTGCTGAATTCTTAGATGGATCTGGCGTTAGTAGTCAAAAATTACAATATATAACGCCACTTATTGGTGTTGATAAAAATAATTTCACATTTGCTTATACTTATAGTTACCAATCTAATTCTATTGTATTTAGTAATGGAGGATTTCATCAAATTACTTTAGGTTATAAGTTTGGTTGTAAAAAAGAACGTTACCACTGTGATTGCCCAGCAATTAACTAAACCTTCTTTTAAATACATACGAAAGGCTGTCCAAATCGGACAGCCTTTTTGCATGAGTTAGAAATACAACTTACTCCCATTTGTAATTTTTTTTCTTGGCCTGTGTTTTAATTGCTTTTATCATCGCGCTTTCTAAACCATTGGTATTATCTTTTTGCTGTGTTTCAATAAACGCTTTACGTTTTTTGTTCAATACTTCAATTTCAACTTGAATACGCTTTCTTTCTGTTTTCTTCTTAGAAATATAAGTTCGTATTTCTTCCTTGTTCTTTCCTTTCAATTCATTAGGTAAGTCTTCTTCTTTGAGTGAACTATAATTGAAAGATTCTTTTTTTGAAGCATCTACTAAATCCCATGAATCGTTTTTGTATAAATGAGAACCTTTACTTACAGTTCTACTAACAGCATTACTTTCACCATAAGATTCTGCTTCCATATCTTGGTTTGCTTGGAGCTTCATTTTTTGTTGTCCTAATTTTCCATAGGCGATATAGGTTTTATTTAGTTTTTTATTATAATTTAAAATGGCATCATCATAAGGTGTAGCAATATATGTAGTAGCTTCATTATGGTTAATAGCGATGTAATTTCCTCCTGCTAAATCGGCACCGTTTTTCCAACGTGAAGCAATACCTTGCTCATAATTTCCACAGAAAATAGTATTTACAGTAACTCCTTTTGTCGTTGCATTTTTTGTTGCTGAAGTATATTGAATTTCTCCTTGATCAAAAGGCTCGTTTCCAGCAATAAATATCAATTTTAAATCATCTGGATTGTCTTTCCAATTTAATTGATCTAATGCAGTTAAAATTACTTGCCCGCAATACTCATTGCCTCCTTTTGTCGTTAAAGAGAAGAGTTGCTTAGATATTTCATCCAGATCTTCACTAAAAGACAGTACTTGGCGAATGTAACCTTCCTTGCTATTTAAATTATCGTTGCCATATTCATAAATAGCAATTTGTAAATTTGGCTTTGCATCATCGCATTTAGCATAAGAGAGTTCATTTACAATTTTCCAGAGTTGAGATTTTGCTTGATCTATTAAGCCATCCATACTGTTGCTCGTGTCTAATAAAAGAGCCACTTTAATATACTGTTTGCTAGTTTTTGGTGTTTCGTTTGCGGCTAATAATTGTTCGCCAGTTTTTTCTTCTGCTTTACAAGATATAAATGCAGTAAAACATATTAGGGTAAAGACTATTTTAAATGCTGTTTTCATGATTTTAATTTTTATACTATTTCAAAGTTGAAATGATGTTAATTATCTAATTTTAATTCTTTTACAGTAATTGCACCTTCATTAGAAACCATGAAGTATTTGTTTTTGATGATTTCTTTTTTAATAGATTTTTGTTCTTTAGGTTTCGGACTGTATTGTAATTTTATTTCCATTCCCATTTGTATTACAGGCTCAACTATAGAGGTGTTTAGAACCATATCATAATCTTTATAAGAAATAGGGTCATAATAATATGATGTTTGTTTTTTCGCTTTTATCACGCCTTCTTTTTTATTAATGGCTTCAATAGAAATACTATTAAACGCTTGATAGTTTTTATAAAACTCTTTAGGGAAGTGGCAATATTTGGTATCGGCAATTGTTGGTATATAAGACGTTAAATCGAAGCCCAAATCGTTATAAAATTGTTTTTTTTCTTTGAGAACCTTTAATATTTCTATTCTTAGCTTTTTGTAAACCGATTGAATATCATCTATAAAATAATCAACCTTTACAAGGTTATAAATCTCATTATTTGCACAAGCCGATAGTATTTTTTCAAACTGATTTACTTTGGTAAATTTTACATGAATATTTTGTTGCAGTTCAAACCCATTAGGAATTTCATTGTATTCCGTGCTAAATAGTTTTCGTTCTACTACAGTTTCATACACTGGAATAAATGAAATAATATCGATAACAAAGTCTTTTTCAAGTATACCTTGGGCAAATAATTCACTTTTTACTTTTGCAACCCTTTCCCTCATTAAGTTATTGGTTTCTTCAGAGGTTTTTCCAATTTGAGTTAGATTGAAAACTGCAGTGTAAGAATCAGCTATAATATTATTCAACACCTTAACATCTATAGTCATAATAGGATTAGGCACTAAATTTTGTTGTCTAAAATTATTTATTTGCTTTCCGTAAATAGCTGCGTTTGCTAACTCTTCACTAGCCATTATATTTTGTCTAGAAATAGTAGTTGCATTTCCTTTGATTTGGCAGGAAACAAAAGGACTTATAAATAAAAGAAAGATGTAAATGATGTTTTTCATGATGATTTTTGATTTAATTCTTTGTAAACCTAAGCTGAAGAAACTTTTGAAAAAACAGATATTGAGTGAGTGTATTACTTTAGTTAGTAAACGACTCTTTTAAGTTAGTGAACACAGTAATTTCTATTGTAAAAAAGATCATTTTATAAAAACACCATTTTATTATACGAAGTAAAGTGTGTATGTTTATCTTTTATAAAGCAAATAATACCAATTATAATTTAAAATAAACCATATAATTTGTTTCTATTATTGCTCATATTTCAACATAAAATAAAAACGTAACTAAGGCTATGCTTATATTTTAGTTCGTTTCTATTTTATTTAAAATTAAAGAACTCATGAATCTTACGATTTCTATTTCATCTGAACAAAATATAATTCAAATTAATAATGTCTCATTTTAAATTATAATTGGTATAAATGCATAAATACATTACATATCTAATCGTAATACTTTCAGTTATTACAATGCCGTCTTTAATTGCTCAAGAGTATGAGGTTAATAGTGAGAAGAGGGTAACTTTTACAGTAAGAGGTGACGTTAAGGAAAGCGATACCGATAAACCTATAAAAGGAGTTAACATTCAAGTGAATGGAGGCGCATATACATCTTCTACTGTTTCAGGTGATTTTAGAATAGAAGTAAGTAAAGGGGATGAATTAATTGTTAGTCACAAAGATTTTGAAACCGTTTATTATACTATTAAAGATAATGAGCGTATTACAATTAGTGTACAGCCAGTAGAAGAATCAATTTTTAGCTCAGTAAGTAAACGAAGTCATAAAAAAGCAAAATCTAAATCGTTTAATAATCTTTTAGATTCTGCAATAGCTAATAAAAAAGTTTCTGCTGAAAAAAGTATTCAATTTATAGCCGAAAGCATATCTGTAAGCACCTCTACAAAGCAAAACAGTGAAGCTTATGAAGTTTTGGGAGATATTTACATGTATTGGAAACAACATGATCTTGCGGTAAGTAATTATAGAATTAGTTTAAATAATGTAGAAACTAATGAAACACATTTAAAATTAGCGAATGCGTATGCTAAAAGCGGAAGCTATCAAGAAAGTCTTTCCATTTATGAACGTTTGCAAAACGAATCATTATCAAATTATCAACGTATTGAGTGTTATGAAGGCTTAGGTGATGTTTATAAAAAAGTAGATCGAAAAACAGAATCGCTAACGGCTTACCAAAACGGATTAAAAGTTGCTCAGAAACATAAAGTATCTCCTAAAGTAGTGACGTTAACTTCAAAAATAGCAGAAACTTATGGAGAATTAGGAGAAATCTCTAATGCAAAAACCTACTACAATAATTCACTAAACTTAGCTGCTGAAGAAAATAAAAGCACTTCAGTAAAAGAAAAAATTAAAGTGGCCGATTTTAATAACCGAACAAGAGATTATGATGATGAAATTATACTTCGTAAAGAAATTGTAAAAGATTTAGAATCTATTGAAAGTGACACGATAGATAACCTAAGTGCGCTAACAGTACAAAAACAGAATTATAAAATTGGAAATGCATATTATTTAAATAATAATTTAGAAGAAGCCATTCCTTATTTTGAAGAGAGTATTAAAGAAGCTAAAAAGAAAGAAGATTTAGTAGTACGAAAAGACGCTACAAGAAAACTCTCAGAGGTTTATGTGAATTCAGGAGATTATAAAAAGGCATTGGTCGCTTACCAAAAGTACACCAATTTAGTAGAGGAATTAAATATTAAAAAAGAGCAAGAAATCTCTAAGGCTGTACGAAATAATAGGAGTATAGTCGAAAACCAAAACCGGATTACGTCACTAGAAAAAGATAGACAATTAACGATAAGTCAATTTGAACTTTCTGAAGAGCAAAACAAAAGTAAAACAGTAATTATCTATTCATTGCTAGGAGGTTTACTATTACTTTTATTGGCAGCGTATTTAATGTATAAATCTATAAAGCAACAAAAATTAGCAAATAACCTATTGGCTTTAAAGTCTCTTAGAGGCCAAATGAATCCTCATTTTATCTTTAATGCACTAAACTCTGTAAATAGTTTTATAGCTACAAATGATGAAAGAACAGCCAATAAGTACTTGTCAGATTTTTCACAATTAATGCGTGCCGTTTTAGAGAATAGTGAAGAAGATTTTATTCCGTTAACTAAAGAAATAGAGCTCTTAGAACTCTATACTAAATTAGAGCATTTTAGATTTAAAGATAAATTTGATTATGAAATAATAGTAGATAAAGCCATTATAATAGACGATTATCAAATTCCGCCAATGTTACTTCAGCCTTATATTGAAAATGCAGTATGGCATGGCTTACGTTATAAAAAAGAGAAAGGCGCTTTAACTATTGCTGTAGATAAAAAGAATGATTCTGAAATTACGATTACTATAGCAGATAATGGGGTAGGGCGAGAAAAATCGAAAGCAATGAAGACAGACCATCAGAAAAAGCAAAACTCCAAGGGAATGGGTAATATTAAAAAGCGTGTTGCTATTTTAAATGAAATGTATAAAGATAAAGTCGATGTTTTTATAGATAATTTTCAAGCTGAAGAAGATACAGGGACCAAAGTAGTCGTTACACTAAAAAAAGATTAATCGACTGTTAGTAAGTGTTTATGATTAACCAATTAACGTCAATTCGAGTGAAATTGCTTTTTCTGCAATTTTGTATCGAGAATTTTTGATTAGAAAATCTCAAACACCAAATTTTGAATAATTAAATAAAACCCCATCCTAAAGGGAAATAAATATGAAATTAAAATCTATAATAGTAGAAGATGAAGAAACAAGTAGAGAAATTCTAAAAAACTACCTTAAAAAGTATTGTCCTAATGTTACTGTTGTAGGAGAAGCGTCTAATATAAACGAAGGATTAGAACTCATAAAGAATCATACTTTAGATTTAGTGTTTTTAGATGTAGAAATGCCTTACGGAAATGCCTTTGATTTACTTGATAAAGTTGAAGATCGTCATTTTGAAACGGTATTCGTAACGGCATATAATCACTACGCCATTGAAGCTCTAAACGCCCATGCGTCTTATTATTTAATGAAACCTATTTCAATTGATGAGCTTATAAAAGCAGTAGACTATGTAGTAGAAATAAAAACAAAAGAAGACGCTTTACAAGATGAAGTGCTCATACCTAAAACAAATAATATAGAAGGAAAAATAACGATTCCTCAACATGACGGATTTGAAATATTGAATACTAAAGAGATTTTATATTGTCAAGCAGACGATAATTACACGCAAATATTTTTAACTAACGGAAAAAGAAAAACGGTAAGTAAAACATTAAAACATTTTGAAGATACTTTAGCTAACTCAAGTTTTGCTAGAGTACATAAGTCTTATTTGGTAAATGTAAATGAAGTCGTTAAATATAAAAAAGGAAAAGGAGGAAGTGTTATTTTAAGTAATGATAAAGAGGTAATGGTATCTGCTTCTAAAAAGGCGGGATTGTTATCGTATTTTAAGTGATGGATTCCCGAGCAAAAACAGTTTTCAACAATTTAAAGATTAAATTTATTTTAAGATTAGAAAGGTTGACAACAGTCTATAGATGCAAAATTAGTGTATACTTTTCTTGCTAATATTACGTTATTAATAAAATTATAAAAAATACTTTTTGGCATAGAATTGGCTGTATATTATATCGTTCGCTAGCCTTAGTTATTTATATTTGTCAAAAATTTTGTAAATTTACTATATAAAACCTCTAAACTAATGGAATGTTTATCCAATAAATCAGAAATTGTTGATACTTTTTCTAATATAAGAAGCTTTTCTTTTCAAGAGAAGAAGACTCCTATATTAGATGAAGAAACAGTTAATTCTCTTTTAGATGCTATTCTTGGTTTTAAAAGTGAATTGAAAATAAAAACAGATAAAATTTATAATATTACTGAAAGAATAGATAAATTAACTTGGTTTAATGATTTAGAAGAGGAGAGCTTAATGCTTTTAAATGACTTAATATCATCAGCCAAAGATTTGCGAAGTTCTTTAATTCGACAATATATTTCAATGAATTCTTTTAGAAAAAAAGGAATTGCAAAAGAAGAAATAAAAGATTTTAAAAATTCAATTGATGAATTAAAAGAATCTTATGAAGATTTAGAGTCAGTATTTTTCTTTCTTCCAGAAATGCCAGATTTTGTTGAAACTACAACAAAACTTTCTCTTATTTAATGATTAATTTATATTGTTTAGAAGATTTTAAAGTAGAATTTGACAAAATAAAATCTAAAAAATCGTATAGAACAATAGAAAAAGAAATAATTAATTATTTTTTTGAAAAGACTAGCCAAGATCTTTGTTCAGGTGTAAGGCTGAATCATAGTAATGATGCTCCATATATTAAAAAGCGCTTAGGCGGCAGAGGCGGTTTTAGAATTTATTTTCTTATTCTGATAAAGAAAGAATCCTTATATCTTATGTATGTTCATCCAAAAACAGGTTCTCTAGGCTCTGGAAATATGAATGACGAGTCTAAAGCTTATTTGTATAAAAAAGTTTTAGAATGTATTGAATCAGAAGACTTATATAGGTTATCATTAGATGAATCTAAGAAAAAAATACACTTTGATAAATTAGTTAAAGTTGAAACATGATTATTACTAATTATGATAATAAAAACAATAAGAAATAAAACGCCACAAATCCCTGAAGATTGTTATGTTGCTGAAAACGCTACTATCGTTGGAGAAGTAACTATTGGGAAACAATGCAGCATATGGTTTAATGCTGTTTTAAGAGGGGACGTTCACTTTATAAAATTAGGAAATAAAGTAAATATACAAGATGGAGCAGTAATTCATGCAACGTATCAAAAATCACCAACTACAATAGGAAATAATGTGTCTATTGGCCATAATGCTATAGTGCATGGCTGTACAATTCATGATAATGTTTTAATTGGAATGGGGAGTATTGTTATGGACGATTGTATTGTTGAAAGTAATAGTATTGTAGCAGCAGGAGCCGTAGTTACAAAAAACACAATTGTCGAATCTGGAAGCATTTATGCTGGTGTTCCAGCTAAAAAGGTAAAAGACATTAGTAAAGAATTAATAAACGGAGAAATTAACCGAATTGCAGATAATTATGTAGAATACTCAAGTTGGTTTAAATAAAAATCCCTTTGAAAAAAGGGATCCCATGAATAGAAACTAAAAACCCACTTTTTTAATAGAATTAATTCTCGATATAAAATTGCTGAAAAAGCAATTTCACTCGAATTGACGAGAGAGTAATAAAAATGAATAATTTATATTATAAATGGATTCCTGTAGTTTTACTCTGTTTAATAAATTCAATTTTGAAACCCTTTTTCAATTACCAAAGTCAATTCTTCAACAGATTGTATTTTATTAATAGTATCAACCGAAAGAAATTCTTTAAAATTGTTGTTTTCAACTGAAAGAACTACGGGGTAATTAAAGGTTTTTATATCGTATTTACTTTCAAATTCATCAATATGTAAAAACTCCATATTAAGGGTGCTACGCTCTCTAAATTGTTTCCAAGATTTGTTTTCAGAAAACGTATCGAAAGTAATCGCACATAAATTACAAGCGTAGGTTTTAGGGCTAAAAATTTTATGTGCCACATCTAAAACCATATTGCCAATTCCTGAATTGGCACTGTAAACGAAAATGAGTTTTTGCATGGGAAGAGAGCTAAAGTTTAATCTAATTTTAGAAAACCCTTGATCTGGTTTTCTCTAATCTTTTTATACTTCATATTTAGTTCGCTATTCTCAGAAAACCTTACAGTTTTTTTAAAAACTTGAAAGACATCATCTTTCAAGCCAAATGAAATAATTTGAAAACTTCTATTTATAGGAATGCTTAACTTGTTTTTATAGACACTTAAAACTGTTTTGTTTTTTTTGTCTATGATATATGTTCTTGAATTGTTGATTATGTTTTTTAAATTTATGGAAACTTTTTCTTCATCTGGAGCAAATTTGTCAACGTTAATCCAACCTAGATTTGTTGATTCTATATTTTTGAAAATTCTATTGTCTGCATCATTATACTTTTCATAATTTAAGTTTTGTTTTTTGATTCTAAGATTATCTTTTTTAATCTGAACTATGGAATCATTTAAAATAGAATCTGTTTGTCTTTTTGATAGTGATAGTAATACACTTGGAGCTACATCATCAGCTAAATCATCAGTATCGTTATAAAGAGCATCGATTTCCGAAGATTTGTATTTTTGATAAATACGAATAGTATCTTTATCTATAATAACATTATTTATTTCACTTTTTATTAATTGTAAAGGAAGAAAACCTAAGCTGTCTATCTCTATGGTTTTTCTATAAGTTTCTATGCCACCGTATTGACTTGTTAATTCTTCATCTATGATTTGTGAATCTTGATATCCAATAATATAATAATTTTCATTTTGTATTTTTAGGTTTGCTTTGCTCCAATTTAGATCACCATTTGCCGTTCTATCACCATAAAATAATTCCATATTCTTTTCTTTGTTGCTAAGTGGGAATTCAATTTTAATAGTTTTTCCTTCTTTGAGTTCTAAGGGGCCATCTCCATATATGTCAATTTTAAAAGCACCAGCAGAAATCAGCCATTTACCATTAGAAATTGTTGAGGCGTTTGCCATTAAAAAATCATTGATATCGAACAATTCAATGAGATTAATTTTTAGAGAATCAGAAATAAGTCCATTCAAATCTTTCTTTTTTACACTTATTTTGATACCGTATTTACCTTTAATATTAATAACAGAATCGGTTTTTACAACAAAACTTTGAGTAAGTTCATCTTCAAAGTTCAGGGCTTTTATTAGTCTATTTCTCTGCGCATCATCAGCACAACTAAATAAAATAATTGAAAATAGTAGAAATAGTTTTTTCATATTAAAACTTTAAAAAATCAACAATTAAATCATTTCCTAAAAGTGATTCCATAACTTCAGGATGCCCGTTGGTATAAAATTTAGGAACCTTTTTATGAGTTAATGGGTTAATAAGATGCTCTTTTTTTAAAACGGCTTTTGTTTGTTTCGCAACTGCTTCACCAGAATCAATGATTTTAACACGTTTTGGGAGCAGTTTAATTAACTGCGGTATTAAATAGGGATAATGTGTACAACCTAAAACTAAATAGTCAATATTCGCTTCTTTCATAGGGTTTAAGTAAGTCTCTAAAAGAAAAGTCATTTTTGGAGAGTTAATTTCTCCGTTTTCAATTAACTCAACAATACCTTCTCCTTGTTGTTCTATAATTCGTATACCATTACTGTATAAGCTTGTTGTAGTATGAAATAATTCACTTGTTAAAGTCCCTTTAGTGGCCAAAATACCTATTGTTTTAGTTTTAGAATTAAGTGCTGCTGGTTTAATCGCAGGTTCTATTCCTATGAATGGGATTCCATATTGCTTTCTTAATAAAGAAATAGCATTAGTGGTTGCTGTGTTACAAGCAACAACAATAAGTTTGCAGTTCTTTTTTAAGAGTAATTCTGTATTTTTTATACTTAAATCTATTATGGCTTGTTTCCCTTTTGGGCCATAGGGCGCATTAATACTATCGGCTAAATAAATGGTTTGCTCATAAGGTAGTAAATGATGAATTTCTTTCCATATGGAAGTGCCTCCAACACCAGAATCGAATATGCCTATAGGTTGTTTATTCACTTTTATTTGTTAAGGTAATGAATTTTCAATAGTAAATATAAAAGCCACCTTAAGATCATGTCTTAAGGTGGCTTTTGTGATTGTAATGTTATTTATTAGAATCCTAATTCCTTTTTTACATCAGCCATCATGTCTTTACCTTCAGCCATAATTACTCCTCCTTGAGAAGAATCTAATACATAAGTGAATCCTTGAGCTCTACCAATTTTTAAAATAGCCGCTTTAGCTTTTTCTGTTATTGGCTTTAATAAGTCGAATTCTTTCTTTTGAAGTTCCTGTTGCGCATTTCCTTGAAACTGACGAATACTTTGTTCTTTAGTTTGTACTTCTTGAACGCGTTTCATGTTTTCTTCTTGTGTTTGAGAAGCAGATTCGGCATCGTAACGTTTAGCTAACTTGTCTAATTCTTCAGCCATAGATTTAATGTCTGATTCGTATGTTTTAGCTAATTTCTCTACCTCTGCTTGAGCACTTTTGGTAGCAGGCATAGAAGCTACTAACTCTTGAGTATTAATGTGTGCTATTTTTGTTTGCGCTTGTGTTAAGTTAGTCGCTCCAAAAAATAATACTGCAGCAAATAATAGGGTTTTAAATTGTTTCATTGTTAAAATAGTATTTGTGTGTTATAAAATATTAATTATCGTCTTGATTCTCGTCGTTAGGTGCATCTTCGTTTTTTTCTTTTGCTTTATTACGATCCTCTAAGATTTTCTTTTTACGTTCTTCTAATTGTTTTTTTCTAGCTTCTCTATCTTCTAATTTTTTTTGCTTTCTAGCTTCTAAAATTTGTTCTGGTGTAAGCTTTTCATTGTCATTACTGTTTCCTTCATCTCCATCTTCATTAGGAGGTGTAGTTCCATTTTTCTTATCTTCAATAGCCTTATTACGTTTATCGGCCATTTCTTTTTTCTTAGCAGCTCTTTCTGCTAGTATTTTTTCTTTTCTTGCTTTAGCAGCATCTTCTCTTTCTTTTATCTTTTTATCTAAAGCTTCTTGTCTTGCATCTTTTTCTTCATTCACTTCAACTGTAACGTCTTCTTCTTTAGCATTTTTCTTTTCTAATTTAGATTTTGCTTGGTTACGTTTCGATGCTCTTTTAATTGTTCTTAAAATTTGTTCGCTCATATCAAATCGATCAGCTGAATATAACATGACCACATCTGCAGATTTATCAAAAACGAAATCGTATTTCTTAGCTTTTGCTAAATCCTGAACCGCTTGAAAAATTTGATCCTGTATGGGTTGCATTAATTGCTTTTTTTGGACCATTAAATCTCCATTAGGCCCAAATCTATTTTGTTGATAGTCTAGAATTTCTTTTTCTTCAAAAAAGATATCCTCTTCTCTTTCTTCAATTAATTCTTTTGTTAATAAAGCTTTTTCGTTATTAAGCTCGCTTCGTTTTTGTTTAACGCCATTTAACTTAGTTTCGATCTCGCTTTTCCATTTTTGAACTTTAGATTCTAATTGAGAAGTTGCCTCTGCATATTCTGGAACATTTTCTAAAATATATTCTGTATCAATGTATCCTATTCTAACACCACGCTGTGCGTTAACTAAAACAGGAATTGATATTAGTGCCAATAAAAAAAGAACTTTTAGTTTCATCTGTTTATTATTTTGTTATTCATCTACTCTATAAAACTCAAAAAACGACAGATGATTGTTTTGATTCTGTCTTTTTATTTTGATATAATAACTTCAAAATAACGAAATTTAAATTTAAAATTTTAATTCTTGAATCAAATTGTCATTAAACTATATAGAAAATATCATGCCAAAAAAGTAAATGCCTTATAATGTGTTGTTAATGTTTAGTTTATATCTAAAATTGTTGCCCGATTATAAAGTGTGTTTCCCATCCACCTATTTGGGTTTGCCCTGGTAATGGATCAAATGGACGACCAAAATCAATACCTAATAAACCAAAAGCCGGCATAAATATTCTAACACCAAATCCCGCAGATCGTTTTAAATCGAACGGATTATAATTTTTAAAGTCTTCATAAGTAGATCCAGCGTCTAAAAACGTTAGCGCATATATTTTAGCCGATTGCTTTAAAGTTATTGGATAACGCAATTCTAAAGAAAACTTATTGTAAAGAGGGGAACCGTCTTGCGGCGATAATCTGTTATCTGCATAACCACGAAGTGCTACATTTTCTCTTCCATCTAAGCTTCCTACACCTAAACCGCTTCCTCCTAAGAAAACACGTTCAAAAGGAATGACTCCTCTATCTTGGTTATAGGCACCTAGGTAACCAAATTCTATACTAGATTTAAATACAAGTTTATCTATAATATTAGTATACCAATCGCCTTTAAACTTAACTTTATAGAATTCTAGCCATTTAAAACGTTCTTGATCTATTTCCGAAATTCTATTAGCGGCAATATTACGATTGTTATTGGTTTCACTTTGATCGGCAGAAATAGCTAGTTTTTCATCTCTTTCAGTTTTTAAAGCTTTATAATCTACATCATTAAATAGTGAATAAGGTAAAGATAACTTGGCCGTGATTACAAAATTAGAACCACCCATTGGGAAAACAGGATCGTTAAATGTGTTATTACGACTAATACCAGCTGTATATGATAGGTTATTAGAAAAGCCATCACCAAAAGTAAAAAGTCCAGTGTTATAGTTTTTTAAATCATAATGCTGGTAGCTTAATGCTTGAGATAATGTGAAATAATCATCTGGAACAGAAAGTCTTTTAGCAATACCTACCGTAAGTCCAGTAATATTAAAACGTCTGTCTTTATCCGCATTTCGAGTTATAGGGTCAAAAAGAAACTGTTTTGTATGTGATATAGAGGTAGAAAATTGTACTGGTTTTTTTCCGCCAAACCAAGGTTCAGAAAAAGAAAAACTATAAGTTTGAAAGAATCGACTTGCTTGTAAACGTAACGCTAATTTCTGGCCATCACCAGATGGAATTGGTTTATATGCCTCTTTCTTAAAAATATCTTTTATAGAGAAGTTATTAAATGATAATCCTAATGTTCCTATAAAACCACCGCCACCATAACCACCTTGTAGTTCTATTTGGCTAGATCCAGATTCTACAACAGAATACTCCATATCTATTGTGCCGTCTTCAGGATTTGGGTTATTAAAGTTTGGTGCAATTTGTTCGGCATCAAAAAAGCCTAATTGACTTAATTCTCGAATAGTTCTTACAACATTAGCTTTACTATATAGTTCGCCTGGACGTGTACGAATCTCTCTATAAACTACATGGTCATTTGTTTTATCATTACCAACGACAGTTACTTTATTAAAATGCACAGGTTTTCCTTCGGTAATTCTTATTTCCATATCAATTACATTGCCATCTGCGCTTACCTCTACAGGGTTAATAGTAGAGAATAAATAACCATTATTTTGATAAAGGTTTGTAATATCATCTGCATCAGGTTTTGAATCATCTGCAATTCTTTTTTGTAGTAATACACCATTATAAGTGTCTCCTTTCTCAATACCTACATATCTTCTTAATAGATCATCTGAGTAGACTGTGTTTCCTATAAAAGTAATATCTCCAAAAACATATTTGCTTCCTTCTTCTACTTTAATATTAAGCGAAACTGTTTTATTGTCATTCTTAACAAGATTGTCTGAAAGGATTCTAGCATCTCTATATCCATTCTCTTTATACTTGTCAACAACCTTTGTAAGATCTTCTTTGAAATCTTTTTCAATATATTTTGAGCGTTTTAAAATACGAATTGGGTTTTTCTGCTTCGTATTCTTCATCGCTTTCCTTAGCTTTTTATCACTAAGTACTTCATTACCTTCAAAAGCAATATTGTCGATTTTTACTTTTTCACCTTTATCTATAGCAACAACCATGTTTACTACAGATTTATTTGCATTAATGGAATCTTTCGCTTCAATAGTATTAATATTCACTTTAGAGTTTAAAAAACCTTGTTTCTTGTATTTGTTTTCAAGGTATATTTTAGTAGTTGTCACTAAGTTTTCTGTAACCTTAGTTCCTTTATCTAACTTATTGTCTTTTATTATTCCTTCAAATTTACCTTTTTTAACTCCTGTTATTTTAACTTCATTAAGTTGCGGTAAATCAGATAAACGAATTTCTAACCATGCAGCACCTCCTTCAGTTTTTAGTAAAAAGATTCCTATATCACTAAATAAATTTGATTTCCATAGTTTTTTTATGGCATTACTAATTTCTTCTCCAGGAATATTAATAACATCTCCTTTGGTAAGTTCTGAGTAAGTTACTATCGTTTGCGAATTAAATGAAGTATTTCCTTTGACAGCGATATCTGCAATAGTATATTTTTTTGCATTTTCTAAACGGTTTTCTTGAGCATTAGATATTAAGGAGCCTAATGATATTAGGGCAATAAATAAATGCTTTATTGAGGTTTTTAAAGGTAATTGTTTAGCTAATCTGTTCACTTGTTTTCCCAAATCGTCGTTCTCTTTTTTGATATTCTACAATTGCTTCGTATAAATTCTCTTTTGTGAAATCTGGCCATAATACAGAAGTGAAATACAGTTCTGCGTAGGCTATTTGCCACAATAAAAAATTACTTATGCGTTGCTCACCACTAGTTCTTATAACTAAATCTACGTCTGGTAAATTTTGCGTGTAAAGATGCTTATTTATTAATGATTCGTCAATATTTTCAGAAGAAATTATATTATTTTTAACTTTATGACTTATTTCTTTAACAGCATTTATTAATTCTTCCCTAGAACCATAACTCAAAGCTAGGGTAAGTGTCATACGTTCGTTATTCTTAGTAAGTTCAATTACTTCAAGTAACTCGCGATGTACTTTTTTAGGAAGGGCTTCTAAATTACCTATAGCAGATAATTTAATTTTGTTGTCAGAAAGTGTGTTAATCTCTTTTTTTAATGAAGAGACTAAAAGTCGCATTAAAGTGTC
This sequence comes from uncultured Flavobacteriaceae bacterium, assembly GCA_937959395.1. Classification (GTDB taxonomy): domain Bacteria; phylum Bacteroidota; class Bacteroidia; order Flavobacteriales; family Flavobacteriaceae; genus JAHDGB01. Next base: position 18,433 of record CALGLR010000028.1, on the reverse strand, counting down.
TATTTCTATTTTTGGCCTATTCCAGTTCTCTGTAGAAAAAGCATATAAAGTAAGGTATTTAATACCTAATTCTGCACAGGTTTCTACAGTTTGCCTAACTGCTTTAGTCCCATTTTCATGACCAAAAGCGCGGAGCATTCCTTTTTGTTTAGCCCAACGACCATTACCATCCATAATAATGGCTATATGTTTAGGTAATCGGCTTTTATTTATTGCTTCTTTTAGATTCACTTTAGTTGGCGCAAAAACAAGGGTTTCTACCAAAGGTATAGGTTAATGTAATACCAGTAAACATGTACCAGTCGTTATTGTTAGTGTTTCCAAAACTTAATGTAGGTCGTAAATCTTTATCCTCTGGGATACTTCCATCTAATTTATCAGAAAAAGTGTATCGTGCTCCAATTTCAAAAGCCAAAATAAATTGAGTGGCAATGGTTGTTTTGTATCCTAATGCAATAGGTATGCCATAAGCCCACTTTGAGCCTTCTCCGGCTTCAATTCGTCCTGAAGCATTAAAGTAAAAGTCGTCATAATTTGCTACTGTAACACCTGTGGCTATATAAGGCGTGGAGACACTTCCTCCTGCATGTAAATCAAAATCTAAGAAGGTGTATTCAATACCTAAAGACAATTCTGTAATTGAAGAATTAAATTCATAATCACGTTCTATACGACTTGGATCATCAGATTTGTTATCGATGCCCTCCAAGTCTGTAAATAATAATGAAAAACGATAAGAGTGTCTTGGGCTTCTATTCCATTTATAGATTCCACCAAAGGCGAGATTGTTTGGAGCGATGTATTTTGTAGATCCAACATCTCCAATAAAATTACTCCCACCTAAAACAAGCCCAAGCTCATGTATTTGAGCATGTCCATATTGAAGGCTAAAAAGCATTATTAATATAAGTGTTAAATATCTCATAAATCTTTTAAAGTTTGCAAATATAGTAAATAAGATTAGCCTATAATAATTTGAATAAAATAGTTATAGGTTTTTAGAACAACTTTTAAAGTAAAATATTGCCTAATTGCGCTTATCTTCACCCCAAAGCAGCTTTTTACGAAGTGTATCTAAAAAAGTTTTAGTGTTAAGTTCTATCATGCTAATAGTGAATGTCGCTTTTTTTATAGTAACTATGGTGTCGTTAGATAGCGTCGCAATTCTACTATCTAATGAAATTAAATAATTGTCTTCGCGACCACTTACTCTTAATTGAATACTTGTGGAGTCTTCAATAATTAATGGTCTAGCACTTAAATTATGAGGTGCTATGGGAGTAATTACAAAGCTTGTTGTGTCGGGTGTTATAACAGGGCCTCCGCAACTTAATGAATAACCTGTAGATCCAGTTGGAGAAGAAACAATTAAGCCATCACTCCAATAAGAGGTTAAGTATTCATTATTTAAACGTGTTTCTACAGTAATCATAGAAGTTGTGTTTTTACGACTTACTGCTATTTCGTTTAAAGCAAAATTTAATTGAGAAATTTTTTCGTTTTCGTTAGAGGTTTCAATGGAAAGTAAAGTACGCTTTGATAATTTATAATTCCCTTTAAATATTTGATTTATTGCGGTTTCAATTTCATCGAATTGTATCGTGGCTAAAAAACCCAAACGGCCAGTATTTATTCCTACAATTGGAATATTTAAATCTTTTACATGAGTTATTGCTCTTAGTATAGTGCCATCTCCACCAATACTTATAAGTAAATCAAAAGAAGCATCTAATTTAGAAAAGACTTTATAGTTTTCTAAATGAGTTAGGTTTTGTTTTATCTCTTCAAATAAATCATGATCTATATACACTGAAGCTTTCTTTTGCGCTAACACATTAAGAAGCGTATCTAAAGAGGCTTGAGATTTTTTCTTACTAAATTGACTGTAAATTGCAATTTTCATGATCTTACATATTGAGATATTTATTTAAATAATCTGAACGCTCTTTTAGACTTTGTAAATAAGAATCTTCTTCATGCCCTGAGATGATATTATAACTGTAGCGCCTAAATGTTTGCATAATATCGTTTAGGCTCGTGTTGCCTATTTTCAGTGTAATTTGAACAACATCATTTTCTATTTTCGAAATAAAAGCGCCTAATAATTTTCCGTCATTCGATTCTACAATTTGACTAAGTTCACTAAATGAGTAGTCTGCCAATCCTTTTTCAACAACTAAAATCCCTCCAGCTTCAGCAAAAAAAGGGGTTTCATTAAATAGGTTAATAACATCATTCAATTCATAATACCCTAAATAAGTGCTTTTTTCATTTAAAATAGGCATGATATTGGTCGAGTTTTGAGCAAACGCTTCTAATACATCTAACCAATTAGTGGTCTCTCTAACAAAAAAACCATCAATAGTGTACGCTAGTTCACTCAACGTATGGTTACAATCAAAACAATGTGCGTCGGTTTCAGAAATACAACCTATATACATGTCTTCTTCATTTTTTATGGGAATATGAGAATAAGTTAATTGATTAAATAGGAGTTGTATTTCACTTACTTTATCTTTTAATTGTAAAGGTTTTATATCATTAATTATTAAATCTTGCAATACCATTATTTAGCTTTTATCTTTCACTGCAAAATAATTAAAAAATAGTATAATCACCCTCTTATACTTCGTATTTTTGCATTAAAAGAAACGAAGAATGACTAAATTAAGTGTGAATATTAATAAGATTGCGACCTTAAGAAACTCAAGAGGAGGCGATTTGCCTAATGTAGTTCAATTTGCTAAAGATGTACAACGATTTGGTGCAGATGGTGTTACTATTCATCCGCGTCCAGACGAACGACATATTAGATATCAAGATGCTTATGATTTAAAAGAGGTTGTTTATACTGAATATAATATAGAAGGAAATCCTATCCCTAAATTTATAGACATGGTTTTAGAAATAAAACCAATGCAAGTTACTTTGGTTCCTGATGCGATTGATGCCATTACAAGTAATGCCGGTTGGGATACGATTAAAAATAAAGATTTTTTAGTTGAAGTTATTTCAGAATTTAATGCAAATGGTATTAGAACATCACTATTTGTAGATCCAGAACTAAAACAAATTGAAGGTGCTAAAAATACAGGTGCTAATCGTGTCGAATTGTATACAGAAGCATATGCGCATCAGTATAATTTAGGTGATAAGAATGCCATTAAACCATATACTGAATGTGGACAATTAGCACTTGAGATAGAATTAGGACTTAATGCAGGACATGATTTGTCATTAGATAATATTCAGTTTTTTAGAGAACACGTTCCTGAGTTGTTGGAGGTGTCGATAGGACACGCATTAATTCATGAAAGCTTATATTTAGGTATCGAGAATGTTATTAATATGTATAAGAACAAGTTGAAATTGTAACTTCGACTTCGCTCCAGTCACCAAGTTTTATTGTTGGCGGGGTGTCTTCGAAACTAATATGCTATTTAATTTTAAAATGATTTTACACTCAAATATATTAGGAGAAGGAAAACCTTTTGTAATCTTGCATGGGTTTTTAGGAATGGGAGATAATTGGAAAACTTTAGGACGGTCTTTTGCAAAAAGTAATTTTGAAGTTCATTTAGTCGACCAGAGAAATCATGGTAGAAGTTTTCATGATGATGATTTTTCCTATGAAGTATTAGCAGAAGATCTAAAAGCCTATTGTGAAGAAAAAAAGCTTAATAATATTGTGCTTTTGGGACATTCTATGGGAGGGAAAACAGCAATGCTTTTTGCAACTCAATACCCAGAATTAGTTTCTAAATTAATAGTGGCTGATATTTCTCCGCGATTTTACCCTGTTCATCATGATGCTATTTTAGAAGGGTTGGGTGCTTTAGATTTTGATGTTATTAAATCTCGATCGCAAGCCGATGCTTTTTTATCAAATTATGTTTCAGAAACAGGAACACGTCAGTTCTTACTTAAAAATTTATATTGGATTGAAAAAGGACAATTAGGACTTCGCATAAATTTAGAAATTCTTAAAGAAAATGTAACAGAAGTGGGAGAAGCGCTACCTATACATGCCGAGTATAATAAAAGAACTTTGTTTTTAAGAGGAGATCGCAGCGAATATATAGCACTGCAAGATGAGGCCTTGATAAAAACACATTTCTCTAAAGCTGAAATAGGAACCATAGCCAATGCAGGACATTGGTTACATGCAGAAAACCCAAAAGACTTTTATGAGGCAGTCATTAATTTTGTAAATTTAATTAATTAGTAAAATAGAATATTAATGCATTAATAATAACTAGCAAAGCCATGAAAATAATTATCCGTCTTTTACTAAATGCCATAGCCGTTTTCTTTTTAGCACATGTTTTAAATGGTGTGCAAGTAGATAATTATGTAACTGCACTAATTGTAGCAATCGTATTATCTGTTTTAAACTTGCTAGTAAAACCATTATTGGTCATTTTAACCTTGCCAATAACAATTATTACATTGGGTTTATTCTTATTAATAATTAATGCCATAATCATTTTTTTAGCAGATCATTTAATTGATGGATTTTCGGTAAGTAGTTTATGGACAGCGATATTATTTAGTATCCTTCTGTCTATACTACAATCATTACTACACTCATTTATGAAAAAAGATAAAAAATAGCTGAAATACAACGTCTTAAAAACTTTGTTTGAGTGTAAAAAAGTAGTATTTTTGCACTCCATTTTTGGTTACATAAAATAAGTGTATTTACAATGAATATTACAAGAGAAAATAAAGATGCATTAAATGCTGTAGTAACAGTAGCTATCGAGAAAGATGATTACGCAACTAAAGTTGAAACAATCTTAACAGATTACAGAAAGACAGCAAACATTCCTGGTTTTAGAAAAGGTCATGTACCAATGGGAATGGTAAAAAAGCAATATGGAAAAGCAGTTTTAGTAGATGAGGTAAATAAGCTTTTACAAGAAGGGTTGAATAAATATTTAACTGAAGAAAAATTAGATGTTTTAGGGCAACCATTACCTAAACCACAAGATGATATCGATTGGGAAGGTGATAGCTTTTCTTTTGAATTTGAATTGGGATTAGCACCAGAATTTGATGTGGTACTAAAAGGTAAAAAAGCAATAACTCATTATAATATCACAGCAGGTGATAAAATGATAGATGAGCAAGTAGAGCGTATCCAAAAACAATACGGAAAAATAGTACCTCAAGATAAAGCTGAAAAAGATAGCGAAATTACTGGTGTATATAAAAATGAAGAAGAAGCTATAGATAATACGGTAACATTAACTTTAGATAAGTTTAAAGGAAAAGCTACTGAAAAGAAGTTTGTAGGAGCTAAGGTAGGAGATGTTATTACATTAAAAACGAAAGGATTGTACGACGATGATCATGAGTTAATGCATGCTTTAAAAATAGAGGATGATAAAGCACATGGTTTAGATATTGAAGTGTCATTTACTATTAATGAAATTAATAAGCGAGAATTAGCCGATTTAGATCAGGAGTTATTTGATAAGTTATTTGGAAAAGATACTGTGAAGTCTGTTTCTGAATTAAAAGAAAAAATAAAAGAAGATGCTGAAAAGCAATTCGTACAACAATCTGATCAAAAACTACTAAACGACGTTACTGAATATTTAGTAGAGAATACAAAATTTGATTTGCCAGCAGAGTTTCTAACAAAATGGATGCAAACGGCAGGAGAACAACAAATGGATAATGTTCAAGCTAAAGAAGAATACGAGAAGTCTGAGAAAAGTTTACGCTATCAATTAATAGAAGGAAAGCTAATGCATGCTAACGATTTAAAAGTAGATTTTGAAGACGTTAAAGAAAGTGCTAAAGCAATGATAAAAGTGCAAATGGCACAATTTGGTCAAACAAATCCTGGTGATAAAGAATTAGAAGATATTGCTGCTAGAGTATTATCAAATCAAGATGAAGTTAAACGTTTGTCTGAGCAAGTAGTAAGTCAAAAATTATTGAACCTATATAAAGAAAAAGCAAATATTAAAACGAAGGAATTATCTTACGAAGCATTCGTTAAAGAAGTTTACGGTGATAAGTAAGGACTTCTATTCTTTTAAGAATAATTAGTATCTTTAAGCGTTGAATTTAATTAAATTCAACGCTTTTTTATTAAAATTAAATCGATAGCACCTCTTTATAATGAGCTAAAATTGATTAATTTTACTAATCTAAAAATTGATAAAAAATAATTAAAAGGACTATATGGATTACGCAAAAGAATTCGAAAAATTCGCTATAAAAGATCAAGGTATTAGTAGTACATACTATAATAAAATAATGAGTAGTATGTACCCAACAAACTTAACACCAAATATTATCGAAGAACGCCAAATGAACATTGCGATATTTGATGTGTTTTCTCGTTTAATGATGGATCGTATTATTTTTTTAGGTACAGGAATTAATGATCAAGTTGCAAATATTATTCAAGCACAATTATTATTCTTAGAAAGTACAGATGCGAATAAAGACATTCAAATATATATTAATTCGCCAGGTGGTAGTGTATATGCTGGTTTAGGTATATATGATACGATGCAGTTTATTAAGCCAGATGTTGCAACTATTTGTACAGGTATGGCAGCATCTATGGGAGCGGTATTATTATGTGCAGGACAAAAAGGTAAACGAAGTGGTTTAACGCATTCTCGTGTTATGATTCACCAACCTTTAGGAGGGGCACAAGGACAAGCTAGTGATATAGAAATTACAGCAAGAGAAATATTAATTTTAAAAGAAGAGCTTTACAAGATTATAAGTAAGCATTCTGGACAAAAATACGACAAAGTATACGAAGATAGTGATCGTGATTATTGGATGAAATCAGATAAGGCCAAAGAATATGGCATGATCGACGAGATTTTAGTACGAAAATAATTTTAATACTATAAATAAATCCCTTACGTTAATAAAATTCATTGTATTAATATAGTATGCAATTTTAAGCAATTAATTATTTAGGATTTAATTTTTAAAATTTATGGCAAAGGAAGAATTAGAATGTTCGTTTTGTGGTAGGAAAAAGCCAGAAACGAGTTTATTAATAGCAGGGTTAGATGCACATATATGTGATCGTTGTATAGAGCAAGCGCATGGTATTGTTTTAGAAGAATCTAAGCAGAATGATAATAGTGACTTATCGGCAGAGCTAATATTACGTAAACCACAACAAATAAAGGGGTTTTTAGATGAGTATATTATAGGCCAAGAATTTACTAAGAAAGTAATGTCTGTAGCTGTTTATAATCATTATAAGCGATTATTGCAGCCACCAACAAATGATGATATTGAAATTCAAAAGTCTAACATCATTATGGTAGGGCAAACAGGTACAGGAAAGACATTAATGGCTAAGACCATTGCAAGAATGCTTAATGTACCGTTAGCAATTGTAGATGCTACCGTATTAACTGAAGCTGGTTATGTAGGCGAAGATGTTGAAAGTATTTTAACCCGTTTATTACAAGCTGCAGATTATAGTTTAGAAAAAGCTCAAAAAGGGATTGTCTTTATCGATGAGATTGATAAAATTGCTCGTAAGAGCGATAATCCATCTATTACTAGAGATGTTTCAGGAGAAGGTGTTCAACAAGCGTTATTAAAACTATTAGAAGGTACTGTTGTGAATGTTCCACCTAAAGGTGGACGTAAACACCCAGATCAAAAATTTATCGAAGTGGATACCGAAAATATATTATTCATTGCTGGTGGTGCTTTTGATGGTGTAGAACGTATTATATCAAAACGTTTAAATATGCAAGCTGTTGGTTATAGTGCATCTATGAGTGAAGATAAGGTCGATCATGAAAACTTATTACAGTATATTATTCCAAGAGATTTAAAAGATTTTGGATTAATACCTGAAATTATAGGTAGACTTCCTGTATTAGCGCACATGAATCCTTTAGACGAAAATACACTTAGAGCGATTTTAACAGAGCCTAAGAATGCTATTATTAAGCAATACAAAAAGTTGTTCTCTATGGATGAGATTGAGTTTAGTATTACAGATGGTGCTTTAGAATTCATCGTTGGTAAAGCGATAGAGTATAAGTTAGGAGCTAGAGGTTTGCGTTCATTATGTGAAGAAATATTAACAGATGCAATGTTTGAACTTCCAGGAAGTGATATTAAAAAGTTAAATGTTACTAAGGCTTATGCTCAAGAACGATTAACAAAAACTACTATTAAGAAATTGAAAGCAGTATCTTAACTTATTATCAAACAGGTTTAAAATATAAAACCATTTTACAATAATATGCTTATTGTGAAATGGTTTTTTGTTTTTAGTAAAGAATTAATATGATAGTTCTTAATATTTAATAATTTATTATGAGAGGTTTATGTTGAAAACCTCAAACGATTTCAGGTAGGCGATTATTAAACATTATAGACAGGTATTCAAAAAATAATAATTTATTACTAATGAGAAAATACTTAGGTTATTTTTCTACAACTTCAAATGTGAGCTTATTCATTGTATATCTTTCAGCGACTTGGTCATTGTTTATAGTATTACCCCCAAATAAATAGTGCTCATTATTGTAAGAAAATGATTGTGCACTAATAAAAGACTTTTCAAATGGTATTGTTTCTAATGTAGAAAATTCATTTGTTTTCGTATCATAAACAAATAGCTGTTTATTAAATCCGGATTCTAAAACTGTACCATTTGCTTCTGAAAAAATATACCCACCTAGACCGAAAATAATTTTATCCTCATATAACCAAGAAACACCGCTTTCTAATACCTCGTTTGAGAAATCATAAGTTTCTGTAAGTGTTTCTAATTCGTTATAATCGCTTAAAAATTTACTAATTCGAATACCTGTTCTAAGTAATTGAGAATAATAATATACTCCTTCTATTTTAAAAATAGAATTAGAAAGGACGCCCTTATCTCCGGGGTTTTCATAAGTGCCAATAGTTGAAACTTCTTTACTTTCAAAGCTGTATTTATAGATGTTAGTATTTCCGTTTGCTAAGTCTATAAAATATATGTTATTATCTTTAAAAAAACCTGTTGAATAAAATCTTCCGTTTCCAGGAATAAAACGAGTTATAGAGGTCCAATCATTAATGACAAAATCATATTGCATTAATTCGTTATTACTGAATAAATACCATTTTTCGTTTTCTATGAAACTAGTATGTTTCCCGAATAAAAAATAGCCAGGTACAATATCATTATCTGTATCAGAAACTAAATTCCAAATACCTGTTAAGAAATCGTAAGCATATGTTTTTTTATCAAAATAAACGGCATATAACTTATTGTCGTAAATTATCTTAGATACAATGGTACCTTCTGGTGATTCAGATATAGATTCTATATTAATGACATCTAATGCTAAAACGGGTTCCTCAACAACATCAGGATCTGTTACAATTGGTTCTTCAGAAGTTTCCTTTGAACATGAGATTATTATAAAAAATGTGCAAATAATAAAAAGTCTATTCATAACAAAATTGAGTTGTTTTATTTTATCAAGATACAAAGATTTCTTGGTTAATTAAGAAAAGCTATAATCACATATATCGTTGAGAACATTATGATTTTTTATAAATTTAACAGCATTCATCTGTAAAAAGTTTCAATACTTTCTAAGTAAAATAATCATTAACAAAAAAACATTTTATAGATATAGAAACTGTTCAGAATGATGTACTTTTTTTAACTAAGTGAAATTGTAAGTCGCAACATTAAAAGTTAGTGTTTACATGTAAAACTACTAAGTAGCTATTATTATTAGTACAAGGCCTTCCTTATTATAAAAACAAAAAAATCCGTACAATTAAGTACGGATTTTTTATTATGGATTAATTAATATAATAGTATTTTCATGCCTAAGGGAACTATACTTATATTAATTATTAGTTAAGGATTATAAATTCTATACGTCTGTTAGACTGGTGTTGCTCTTCTGTACATTTGTCTTCACAGTTAATTAGCGGTTGTGTTTCACCAAAACCTTGAGAAATTAATCTGTTTGCGTTAATACCATTTTCAATTAAATATTGTCTAGCAGCTTCTGCACGTTTACCAGATAATTTAAAGTTATAATCATTGTTACCTTGGCTATCTGTATGTGCGTTAATTTCAATTTTCATGTTTTTGTTAGCTTTCAATACTGCTAATACTTTGTTTAGAGCAATAAAAGATTCACGCTTAATGTCTGCTTTATCATAATCGAAGTAGACGTTTTCTACAGAGATAAATAATTTGTCTTCTTTTTTAACTATGATAGCTTCAGTAGATTTAAGAATTAGATCTTTTTTATAGGTTCTATTATCTCCTTTATCTGCTACAAAATCAAAAGCATTTTCAACAAAACCATCTTTTTTAGTTCTTATAGAATAGTTTTCATTTGGTAAGACAATGAAATCATATGAACCATCTGCCTTAGTTGTTGTTCTTTCTATTTCTTTTCCTTCAATATCGTATAATATAACATCTGCATTTGGTAAAGGGATTTGAGTTATTTCATCTAAAACAATTCCTTTTACATTTTGCCTAACCATATTGTAATCAAATTTAGCGATATTAAACCCGCCTTCTCCAGCAGCTTTATTAGAAGAGACATATCCTTTTTCATCTGATGTGAAGAATAAAGCAACCTCATCTGCTTTTGTGTTTACTGTATTACCTAAATTTACTGGAGTTTCGAAATTTTTATTTCTAATATTACTTTTAAATACATCATATCCTCCCATGTTAATATGGCCTTGAGAAGCAAAAAACAATGTTCTACCATCTTTAGACAATGAAGGATAGTTTTCATTTAAACTAGTATTAACAGTGTCTCCTAAATTTTTTGGAGTTCCTAAAGTACCGTCTTCTTTAATAGGTGCAATAAATAAATCATAACCACCAAGAGTGCCTGACATATTAGAAGAGAAAAGTAATTCTTTTCCGTCTGGGCTTACAAATGGGCTTTCTATTGAGTATCCTGCTTTATTTATATCTAATACAACTTCATTAGTCCAGTTACCGTGAGATTTTTTCTCTAAGGTCGCTTTACGTAATTCGTACACTTTAGAATCGTCTTTTGTGCTTCTTGTGAAATAGATAGTATGCTCATCTGGAGAGAAAGAAACCTGAGCTTCATTTGCATTTTTAGTATTAAGCATTCTAGAGAAAAGTAATGGCAATTTTAAAGAACCATCTTTCTCTATATCTGAACAAAATAAAGTTTTGTAAGCTTCATTAGTGTTTTTATCTACTTTAGATAAACCACCAATTTTTTTAGAAGAAACAATAATCATTTTGTCTCTAAACATTCCAGAACCGTATTCAGAAAATTTTGAATTTACTTTTTTTCCAGGTTTGTTTTTCGAGAATTCAAACCCATTGTTTCCTAGTTCTTCACCAGTAACAATTTTGTTTCCAGTCTTAACTACTGGGTTTTTTACTACATTATCATAGTTGCTATTAGGACCCTGTCCATAAGTTATACTTGATAATACTATACTTGCTGTTAATAAGAGGCTGCGTTTCATATCTATTATGATTTGTTGATGATGTGAAAGTAGTTTAATATCATGGTTTCATAATAATTTTTTGGATGAAGAGCACTAAAATTCGTTTAGTTAAATTTTTATTAATGTATTTTGTCGATAATTTATATTTTTGTCAAAAAAAATGATAATTTTTCAAAATTAATCGATGTAATGAATGAATTATTGAATTAAAAACAAGGAATTAACGAAATTATTGCATATTTTTTTTGTAGGAATTTTCTTAACGCTCGCTTAACGCTACACTTTGCTCTTAATCGGCATTAAACCTTGAACCCGAATGATTTGCAATCGACGAATGGTAAAACTTAATTTTTGTTTAAATCTAAAAGGGGGTTAATATATTCTCTTGTATTAGATAATCTTGGAACTTTATGTTGACCACCTAATTTGTTATTTTGTTTTAACCAATCATAAAATAATTTCTCCCGAGCGACATTAATTTTTGGACTATTTAATGTCATATTATTGTAACGCTTTGCTTCATAATCAGAATTTAATGATTTTAATGCGTCGTCAAATAGTTTATTAAATTGATTAATGTCTTTTGGAGGTGTTTTAAACTCAATTAACCATTCATGTGCCCCTTTTTCTTTTCCTTTCATAAAAATAGGAGCTGCCGTATAATCAACAATTTCCGAATCGGTTGTTTTACATACTTTCTTTAATGCGTTTTCTGCATTCTCAATAATAAGTTCCTCTCCAAAAGCATTTATATGATGTTTAGTTCGGCCAGAAACCCTTATTCTATATGGGTTTGTGGAAGTAAAACGAATGGTGTCTCCAATTTTGTAACGCCATAAACCTGCATTTGTAGTAATCAATAATGCGTAATTCTTGCCTTTTTCAACATCGCTTAAGCGAATTATTTTTTGTTTTGATGTACCATAAGTATCCATGGGAATGAACTCGTAGAAAATGCCATAATCTAACATAAGAAGTAATTCATTTGAATTGTTTCTATCCTGAATAGCGAAAAAACCTTCAGAGGCATTATAGATTTCGTAATATTTAAAATCGCTTTTTGGGAGTATTGCTTTGTATTGGTCTACATAAGGATTAAAACTAATGCCGCCATGAAAATAAGCTTCTAAATTTGGCCAAATTTCCAAAATGTTAGATTTATTAGTATGCTCTAAAACCGAATTTAATAATACAAGCATCCATGAAGGTACACCAGCTAAACTTGTTACATTTTCATTTGTGGTCTCTTCTATTATGGCTTTCATCTTATATTCCCAGTCACTCATTAGAGAGACTTTGTTACTGGGAGTACTACTAAATTCAGCCCAAAAAGGCATGTTGTCTATAAGTATAGCACTTAAATCTCCAAATATAGTTCCGTTCTCTTTGTAAAGCTCTTTACTGCCGCCAAGCCTTAAGCCTTTTCCTGTAAATAATTGGGAGTTTTCATTGTTGTTTAGATACATGCATAGTAAATCTTTACTACCTGCATAATGACAATCTTCTAAAGATTCTGTACTTACTGGAATAAATTTGCTTTTAGAATTAGTTGTACCACTAGATTTTGCATACCATTTAATAGGGCGAGGCCAAAATATATTATTTTCTCCTAATCGAGACCGTTCTATACTATCTTGATAATCTTCATATGAAGAAACTGGAACACGTTCGCTAAAGGTTTTATAACTCTTAATAGAAGCAAAATCAAACGCTTTACCTATTTGAGTGTCTTTTGCTGTTTCAATTAAATTAAATAGTAATTCCTCCTGTACTTCGTTAGGATATTTTAAAAACAATTCGATTTGATGAAATCGTTTTTTTAAGAACCATGACGCTATTGAGTTAACTAGAGGGATTGTCATATTTGTACTATCTTTACAAGTCTTAAATGTAATACTTTTTTTTATGTTCTACCAAGGTGTTTTAAGGAAAATGGAAACTGAGTTTTCAAAACCTATTCAATATTATTTAATATTTGAAAATGATTTTTTGAATATGAATCAATTATTGAATAAAACTCTCAAGTTTGATTTTGTGAAAAACCAATGTTTAAATTGTGGGTTAGATAAACCTATTTATAGACAAGGGTTTTGCAAGAGTTGTTTTTTTGATATTCCACAAGCAGCAGATTGGATTATTAAGCCAGAATTAAGTACGGCTCATTTAAATAAAGAAGATAGAGATTTAGAATATGAAAAACGTGTGCAATTACAGCCTCATATTGTGTATTTAGCAAACTCTAGTAATGTAAAAGTAGGTGTAACTAGAAAAACGCAAGTGCCTACAAGATGGATAGATCAAGGTGCTCATGAAGCTATTGAGATTGTTGAGGTTCCAAATAGGTATTTGGCAGGAGTAACAGAAGTAGCATTGAAAGATTATGTAGCAGATAAAACCAATTGGCGGAAAATGCTAAAAAATGATGTAGAGGATGAAAATTTAATAGAGTGGAAGGATAAGTTAAAAGGTTATATTCCAGCTGAAGCTCAAAGCTATTTTATTGATAATAATGAGGAAACTATTATAGAATTTCCTGTTTTGCATTATCCAGAAAAGCCTAAATCTTTAAATTTTGGAAAAATAAAGAGCTATACTGGGGTTTTAAAAGGTATCAAAGGGCAGTATTTAATTTTCGAAGATGATGCAGTATGTAACATTAGAGGAAACGAAGGATTTGTAGTACGACTAACTATTTAAGTTCGTTTTCTTTCATAATAAAACCCTACGAAAGACATAATGCTCTCATGGGGTTTCCAATCAAATTAATAGAACCTAAACTTGGTTTATTATTTTTTAAGAGTCTTAATAATTCTATGATCATTAAATACAAAGAAATATATGCTAGAGGTTGAGATGGTTGTATATAAAAACCCTACGAAAGACATAATGCTTTCGTAAGGCTTAATAAAATCAATTTAACCTAAGCATGATTCATTGATTTATTGTTTTAAGAATTTTGCAACTCTATTGTCGTCAAAGACTAGTAAGTACATACCAGAAGGTAGTGTTGATACATTAATGGTATTATTGGAATCATTAATATTAATTTCACTTAATATTTTGCGTCCATATAAATCGTAAATATTAGCTTTTCCTTCAGCACCCTTAATGGTTACACTATTATATGCAGGGTTAGGGAAAAGTTTAATTTCATTGTTTAATTCATAACTTGATGTTGACAAGTTACAGTTTTCTAGTTGTTCATCGGGTCCAGTTCCATTAGGTTTATTATATATTTTATTAAGAACAATTTTATCCATTTCGAAACCATCTTCTCTCATAGAAATAGAAATGGTATGAATGCCTGGAGTTGTAACATTAAGGAATATTTTTTGCTGCTCGCCACAATGGTTTGCATCTGTTCTTTGCTTGCTCGCCCACTTCCATTGGTTTTTGCCTTCGCACCATTGCATTCTTTTTCCTGAGTTTGGCCATTGTCCATCTATACCTACATGTATACCATTGTCTTCTCCACCAGTAGAGTATGCTCTAACCCATACAAAGTATTTACCAGTGGTTTGAAATTTCACTTTGTAGTTAACAATAGTCATTTTACCTGCAACATTTGTGAAATTAACACCTTCTGTTAATGGGTCATTCGCAGTTACTCTTGTATCTGGTAAAATTTCGAGATACCCTCCAAAACTGGCTCCGTTGAAATGGTTTGGATCTGGATCTGGTGTTGGGTTGTTGTTTGTTGATTGATTGGTTACGTACCATTTTCTAACATCTGTAAGTTCCATGGAGTGAAAATGTTCTGCTTCAATAGCAGCGACTCCATTAATTTCTAGAGCAGGACAATCGTCATCTGTAGGAGGATCATCATTACCATCTGTACAATCAAATTTAAGTTTTGTCCATCTTCCTCTAGAATATGCAAATCCATTTCCTTCAGGAATTGTTCCGTTAGAATTCGAATCAAATTCAACTTGTATGGTATCTCCATCTGCCACTGTAACATTATCAAATGTGAAAGTATGAGGGTCATAATCAACAGTAGTCGTTGGGTTTTGAAATTGTCCAACTAGTGTGCCATTAATTTTTAATTTATAGCTTGACTCACCGTCTAATTCCTTTAAAGAAGTCATCGTAATATTATAGACGCCATCATCCCCAGAGAAACTTCCTCTAGCAGCAGCAAATTCATCTTTGTATTGGCTTGCGTCTATGGCCATTGCATTACGGTTATTATCTATGTAGCCAGCTGCAAACCCATTAATAGTGAAGTTTGGAAAATCTGTTATTGCATTCATTGTTACAGAAGTAGTACAATCATCGCAATCTCCATACTCTAAAACAAGTTTAGGTGCGTTGCTTCCTTCTTTAGAAGAAAAGGAAACATCATTTCCTCCAGTTTGTTTTACAATTAATGATATGGTCTCACCTTGAGTAATTCCGGTTAAAGGCCATTCGTAAGTTTGGCCAACTCCGTAATTGGTATTTAAACTTCCTAATAAACCGTTTTCTGAAGGTTTGTTAGTGTTAGAAAGATTGGTTTCATTCCAGTTATTAGAACTTCCTTTGTAGATTTCAATAGTGCCGTTACCTCCATCTGTACTTACAGTAAGTTTAAGTTTTGTAGCAGTTATTGTTTCAGTAGTAGAAGGAGCGGTAAATTTAAGATAAGTCACTCTGTTTCCGCTCTCTGTTCTTAATTCAGCATTATTAAATAAGGTAGTTCCTTGTAAATAAGCATCGTTTGAAGGCGCAGCTTCAGAAGTTGTAGAGTTACAGTCTGGATCATCATTTGGATCATCTGTAGCTTCTCCTTTTATTAAGGCTACCCAATCTTCGTTATTTGGTGCACTAATAGAGTTGGTTATTACTGTAGATGCAGAAAGATTTCCGCCAGTTCTAGGGTTATACCATTGTACTTGCCAAGTGCCCGCTGGTAAATTTATATTGGTATTACCACCATTTTGTAAATAAACAGCATATACTTTATTAGGTTCAGCTAAAACATAATCATTATTATTTCCCGTTAATCCATCAGAAGAAACCATATTTGGTAGTGATTCTAATAAATAGCTATTAAAGAAATTTAAAGCGTGTCCTGCTTGTGTGTATTTTACATCTCTAGATCGATGGTCTTGGGCATTTAAATCTGTAATATCTGTATCGTAGCCGTAATAATACTCTACACCTGCTCCTCCAGCCATTAACGTCCCCCAGAGTACTTTATCTCTTACTTTTTTTATGTCAATTGGATCTTTGTGTACTCCAATTTGGGCACTTCCTTGTTCATCATTAGCTACGACCCATTTTTTTCCTGCATCTCTAGATTTATCAATCCATCTTTTTACATCTCTATGTACGTTTCCTATACCAGTTTGTATAGAAGCTCCAGTAAGTCCAGAATTATTTCCTAATAAAGGATTATATCTTTGATCTTGTTCACCTGGATAGGTATGGATAACAACATTATGATCGTAAGGATCTACTTCTTGTATGTAATTAATGGTAGATTTTGCCACTTCATTTGTTAAAGTTGTTTCTTCAGTAAGATTCCAATTTAAAGCCAAATGGTGCCCAAATCGAGCTATTAGTTCTCTGTAATACAATTTACGCTGCTTTCCAAAATTATTGTTGTCCATGATATTATCATTTTCAGTCTCCATAGTCTTAAAGTGCATATACAGCCCTTTTTTATCGGCATATTCAAAAATACGTTCCCATTGTGCCATTTTTGAAATATCAAAACGATCTTTATGAACACCTTGATTCCATTGTTGTCCGTCATTATAGCCGTTGTATGTTGCTACAGGTACTTTAAGTAAATGAGGGAATACATTTTCATCATCTCCATGTAAGCTCAATGTTAAAAAAGAAAAAGCATTAACTCCTTTACTCGATAAATAGTTTACTACACCTAAAAGCTCGGTTCCTTTCCCGTTTTTCCATGTATAAGAACTCGCTTCATTAGCATTGTAATCTTGTTGGTGAGGGGTCCAGTTTTTTCTCCTGTTACCTCTATTTGGTGTGTTATCAAAGTCTTCGTATGCTAGTGTGTTCTCTGGCGCATCTGCTCCAGCTTTTACAAACCAATCTCCATTAGGATTATTAGAATCTGTTCCAGAATGCCTTAGATAGTGTTCTCCAACATATTGTAAGCGTCCTTTATTTGGGGCTCTAAAATCGCGCCCACTTTTATTGGATTCGTCTATTGTAAATGAACCAGTATCTCCATCCATGAAGCCTCCGCTAGAACCACCGCCATTTATTGCGACATCGCTTCCTGTTTTAAAAGAGACAGACCAATTCCAATCTCCTTTTTGATCTGGAGCAAAATTTACTTTCCATTTGTTTCCTGAATCACAACTGCTTTCTTCTGGATTGTCGCAACCTGTATAGAAACCAGGTACGTTATAAGTGGTATTAGATGCTGGGTGTGTAAAAGTAACATCTACACGGTAATCTGAAAAAGGATTAGGATTTGCTGTTTCAGAAGTATTTGGACCATTAAAAGATAAGCTAATTTTATGCCATCTTTTTAATTCACCGCTAGGATTTTGTGAAAATAGTGACAAGGAAAACAGTGTCACTAAAATGAGGGTAATTTTAGTCTTCATTTGATAAATGTTTGATTAATTAATTTTTCGTTTGCAAAAAATAGCAATTAAATAGAGGGTTTAATTAAGAGGGTGTATAACAATCAATTCTAATTACGTTGAAATTAGTTGTTTAGGTTTTTCTAACCTAAAAAAAGCATGTATTTACTATGAGTTGTAAAAAAAATAGATGTAATGCGTTTTTTCGAATGAAAATAACACGATAAATAACTGTATTTTTCGATAAATTAGTATAAATAGCATTTTATTATTGTATGTCCGTAAACATCCCTAATTTCATTATAATTACGTATATTTAATTGATTTTTAAATAGTTAACCATGAATATATTTTCTTTTGGAGTTCATTTTACAGACGAGCAGAGTTGTCGATTACATTTTAAGCAA
>CALGLR010000027.1 GCA_937959395.1 uncultured Flavobacteriaceae bacterium | reverse complement strand
GAATCTGAATTGAATTACGCGGAATTTTTACTCGACTGTTGAATTTTACTCTATCGGAATTTAGCAAGTTGCGGAATTGAAAAAATTTACGGATTTATAAAACGTAATCTTTATGAGCAATTAACTCGGAATTGAGCAATTTAAGCGGAATAACAAAAAATGTGCTCACTCAAATGTCTCCTAACAGTTTGTAACATCGTATAAAAATAATGCGTAGTTTAGTGCTTAATCCGAGAACAGTGCATTTTTGCTACATCTGAATTTCCTGCGGAAATTCCTCGCAAGCAAAACCGCACTATTCTTATACATAACCGTTGGGCTTATAATGCGACAAAAAGTCCCATAATTACAATATATGTACATTATTTTGTAATTTTGGTACACATTTTAAAAATGTACGATAAAATGCACCTTATAAAAAAACTTGATAAGCTACCTCCAAAAAGAGAAAAAGTTGAGACTCTTAAAATACTTAGACAACTAAGCAAATCGTCTAAATCATTAGGAGAACTTAAAGGAATTGCACAAACAATGCCTAATCAAGAAATGCTAATTAATGCTGTGGTACTTCAAGAAGCAAAAGATAGTTCTGAAATTGAAAATATAATTACGACTCAAGATGAATTATATAAAGCATTAGCTACGAAAACAAAACAAGGTTCTCAAGTAAAAGAAGTAATTAACTACCGAAAAGCAATTTTTTCTGGTCAAGATTTGCTTAAAAAACAAGGTTTCTTAAAATTAAAAGATATTGAGTTTTTACAAAAAATGATTATTGAAAATAATGCAGGTATAAGAAGTATGTCAGGCACTGTTTTAAAAAATGATAAAACAGGAGAAATAGTTTATACACCACCACAAGAAAAAGATGAGATTTTATATTTATTAGGGAATTTCTTAGAGCATTTTAACATAAAACAAGACGATTTTCCTCCTCTTATAAATTTAGCAATATTACATTATCAATTTGAGAGTATTCACCCATTTTATGATGGAAATGGTAGAACTGGACGAATACTAAATATTCTATACCTAATTATTAATGAACTTCTTGATATTCCAATTCTATATCTGAGTTCGTACATAAATGAAAATAAATCAGATTACTATAGACTTTTAAATAAGGTAAATAAATCTAATGAATGGGAGGACTACATTCTATACATATTAAAAGCAATAGAAATAACCTCTAATAGAACAATTCAAAAAATAAACTCTATTAATAATTTACTTTCTGAGACTATTGAGATAGTCCAAAATAAAGAACCAAAAATATATAGAAAAGAGCTAATTGAATTATTATTTGAACAACCTTATTCAAAAATTGAATATGTGGTTAAAAAAATGAATGTAGAAAGAAAATCAGCATCAAGATATTTAAAAAGTCTTGAGCAGATTGGAATCATTAATTCGGAAAAAATTGGGAGAGAGAACATTTACGTAAATAGAAAATTAATAGAAATACTGAAAAAGCACTAGGCCCAACAATGTATAAAAAACATAGGGCGTTTGTGTTAAGTTTAAAGGTCTGTGAATATTAACAAAGTCCGCTAAATATAAAATTTGGCATTTATAGTAGAAAAGATAAAAGCAAAATATTTATATTTAGCTAAGTAATAAACCGAAACGAAAATGCTTATCACCTGCCCTACGTTTCTTATACATAACCGTTAGGTTTAATTCCTCCCAAAATATTGCGAAAAAAATTAGTTGACTAAAAAACGGATTCTAAAACCAATCTTTACGCCGACTTTTAGCCTGATTCGTAAAATGTTTAGCGGATTACAAAACTTACTCCTATTCTGATTGAAAAAGCCTTTGTTTTGATTGCACTTCGACTGCGCTCAGTGTGAAAAAATAGGTTCTTCTAAAGCTTAACTTAATGACATTGTGCGAACGTTAACTAGAACCTCTAATGTGCCCATAGACCTTAAATTAAATTTGAAACTAAAAAAACGCTACAATTTAGGCTTTTTGTTAAATCATTACGTCAAGCTCAGGTTACCAACTAATTTCTTTCTTGCCCATAGTTAACAATTTTTTGTTTGTTTTACTAAAATGTTTGTTCCCAAACCAATAACCTCGATTAGCACTTAATGGTGATGGATGGCCTGAGGTGAGTATATGGTGTTTATTACTATTAATTAACCTAGCCTTCTTTTTAGCAAATCCTCCCCACAATAAAAATAGAATATCTTCTTTATTATCATTAATTATTTTTATTACTGAATCAGTAAAGGTTTCCCATCCTTTTTTTTGGTGGCTTCCTGCTTGTTGAGCTCTCACTGTTAAAGTCGCATTTAATAACAAAACACCTTGCTTTGCCCAGTTTTCTAAATTTCCACTTACCGGATAGATTTTTCCAGTATCTTGCTCTAGTTCTTTAAAAATATTAACTAAAGAAGGCGGATGTTTAATACCATCACAAACCGAAAAACATAAACCATTAGCTTGGCCATGTCCATGATAAGGATCTTGACCAATAATCACTACTTTAACATCGTTAAAAGGGCAATATTCAAAAACATTAAAAACCTCTTTATCAGGTGGGTAACATTCGTGTTTTTCATACTCATGTTTTACAAACTTATTTAAGGATTCGAAGTAAGTTTTATTAAACTCTTCTTTTAAATATGGTTTCCAACTATGATGTATATTCATTAGTATTAATTTTTGTGTAAAAATTCATTTTTATATCAAAAATAACTGGTCAATAAATTTCAAATAAAAATAACACTATCTTACTTATTCCGTACATTTATAATCGCAATTTTTAATTACGATATAATTAATAACCCTATTTTTATATGTCAAGCTAATCTTTACGAAACAAACGAACTCGAAATTAATGCTTTCAGAAATAAAAAAACTAAGAAAAGAGCTTCATCAATATCCTGAATTATCTGGAGAAGAAATTAATACCGCAAAGCGAATTAAAACATTTATTGAAACTCATAATAAGGCACAAATCATTGACTCAATTGGAGGTCATGGTCTTGCTGCTATTTATGAATTCTCTAATGATGGTCCTACTATAATGATTCGTTGTGAGTTAGATGCATTACCAATTCAAGAGAAAAATACATTCAATCATAAGTCTAAAAATATAAATGTATCCCATAAATGCGGACATGATGGTCATATGGCAATGGTTTGCGGTCTAATATTTTCATTCAAAAAACAACCACTAAAGAAAGGAAAAGTTATTCTTTTGTTTCAACCTGCAGAAGAAACAGGGAAAGGCGCCTATAAAATGCTTAAAGATGAAAAATTTAAAAGCTTAACTCCAGATTATATTTTTGCACTTCACAATCTTCCAGGAGAACCTTTACACGCAATAATTACAAAACCATCTAGCTTTTCTGCTTCAGTACAAAGTATGACCGTTTTTTTAGAAGGAAAAGAATCTCATGCTTCTGAACCTGAAAATGGTATTAATCCAACTTTAGCTATTTCAGAAATTATTAATGCCTTTTCAGAATTAAATAATAGTAATCCTGAGGATGAAAATTATACAATCCTCACTCCTATTCATATAAATATGGGACAAAAATCTTATGGAGTTTCACCAGCTAAAGGAGAATTACATTATACCTTAAGAACATGGAGTGAAAAAACAATGAAGATATTAGAAAACAAGATGAATAAAATTATCGAAAGCGTTAGTAAAACACACGCTTTACAATTTAAAACAGAATGGTTCGAATATTTCCCTACAACTACAAATAATGAAGCTTGTAACGCAATAATTAACAACGCCGCGAAGCACAACAATTTAAAGCAAATAGAAAGAGCATATCCTTTAAAATTTGGAGAAGACTTTGGCTGGTTTTCTCAAAATTATAAGTCAGCTATGTTTGGGTTGGGTTCTGGTTTGAATTCTCCCGCCTTACATCATGCAGATTATGATTTCCCAGATGAATTGCTAGAAACTGGTGTAAATATGTATAGAACAATAATAGAAAATATAATTACTAATAAATAAAACGATATAACTATGAAATTAGGAGCATTTTCAGTAAGTCTAAGTGTAAAAGATCTTACGATCTCAAAAGCGTTTTACGAGAATCTTGGTTTTAGTGTTTTTGCCGGGCAAATTGAAAAAAACTATCTTATTATGAAGAATGAGGATTCATTAATAGGTTTATTTCAAGGATTATTTGAGAATAATATTTTAACTTTTAATCCAGGTTGGGATACTAACGCAAATAAATTAGAAGTATTTGATGATGTTAGAACGATTCAAAAACAACTTAAAAATAATAACATTAAGTTAGAAACAGAGGCTGATGAACTAACTACTGGATCTGCTAGTTTTGTAGTAATGGATCCCGATGGTAATGCCATACTTATAGATCAGCATGTGTAAAAAGCAAATTATTAAATGAATCAAAATAATAGACTAACTGAAGTCGCAAAGCTGTTTTTTAAATTAGGTTGTATTGGTTTTGGCGGGCCTGCTTCTCACATCGCAATGATGGAGGATGAAGTTGTGAGAAAAAGAAAATGGATAAGTCAAGAACACTTTCTTGATTTAATTGGTGCAACAAATTTAATTCCTGGACCAAATTCAACAGAAATGACAATGCATTGCGGTTATGAGCGTGCTGGTTGGAAAGGGCTTTTCGTGGCTGGTTTTTGTTTTATTTTTCCGGCAGTAATAATTACTGGTATTTTTGCTTGGCTTTATCAACAATACGGAGAACTTCCAAATGTAAAACCTTTTATATATGGAATAAAGCCAGCAGTTATAGCTATTATAATAATGGCAGCATACAAATTAGGAAAAAAAGCATTTAAAAACGCGACACTCATTGCTTTAGGCTCATTAGCGTTAATAGCTTGCCTATTTGGTGTAAATGAAATCATAGTTCTTTTTAGCTGTGGACTAATAGGTTTCCTTATCTATTCTATAAAAAAAAGAACGACAACTTTAAATACATTTACACCTTTATTATTCTTTAACATTGTAAATCCTTCTACGATTGGAAGTTTAAAAATATTCGTTACTTTTTTAAAGATTGGAGCCATTTTATATGGTAGTGGTTATGTATTATTCGCTTTTTTAGATTCAGAATTAGTAGCTAATGGCTGGTTAACAAGGCAAGAATTGATAGATGCTGTTGCTGTTGGGCAATTTACACCGGGTCCAGTATTATCGACTTCAACTTTTATTGGCTGGCAAATTAACGGGGTATATGGTGCACTTGCTGCAACTCTTGGAATTTTCTTACCATCATTTTTATTCGTATTACTATTAAACCCATTAATTCCAAAAATGCGAAAATCTAAAATTATTAGATCCATTTTGGATGCTGTAAATGCTGCTGCTGTAGCATTAATAATTGCTGTTTGTATAGAAATGGGAATAGAAATACTAATCGATTTTAGAACAATTATAATAGCAGTTATAAGTTTAATAGTTGTTTTTGTTCTTAAAAAACTAAACAGTGCCTTTATTGTTTTTGGAGGTGCACTACTTGGGTATTTATTAACCTTTGTTAATTTTTAAAATAAACACGTAACATTTTCTCAAAGAATACGTCCAATTATTGTTATTCAATTTCGATTAAATTATGATAAAGAAAGCAAAACGAGTTCTACTAATACTATTCACGTTAAGTGCATTACTAATGCTCGTAGATTATTGCTTAGAAGGACAAAAAACAACTGAACCAGTTACCAGTATTAATAAATCTTTTGAAAGATATTTCAATGCAGGAGGAAATTCACACTACTCTCATAATATTGAAACTAAAAATTTTAATTTCAATATTTCTGAGAGTTATTATAAACTAATAAACAAAGACGATTTAATAATAGTCGAAGAATCTCTTATTTTTAAAGAAATAAATACATCAAGGATTATCAAAGAAAACTATATCGAAACTTATTCTTTAAGACGAATATCTGGCTTAGTAATTCCTTTACTTATGTTAATCGCTGCTTTTTTAAGTTATAAATTTAAAGACAAAGTAGATATATTAGTATTTGTTTCACAAGTTGTTATGTTTGCAAACCTAATCTATTTAGTGTTTTATTAATTATAAACGTTAGTTCGAGTGCTTCGACTTTAGGAGAAGTGTATCGAGAACAGTGATTTTCGTATCAAAAATCTATTCTCGATACTATTTTTTTACTTTGTTGCAAAAAAATCACTCGAATTGACGATTTTTGATCACTAACATCTTTATGTCGAACTGATGTTATAAACTTAATATTTGCGCAGCGTGATCTTTAGTTTTAACCTTATCAATAACATGAGCAACCACTCCGTTTTCGTCTACTAAAAAGGTTTTACGGTGAATGCCATCATACTCACGCCCCATAAATTTCTTTAATCCCCAAACTCCAAATGCTTGAATAACCTCTTTATCCTCATCGGCTAATAAAGGAAACGGGAAATTAAACTTGGTCTTAAAATTAGATTGTTTTTTTTGAGAATCGGCACTTACACCAAGTAATTCATAACCCTCATCTTGAAGTGTTTTATAATTATCACTAAGGTTACAAGCTTCGGCTGTACAACCAGGAGTGTTTGCTTTAGGATAAAAGAAAACGATTAATTTCTTCCCTTTATAATCGGTTAACGACACTTTATTTCCATCTTGATCAAATACTGAGAAATTTGGCACTTTATCACCTTGCTTTAATGTATTCATAGTCTTATTTTTGAATTGAATTTCAAAAGTACAACTAATGACCAAACAAGAAAAGGTAGATTTCGTTATTGAAACGTTAAATTCTTTATATCCGGAGATTCCTATTCCGTTAGATCATAAGGATCCTTATACCTTATTAGTTGCTGTTTTATTATCGGCACAATGTACAGACGTTAGAGTTAATAAAATTACACCTCTTTTGTTTGCGAAGGCAGATAATCCTTACGATATGATTAAAATGTCTATAGAAGAAATTAAAGAAATTATTAGACCTTGCGGATTGTCTCCAATGAAAAGCAAAGGAATTCATGGTTTATCGCATATTTTAATAGATAAGCACAATGGAAAAGTGCCTCAAAGTTTTGAGTATTTAGAAGAACTTCCTGCTGTTGGGCATAAAACTGCTAGTGTTGTGATGTCTCAAGCATTTGGAGTACCAGCTTTCCCTGTAGACACACATATACATCGATTAATGTATCGTTGGAATTTAACCAACGGAAAAAACGTAGTACAAACTGAAAAAGACGCTAAACGTTTGTTTCCTAAAGAAACATGGAATGATTTGCATTTACAAATTATTTGGTACGGAAGAGAGTATTCTCCAGCTCGCGGCTGGGATATGGAAAAAGATATAATAACAAAAACAATTGGAAGGTCTCAGGTTATTAAGGATTATTATAAAAATAATAAATAATTTTATGATAATTTCTACAAAAACAGTAAACCGAATGATTTTCTATAAAATCGTTTAAAGCACAGTATTAATTATTAATTTTTTAGAATTAAAACAAAAAAAAGTCCTGATTATAAATCAGGACTTTTTTTTAATTCAAAATAGCTTCAAAATTGATTTTCTTATATTTTATAATGCGTAGCGCCTTTGAATAATTAAGTAGGAATCTAATAGTTTCCTCCTTAGGATTTAACTTATTATCATTTTTCGAATTTCTAGAGTAAATTTTAGCCATGTATAATAGTGTTTAATTATACAAGGAGAACGGTCAATAATAACGTTTATTGTAATTCAAAGAAAAAAAATGATTTTTTTTCTAATTTGTTAAAACAATATTATGTTTTTCGATTACTTTACGCATGTTAATAAGAGCGTAACGCATTCTTCCTAAGGCAGTATTAATACTTACACCTGTTCTTTCAGAAATCTCTTTAAAGCTCATGTCATTATACATACGCATTACTAACACTTCTTTTTGATCTTCAGGTAATTCTTGAATTAAACGTCTAACATCTTCCTCTACCTGTTCTTTAATGATCATCTTCTCAGCATTAAGAGTATTATCACTTAATACAGAAAATATACTAAACTCACCATTGTTATCAAACTTAGGCATGCGGTTGTTTTTTCTAAAGAAATCTATTATTAGATTATGAGAAATACGCATTACCCATGGTAGAAATTTTCCTTCTTCATTGTAAGATCCTTTTTTTAAGGTTCTTATTACTTTAATAAAAGTATCTTGAAAAATATCTTCAGCCACGTCTCTGTCATATACTTTAGAGTATATAAAACTGAAAATACGTTGCTTGTGTCTTTTAATGAGAGTTTCTAGTGAACCTTCATCGCCTTGTATATAACTACTAACAAGAGTAGCATCTGATATAAGTTGTTTTTTCATAATCATTACTTTTAAAGCAAGAGATAGCCTCTTTGCTTACTAGGGGTTAATAAATTAAAAAGTAATGTTACGGTATAGGCTTTAAATTTTGAATTACATTTACAATTCAAATATAACACCATTATTTATTAAAATGCAAGAAAAAACTATTTTTTTTTAACATTTACGATATAATACTTACAAAACTTAACAGAAATTGAGTTTTAGAAGCTTAACTAGAAGTAGTATCTTTGCTTTTTTATAAAAATAAGCTTAATGCCAATAAATCTTTCTAAAGTTAATCCTAAACAAAACATCATAATAAAGGGTGCCAAGCTGCACAATTTAAAGAATATAGATGTTGTAATTCCTAGAAACAAACTCGTAGTAATTACTGGATTGTCTGGCTCTGGAAAATCAAGTTTAGCTTTTGATACGCTTTATGCTGAAGGACAAAGACGGTACGTAGAAAGTTTATCGAGTTATGCGCGCCAGTTTCTTGGGAGACTAAACAAACCTAAGGTAGATTATATAAAAGGTATTGCACCAGCTATCGCAATTGAACAAAAAGTAAACTCTACAAATCCACGTTCCACTGTAGGAACAACTACAGAGATTTACGATTATTTAAAATTATTATTTGCTAGAATTGGTAGAACCTATTCTCCAGTTTCTGGTAAAGAAGTAAAAAAAGATACGGTAACAGATGTTTTAAATTATGTTAAAACAATTAATGAAAAAGAAAAACTCCTCCTCCTCTCTCCTATCCATTTAGAAGAAGGCCGAGCATTAAGCGATAAATTAAAAGCTTTAAATGCTCAAGGTTACGCTCGTATTAAATCTAAAGATAAAGTGATTCGTATTGATGAAGCTAAAGATATTAAAAGCGAAAAAAATCTTTTTCTAGTAATAGATAGAATTGTAACAAAAAACGATGAAGACTTTTATAACCGTTTAGCAGATGCTATTCAAACCGCTTTTTTTGAAGGAAAGGGAGATTGTTTTATCGAATCCCTCTCAAGTAATACAACACAACAATTTAGTAATAAATTTGAACTCGACGGATTAACATTCCTAGAGCCAAATGTACATTTGTTTAGTTTTAATAATCCTTATGGTGCTTGTCCTAAATGTGAAGGCTATGGTGATGTTATTGGAATAGACGAAGATTTAGTGATTCCTAATACAGCTTTATCTGTGTATGAAAACGCGATTTTCCCTTGGAGAGGTGAAAGTATGAGTTGGTACCGAGATCAATTGGTTAATAATTCTCATGAATTCGATTTCCCTATTCATAAACCTTATTTTGAATTAAGTGATAAACACAAATCTTTAATTTGGAAAGGAAATAAATATTTTGAAGGATTAACTCCTTTCTTTGCTGAATTAGAATCGAAAGCTTATAAAATTCAAAATCGTGTGATGTTATCGCGTTACCGCGGAAAAACAAAATGTAAAATATGTGAAGGGAAACGATTAAGACCTGAAAGCAATCATATTAAAATAGGAAATACAACGCTTTCAGATTTAGTAGAATTACCTCTTAATAAACTTTCTAATTTCTTTAAACAATTAGAACTTAACGATCATGATACTACAATTGCCAAACGCTTACTAATAGAAATTAGTAATCGCCTTGACTTTTTAAGCAATGTAGGACTAGATTATTTAACTTTAAACCGTAGGTCTAATACATTATCTGGAGGTGAAAGTCAAAGAATAAATTTAGCAACATCATTAGGGAGTAGCTTAGTCGGTTCTATGTATATTTTAGATGAACCCAGTATAGGTTTACATCCAAAAGACACAGAGCGTTTAATTAATGTATTAAAATCTCTTAGAAATCTTGGCAATACGGTTATTGTGGTAGAGCATGATGAAGACATTATGCAAGCAGCAGATGAGATTATAGATATTGGTCCAGAAGCAGGTACTCTTGGAGGTCACGTTGTGGCTACTGGTGATTATAAGCAAATATTGGCTTCAAATTCGTTAACTGCTCAATATCTAAATGGTAAACTAAAGATTGAAGTTCCCAAAAAGAGGCGTACTTCTAAATACCATATTGATATTACTGGAGCTCGAGAAAACAATTTAAAGAATATCAATGTTACATTTCCGCTAGGAATGCTAACCGTAATTACTGGAGTTTCTGGAAGCGGAAAAAGTACGCTAGTAAAAAAGATACTTTATCCAGCAATTCAAAAACAACTTACTGGTTTTGGAGACAAACCTGGACAATTCTCAAAATTAAAAGGCAATTATAGTAATGTAAAGCATGTAGAATTTGTAGATCAAAACCCCATTGGGAGATCGTCTCGCTCTAATCCAGTAACTTATATCAAGGCTTATGATGACATTAGAGCTTTGTATTCTAAACAGAAATTAAGTACCATTCGTAATTACCAGGCAAAACATTTTAGTTTTAATGTTGATGGTGGTCGTTGTGAAACCTGTAAAGGAGATGGCCGAGTAACCATAGAAATGCAGTTTATGGCTGATGTCCATCTGGAATGTGAAACCTGTAAAGGAAAACGTTTTAAAAAGGAAGTTCTAGAAGTCACTTTTGCCGATAAAAATATTGATGACATTTTAAGCATGACTATAGACGATGCAATTTCTTTTTTTGATGAAAATAGCGTCCTAAAAATTAAAAACAAACTACAACCGCTTCAAGATGTAGGTTTAGGCTATGTTACTTTAGGGCAAAGCTCCTCTACCCTTTCTGGCGGTGAAGCACAACGTATTAAATTGGCGACGTTTTTAGGAAAGGGAAACACTAAAGAAACGGCTTTATTTATTTTCGATGAACCAACCACTGGATTGCACTTTCATGATATTCAAAAGTTATTAAAATCATTTAACGCTTTAATTGAAAAGGGACATTCTATAATTGTTGTTGAACATAATTTAGAACTTATAAAGTGTGCCGATCATATTATTGATCTTGGGCCTACTGGAGGTGAACATGGTGGCAACTTAGTCGCTTTTGGAACACCTGAAGCTATTATAAAAGTTAAAGCCTCTGAGACTGGCAGGTATTTAAAAGATAAGTTATAAATAACACTTGGCCTATTTATATTACAAAATGAGATAATAAAACACACGATATATATGTGTTCGAAACAATTAATAATAAAAACGGATAGAAGCGATTATGAGCCAATTTTTTGATTTCTTTTTGAATGCATACAAAAACGCATCAATCATAGATATCACGTTAGAATTAATTGCTTTTGTTTTTGGAATAGTAAGTGTAATTTATGCTAAACGAGAAAATATTTTGGTATATCCTACAGGTATAGTTGCCACAGTAATTACAGTTTACTTACTGTATAAAGCGGGATATTTAGGTGATATGATGATGAATTTTTACTACTCTGTGATGAGTATTTATGGCTGGTGGAACTGGTCTAGGAAAAAAAATGATCAATATATAATACCAATATCAAGAACTACTTCTCAAGAAAAACTAATAGGTTTTGGATTGTTTTTAGTGACAATGTCTGTAACTTATTTAGTGTATAATGCTTACGGTTACACATTAGAAATACCTAATTATATAGATATTTTCACCTCTGGTATATTCTTTACTGCGATGTGGTACATGGCAACTAAAAAACTTGAAAATTGGACACTCTGGATTATTGCAGATATTATTACTGTACCATTATACGCATACAGAGGTTTAGGTATGTTATCACTTCAATATTTAATTTTCACAATTCTAGCTATTCAAGGTTATAAACAATGGAAGAAAAATATAAACAACACCCAGCAAACTGCGTAAAAGTAGTATTGTTTGGCCCTGAGTCTACAGGAAAAACGACTTTGTCAAAGCATTTAGCACATTATTATAACTCCGTTTGGGTTCGTGAATATGCACGTGAATATCTTCAGGAAAAATGGAATAATGAGCGTAAAACTTGTGAGCCTAAAGATTTATTGCCCATTGCAGAAGGACAAATGATATTGGAAAACGAATCGGCAAAAAAAACCAAATCAGTACTTATTTGTGATACAGACTTATTAGAAACAAAAGTCTATTCTGAAGTTTATTACTTAGGAACTTGTGATCCTGTTTTAGAAAAATACGCTCTACAAAATACATATGATTTATACTTTTTAACTTATATCGATGTTCCATGGGAAGCAGATGATTTAAGAGATAAGCCAGAAGATAGAGAAGAAATGTTCAAAGCATTTGAAAATACTTTAAAAAAATATAATAGACCATACGTTCTGCTTAAAGGAAATAAAAAACAACGATTAGATTTTGCCGTTAAGCATATAGATAAATTGTTAAAAAATAGAATTTGAGTTTTACACAAGAACAAATAGAATAAAGTATAGCACTTTTAAGCTTTTTTTTGAAGAAGAAGCGTGTTTTATTTCAGTTTTGGAAACATAGAATCCTAAAGTAGTATAAAAACCTCTTCAAATAAGATTATTTAAGAGCTATAAAAAATTATGTTTTTTTAATTTTATATTAAAAATCTAAACTACCTTTGCATCGTTCTCAAAAAAGGGGTGCCATAATAACGGCTGAGATCATACCCAATGAACCTAGAACAGGTAATGCTGTTTAGGGATTTTGAACACATTTTTGTGTTACAATGTCATACTGAGCTTGTCAAAGTATCTCATTATTTTAATAATCAATTATTATAATAGAATAATTGCCTCTTTTTATTCGTAATTTAAATGTATTTCGAATGAAATCAACTTTAAAAAAATCATTATTCTTAGCTTTAATGCTATTAACAGCAAATGTTTTTGCGCAAGAAATTAAACGAGATTCGACAAAAGTAGAAACCTTAGATGAAGTTTTAATTAAATCTATTCGGGTAGATGCAGATTCCCCTATTACGCATTCAAACGTGTCAAAAGAAGAATTACAAAAACGTAATTTAGGACAAGATGTACCTACATTATTAAATTATTTACCCTCTGTGGTTACAACTAGTGATGCAGGAGCAGGTGTTGGTTATTCAGGTATTCGAGTTCGTGGTACAGATGCGACAAGAGTAAATGTTACTATTAATGGTATACCCTATAATGATCCTGAAAGCCAAGGTACGTTTTGGGTTAATCTTGGAGATTTTGCATCCTCTATAGAAAGTTTACAACTACAAAGAGGTGTTGGTACGTCTACCAATGGATCAGGTGCTTTTGGAGCAAGTATTAACATTCTTACAGATGCCATTTCAGATAAAGCAAATGGAGAAGTTTCAAATAGCTTCGGAAGTTACAATACGAGAAAGCATACTGTAAAATTAAGTACAGGGTTATTAAATAATCATTTTGAAATATCTGGACGTTTTTCGAAGTTATATTCAGATGGTTATATTGATCGTGCTTTTACAGACTTAAAATCGTATTTTCTACAAGGTGTTTATGTCGATGATAACACACTTATCAAAGCCGTTATTTTTGGTAATAAAGAAAAAACATACCAATCGTGGTTTGGCGTTACTGCGGAAGAATTAGAAGCAGATAGACAACAAAATTTTTATACTTACGACAATCAAACCGATAATTATTGGCAAGACCATTACCAATTACATTGGAACGAAAAATTAAATACTAATTGGTCTACAAATATAGGGTTAAACTATACCAAAGGGAGAGGGTATTTTGAACAATATGAAGACGATACGGATGATATAGCTTTGTATAATGGAATTATTGAAGCATCTAATATGGATTCAGACGGAGTTCCTATTACAGATTTAATAAGAAGACGTTGGTTAGATAATAATTTTTATGTCGTTAATGCCAATGCCACCTATAAAAATAATAAAATGCAACTTATCTCTGGAATATCATATAATAATTACTCAGGAGATCATTTCGGAGAAGTTATTTGGGCAAGGCAATTTTCAGAAATGGGAAATATTAGAGATCGCTATTATGAAGGTGATGCTACTAAAACAGATTTAAGTGTGTTTTCTAAATTAAATTACAGTTTTAATAATAAATTTAAAGGTTTTTTAGATTTACAAGGGCGTTTTGTAAATTATAAAACTGATGGATTACAATCTAATAGAAGTGAATTTGTAACCGATAGTAATTTTGGTTTTTTCAATCCCAAAATTGGGTTAACCTATAAATACAGTGATTTAAATAGCTTTTATCTTTCGTATGCCATAGCAAATAGAGAACCAAACCGGGATGATTTTAAAAATGATATAACATCTCCTGAAACTTTAAATGATATAGAATTAGGTTGGAGACATAATTCAGATAAATTAAGTTTAAATACTAATTTATATTATATGTTATATAATAATCAATTAGTTCTTACAGGTGCTTTTGATGATGTGGGCAGTCCAATTAGAGAGACAAGTGGTAAGAGTTATAGACTAGGTTTAGAAGTGGATGCTACTATTAAATTATCAAAATATTTTTCTATTCGTCCTAATATAGCTATAAGTGATAATAAAAATATTGAATTTGTTAAGTCTATTGATAATACCGCAGCGAGTATAATAGACAATACTAATATTTCATTTTCACCTAATATAATTGGTGGAAACATGATAACATACTCTTATAATAAGAATTTACAAATAGCGCTATTAAGTAAATATGTAGGGAAGCAATATTTGAATAATATAGACGATGAAAACTCTATATTAGAAAGCTATTTTGTTAATGATTTTAATATTAACTATACTTTTAATCCAAACAAAATTTTTAAAGGAATTACATTAACTGGATTAGTAAATAATATTCTTAATGAAAAATACTCTTCTAATGGAGCAGATTATGGAGGGGGTTTTATTTATTTCTACCCACAAGCAACTACAAATTTTTTATTAGGAGCCACTTTAAAGTTTTAAAGACTATCATTTAAAGCATAAAAAGTCATCAACTTTAAATGAGGTTGATGGCTTTTTTTATTATCTCTTAATTAGTCGTTTTACTCATATGGTTAACGGATAATGCAATAAAAGCAACAAATATTTAATTAATAGAAACACTAGTGATAGCAAGGGTTTTAAGCTTTGGCACACAAATTGAAACTTCTAATTTCAAATAGCGTAAGCCGAAAAGCTAAAGAGTAGGCACAAATCTAAATCCTATATACTATGAAAAAATTAGTACTATTGATTGCAGGAGAGGTCATATTATAGAGGTTTATGGCTATGTAAATTACCATAATCAAGGTTGTGGATTTTGTGGAGCAACAAGCTGTTCAATTAATCATATAGATTATGATACAAATTATGATAATGGTAATGGGCACCAAACAGGCAATAATCATAATTCTGACAGTGGTTATTATAGAAATGGTAAAAAGACAAAAAGAGATCGTAAGTATAAAAAAGACTAAATACTTTTAACTTATAAATAATGATGAGGCTGTCTAAAAAATTAAAAACATAGTTAATGTCTGGTTGAGCGCAGTCGAAACCTATTGATTATGGTAGGTATTTAGTTCTCGACTGCGCTCGAACGGACAGAACTAAGACTTTTGAGACAGCCTCATTTTTTTATGTTTAAGCTTTTATAATTAATCCGTTATACATAAAGGTGTCTTCTAAACGTTTTAATCGAGGTGCTAATTTTTTAGAAAAAACAAGGTATTGGCACTTGTTTATACTTTCAGGAATTCTATTAATATCTGCAAAATACATTCCTCTCTCTGCAAATTCGGCATCTTCTATTATGTATAATTTTAACTGGCTTAAATCTAAACTATTCATCAAGTAAAGCTTATTCAGCCGCTTTGGTGTAGCAATAAGAATATCTTGCCCGTAATAAATCTCTTCTCTTTGCTGGTCTAATGTTTGTTCATTATACGCAGCGTATACTCTCAAACCGGTACGTTTAGTAAAAAGCTCGAAAGTTTCTTTTAGTTTTAAAGCATCTACTTTAGTTTCTACTAAAATTAAAGCTCTTGGCGCATCACCAACAGGTTTCCCTTCTAGTTTATTTATAGTTGCAATAATAATTGCTGTCGTTTTACCACAATCTTTTTCACCTATACAAAACGCATTAGCACCTCCTTTTATTTTTGGAAGCACTTTTTTTTGGAATGCGGTTGGCTCTGTAATATTATTAGTTTCTAAAGCTTCTAATAACTCAGGTTTTAACTTTTTAAAGGACATACAACTATTTAAGATTTTATAATAAGCGAAACTAAGCGTTATTTATTTAGAGTACAAAGATTATCACTTTTCTCGGATAAATTAAATTTAAACAAATTAAAAATAAGGCCCCCTAAAACTTCATTTAATAAGCTAAATGATTTTACTGATATCTCATCATTTTAATCGATTATATATGGATATCAATAAAAAAAATCTATATCTATATGAAAAACACTAAAAAATGAAATAAAAGATATGAATTTAATTTCTGGCATGATGCTTGGTTATCTAATAGTATTCAATCTTAAAATAAAACGATCATGAAGAAACTAACATTATTATTAGCAAGTATATTGCTTACGGGAATTACGGCTTATGCCTCTCCTATCGATTCTGAATCAACAGAAACAGCTGAGGCTGCATCAAATTACGTAAGAGGTTACGGTAAAAACTTCATCTTTATTGAAGGTGGTATTGAGTTTTCAATTTTTCCCGATGGTCAATTCGATTTCAACATGAGCAGACATCACTCAAATTTCAATGTTTCAGTAAACACTCCAGGCGTTAGCGTTAGCTTTAATTCTGGATACGATTATGATTCATATGTACAGTATGATGAATATGGTGCTGTTGTACAAATAGAAAACACCCCTGTATTTTATGATCATTATGGTCGTATACGTCAAGCTGGAGACATCTATATTTCATATAATAACTTTGGATATATTAGTCAAGTAGGTGGACTGTATGTGAATTACAACCGTTATAATAGGTTTTCTTCTTGTAGTGGTTACATTAACGCTTACAATAGAGCTTATGTTTATAGACCATGGCACAGTTATTATGCAATTCCTAGATACAACTACTGTGTAGTATATAACAGACCTTATAGGCAAAATTATAGACCAATTCGTTACCACTATTCTAGTCCTTATACAAATAACTACAGACGAAGAAGTGCTGTATCTTCAAGAAGAGGTAATACGATTAGAAGAGATTCTCGTTATGCATCTAGAACAGACGGAAGAAGACGTGCAACTTATAATAGTTCTACAAGAACTGGCAGAAGTGCTGTTGCAAGTAATAATGGAAGAAGAAATAGCACTAGAGCAAATACTGGAGCAATAAGAACAAGACCTTCTTCGGCAGCAACTCGAGGGAACTCTTCAAGTTCGACTAGGCCATCACGAGGAATAACTCGAGGCGCTATACGTGCTAACTCAAGTTCTACTAGACCAACTCGAGGAAATGCAAATAGTAACACAACAAGACCTACGCGTCCTGTAACACAAAACACAAGGCCATCTAGACCAAGTAAACCACAAATTAAAAGTTCTTCTAGTAGGCCTAAACGAACATTAACTAGACCTACAAGTCAAAAAAGAACAGCATCTAGATCAAATAAAAGTGTAAGATCATCAAGTTCTTCTAGAGCATCACAGTCAAGAACAACACAACGTTCTTCAAATAATAGAAGTTCAAGAGGGAGATCTCGTACTAGATAAAATTTATTTGATATAATAAATAAATTAAAACCCATATTTACTGTTTTTAATAGTAAATATGGGTTTTGTCTTTTATATATAAAGCCTAGTGGAAACATATTTACTAGGCTTTCTTTTTTAATAGATTATTAATTAATTTAGAAATATCATTAGATAAATTAAAAGTATAAACAACATATCCATAAAAAACACTAATTATTAGTGCTTTAAGAATAATATTAAGAACAGGATGGAATGAAAATTCCCAGAAGTAAAATCCTAAGCATAACATAATAATCAATACTAATACTTTAAGAGTTTGTATTGTAAATGGCTGAATTCCAAACTTATAATTTACATACCATATTTTAAGACTATTATAAACAAAGAAAGAAATAAAAGTAGCTAAAGCTGCTCCTAGGATATTTAATTCCGGTATTAATAATAAATTAAGTACAATTGCTAAAGCCACTATAAATACTCCAAAAATCAAAATCATTCTATAATGATCTGAATTAAATAAAATAGCGTTATTGTTCCCAATAAGATTATCCATAAGTTTAACTATAGCGATAACAATAACGACGTATAACCCTTTATCGTATTCTTGTGGTAAAAAGGTATACAACATCTTGATATTTGTAATAATTAATACAAATATTAATCCGCCAATTATAAAAAGATTAATCGAACTTTTTTTATATAAATCGTTTAAAGCTAATTTGTTGTTATTATTTAAATAAGATGCGGTTAGCGGGTGGGTTATTTGATGCATTGCTCTTGCAGGGACAGCAATAACTATAGCGACAAATATAGCAACATTATAATAAGCTATATTCTCAACTTCTATTAATTTACCTAACATAAATTTATCTAAATCCAATAATAACATGGCCACAGAACCTGCGATTATTATTAATAAACTATACTTTAAAACCGATGAAATATCGAAAGAAAATTTGAAGTTCAATTTTGGAAAACGAATACTAAAAGCATAAAACATCATGATTAACATTCTTAGAAAATAAATTAATGCCAAAACAT
Source organism: uncultured Flavobacteriaceae bacterium (assembly GCA_937959395.1). Classification (GTDB taxonomy): domain Bacteria; phylum Bacteroidota; class Bacteroidia; order Flavobacteriales; family Flavobacteriaceae; genus JAHDGB01. The sequence continues at coordinate 18,910 of CALGLR010000027.1, read as the reverse complement.
AAATAAACTCTTGAGCATTAATAAATTTAAAACAAACCATGAAAAGAGCAATAAATACCGCTACGCGGTGAAAGATTTCTTTCATAACATTTCCAAACACGCTCCGTAAATGCACTTTGCTCCATGCGAAAAACACTTCAAAATATGCCATGGCGGCAGCTATTAAATAGATAACCCATGTATATTCTTTAAATATGGTATTTTCTGTAGATAACCAATTACTTATTAATTCATAACCCAAAACACCTAGCATTCCTAGAGGAACGATAATTAGTAAAGGCAAAAATAACATTAAAGTTAAAAAATTATTTTGATGCTTTCTTGTTTTGTAAGATGAATAGAATTTCACCAAACTATTGCCTACTCCAAACATTAAAAAGGGCATCATTATATTCGCAGTAGATAACACAAAACCAACTAACCCAAAGTAGTCTTTAGATAAAAAATTAGTATAAAGAAAAAGTGTATTTATCGCACCTATAGCAAAACCAATATATGTCGTAATGGTATTTTTTATAGATTGATTAATTACAATTCCCATAGGTTCAATTTAGGTAAATTTATAATTCATTAATTAAAGTCACCAATGATTTTGTTAACGATTTTCTGTTATACTTTTCGATATCTTTTCCTATAACCTCTATATGGTTTGCTTTGTAAGCGTTGAAGTAATTTAAAATTTGACTTTTAAGCACATTATAGTCTTTATAACCAAAATAGTTTCCTGTATTTGTTTCTTTTAAAATACGAGCAACATCTGAACCCTCTGGGCCTATTGCAACAATTGGTCTTTTAGACATTATATACTCAAACAATTTTCCTGGAATAATTGCTTTAGTCTCTTCTGAATCTATTTCTATAAGTAATAATAATTGCGATTTTTTTTGATACATAATAGCCTCATTATGTTCAATATAACCAATGTCATTTACATAATTACTTAATTTGTTTATTTTAATAGATTGAAGCACGTTATCATTAATAAAACCTACAAAATTAAGTTCTAAACTTTTAGCAAATTCATCATTTTCTTTTACTAAATCGGATAAAACTTTCCATAATACTTCTGGGTTTCTTTCAAATAATAAAGAACCTATATGCGAAATTGAAAACGATTTATCTAAGCTTTGATTGTTAATAAGCTCTTCATCAAAACCATTAGTAATGACTTTAATTGGCTGCTTCGTAATTTTTTTGAATTCCCTTTTAGTTCCCCAGCTTGTAACAACAATGCGATCAGCAGTATTCAAAACTGTTTTCTCTAATGTCTTATGTTTGGTTTTAGCACTCTTAGTGAGTTTTAACTTCTTATGATAGCCTATTGTTGTCCATGGATCTCTAAAATCGGCTATCCATTTTATATTTAACTCTTTTTTTAATTTAAGACCTATTAAATGCATACTATGCGGAGGCCCAGTAGTAATAACTGTATCTATATTCTCCTTTAATATATATTTGGATAAATAAGTTACAGAAGGAGCTATCCAATTTTTTCGCGCGTCTGGTATAAAAAAATTACCTCTCACGAATAACAATAACTTTTCAACTAAGCCTTGTTTCTTTTCTTCTGAAATAACACCTTTACTTATCGTTTTTGTTTGTTTTGAAAAGAGTTTAGCTAGTTTATATGGTTCACGAATAGGTTGCGTTATTGTTTTTACTGAATACGTTAAAGCTTCTTCTACTAAGCTTTCATCTAATAGTGGGTAACTGGGATTTTCAGGGCAATAAACAATAGGTTCTATATCGAATTCTGGAAGGTATTTTACAAATTTTAACCAACGCTGTACTCCTGGCCCTCCTGCTGGCGGCCAATAATAAGTAATTATAAGTACTCGTTTTTTGTGCATTATTTAGACGTAATCTTATTTTTTCTAAACTCGAAAAATAAACCTAAGACTAATAAAACCCCTAGTAATAAAGAGCTTGCAAGTGCTATTTTACTACCTGTTTCAACAACTTTAGCTTCAAATTTAAACTCTACAATATGGTTTCCTTTTGGTACATCCATTCCGCGAAGTAAGTAATTTACTTTTGCATGTGGCACGTTTGCTCCATCTATACTTGCTTGCCAACCATCTCCATAATAAATCTCAGAAAAAACTGCAAAACCATCATTATTATTATTTGATTCGTATTTAATATAATTTGGTTTATAGTCTGTTACTTTTATAGATGCTACAGAGTCTAAATAGAAAAATTGTTTTAAAGCATCTTTACTTCCTTTAATAGGAAAAGCTTTTTTAGTTGCATTTGCAGAGCTCGTAATAGCAATTTTCTTAGTATCTAAACTATCTAATGCCATTATTTCTTCATTAGCAGATTCCACCTTCTTTAATTGCTCAACAAACCACGCATTACCATTTGCCTCTGTATTTGTAAATGGAAAAATTTCTCCTTTCTCCTCAGCAATAATGTATTTCGTGTTTAGCATACTTAATACATTAATATTATTTCTAGCAATATAAAAATCGAAAATCTCATCAAAACGCTTAAGCTTTGCGGCATTATATCCATTTAATGAATTATGAAAATAAGAAGAACGCGCAGCTCCATTTGTGGCGTCTAACACTCTAAAATGCGATTTATCTTTTAGTATTTGTAAATCGGCTTTATTAGGAGCATAAGGCTTAGTAACTTGAGAAGCCGAAACAAAATTATCACTATTAACATAACGCCTGTCTACTTGAACTAAATCGCATACAATTAATAATGCAAATGCCACTATTAGTTTGATTTCATTAAGTTTTTTCTTTAAAAACAAATAAATAGCTCCAGCAGAAAGCCCTATAAGTAGTAGTGTTCTTAAGGCATCGGTTGTAAAAATAGATTTTCGATCTGCTCTAATGGCATCAACAAAATCTAAACCATAAGCTTGTCTATATTGTGAATCTCTAAATCCTATAAAATCCAATACCCCAGTAAGTCCAGAAAGTAACAACAAGACTGCTAATCCTCCTACTATTATAGTCGTGTATTTTAAAGCTTTAAACTTATCTTCATCTTTTTCAAAATCATTAAACAAACGTCCTAATCCTACAATAGCTAAAACAGGAATACAGAGCTCTAAAATAACTTGAATAGAACTCACCGCTCTAAACTTGTTATACATAGGGAAGTAATCTATAAAGAAGTTCGTTAAAAAAGATAAATTCTTTCCATATGATAACAGAAGTGATGTAATGATTCCAGCAACCAGCCACCATTTTAAGCGTCCTTTAACTAAAAACAATGCAAACACAAACAAAAACAATATAACAGCTCCAACATAAGCTGGTGCTTCAACTATGGGTTGATTTCCCCAATACATAGGTGCGCGTTTTGCTTCTTCAGCTGCTTGGGTTGAAGATGCTCCTAACTTTCGATACGCATTGTAAGTATTAGAATCTTTACCTAATTCTTCTGAATTTCCACCTCCAAAAAATCGCGGGATAAATAAGTTAAAAGTTTCAGCGATACCATAGCTATATTCTGTAATGTATTCTTTACTTAACCCTGTAGATTCTTCTTTAGGAGATCCATCGGCATTAATTGTTAATTCGCTTTTCCCTCTCGTGCTTTCCTTAACGTATTCTTGAGTTGCTAGAATTCCTGTAGCATTTAAACCTACTGCAATTATCACAGCCGCTATTAGTATACCAACAGACTTGAAATAATGTGGTAATATCTTTTTTTTGTAAGCATCTATTAGATATACAATACCTAAAACAATAACCAGCAACATTAAATAGTAAGTCATTTGGTAATGATTCGCAACCAATTCTAATCCCATCGCTATTGCGGTTATTAAAAAACCAATGATATACTTTCGTTGAAAAGTAAGTAATATTCCACTTAATACTAAAGGCATATAAGCAATGGCATGCGCTTTACTATTGTGCCCTACTCCTATTATTATAACCAAATAAGTGGAAAAACCAAAAGCCAAAGCCCCCAAAGCTGCTAGTTTAAAATCTATTTTTAAACTTAATAGTAAAATATAAAAACCAATAAAATACAGGAACAAATAATCTGCAGGTCTTGGTAAAAAACGGAGTATTAAATCTAACTTTTTAATATAGTTATGAGGGTATTTTGCTCCTAATTGATATGTTGGCATGCCTCCAAAAGCACTATTCGTCCAGTAGGTTTCTTGTCCTGTTTGCTCACGAAAATCGTTTTGCTGCTTTGCCATTCCTGTATAATGAACAATATCGCTTTGTATGATCTTTTTACCTTTTAAAACTGGGCTAAAATAGATTAAAGATATGGCGATAAACCCTAATAATATCAATAAGTGAGGGATAACTTTTTTAACTGATAGTTGCATGAAGTATTATTAATCTTTGAACTTGAAAAGTAGTACTATTTTTTGAGAATTAAATAGAAATTTTAATTTTCTTATCCATCCATTATAGCTAAAAACAAAGAACTATTTAGTCTAATTCTTCGTAATCTACATATTCACCAATGGTTGAATTGGATGATTTATTTTTTGGAACTTTATCTATAGAAATTTCACCTTCTGTTTTTTGCTCCTGTTTATTGGAGAAGTTACCAAATTGCCCTCCGAAACGCTGTTCAGCTTTTTTTGTAACGTATTTAAGTATTAGTGGTGCAAAAATTCTAGATAGAATTTTAAAACCATAATAAAATAATGCTATAAAAAGTAATGTCCTTAAAAGTCCCATTCACAAAGTACTTGAAGAATAAATTTAATTTAACGCAAAAATACAATTCTTGAGGTTTAATTTGAGATTTTAATACTTAAAAAAAATATAAAATCTCTATATTTGAATCCAAACCATACATTTTATGTCTTTAAAAAAAATCTATTTATTAATACTGCTTTGTTTTGTGTTTCAAATAACAAATGCGCAATATACAGAAGTAATAAATTCTAACAGGCCTGGCGTTTCTCGATCTGCTTTTTCTGTTGGTACTGGTGTCGTTCAATTAGAAGCTGGCCCATATACTGTTAAGGAAGAACATTCTCTTTTAAAGTATGCCGACTCTGGATTTGGAGTCGACTTTGCTGCGCGTTATGGTTTTTTATTCCCACAGTTAGAAGTAAACATTGAAGGTATTTATCAAAATGATAAACGATTATTTACAACATCTATAGGAGAAATAGAATCTAAACGTTCAAATTTTAGAAACTTAGCAGTAGGAATTAAATATTTGGTTTACGATCCTTATAAGAATGCTGAAGAAGAAAAACCTAACATATATAGCGCCCGTTCTAAAGGCTTTAGTTTTAAAGATTTACTTCCTGCTGTTTCTGTTACTGTTGCTGGAGTCTATGATACTCCAGACAATCCTTACACTGCTCCTGGAGTTGAAGGTTTTAGTCCTAAAGTAATATTAGCAACACAAAATAATTTTGCTAGCGGATTTGTTTTTGTTATCAATTTAATTAAAGATCGTATTGGTACAGATTTTTCAGATTTTCAATACATATTAACACTTACAAAAGCACTTAATCAAAAATTAGTTTTATTTGGTGAAGCACAAGGTATTAAAAGTGATTTTTATGCCGATAATTTATTTCGCTTTGGTGGTGCTTATTTATGGAGTGAAGATTTTCAGTTAGATACCGCATTAACCTTTAATACAAAAGACACACCTTCTGTATTCAGTATTAATTTAGGAGTTTCTTATCGATTTGATTTTCACAAAGATCCTGAGGAAGATATAGATAATAATAATGATGCAAAAGAAGAAGGAAAAAGAAGAAAACGCGCCAAAGGTAAAGGCAAAAAAGATAAAGACGGTGGAGAAACTAAAAAAAGAAAAAAGGAGTCACAAGATGTTGATTTTGATGATAACTAATATTTTACCGTAGTCGCTATTATATGATAAAAATTAAAAAAGCTGAATCTAAAAAGGAAATGAAACAATTTGTTAAATTTCCTTTTTCATTGTACAAAGACTCCAAATATTGGGTTCCTCCTATTATTAATCAAGAATTAGCAACTTTCAATAAAAAAAAGAATCCGATTTTTAATGATGCAGAAGCTACCTTTTTTCTAGCTTATAAAAATGATAAAATTGTTGGTAGAATTGCCGCTATAATTAATTGGTTAGAAGTAAAAAATCAAGACCAAAAAAAAATGCGTTTTGGTTGGTTTGACTTTATTGATGATTTAGAAGTCTCTAAAGCACTTTTAAATGAAGTTTATAAAATAGGAAACACTAATAAACTTTCTTACACTGAAGGACCTGTTGGTTTTTCTAATTTAGATAAGGTTGGTGTTTTAACTGAAGGGTTTAATCATTTAAGTTCTATGATAAGCTGGTATAATCATTCATATTATACAAAACATTACGAAGCGCACGGTTTTATAATAGAAAAAGAATATTCTGAGAGTAAATTCCCTTTCGCAAATGTTAAACCTGAATTTTTCAAAAAAGCACAAGAGCTCATAAAAAGGCGTTATCAATTAAATGCACTTCAGTTAACTAAAACAGAAGAAGTTATGCCTTATGTGGATCGTATGTTCGATTTATTTAATGCAACCTATTCTTCATTATCTTCTTTTGTTGAAATTACTGATATACAAAAAGAATATTTTAAAAAGAAATTTATAAGTTTTGTAAATCCGGAATATATAAAGTTTGTTACTGATAAAGATGATAATTTAGTAGCTTTCGCTATTGTAATGCCACGATTTGCTAAAGCCTTACAGAAAATGAATGGAAAATTATTTCCTTTAGGTTTTACAAAACTTTTAGATGCTAAAAAGAATAACAAAGATGTTGTCTTTTATCTAATTGGAGTACACCCAGATTACCAAAATAAAGGCGTTCATGCAGTGATTTTTAATGAATACTATGAAACTTTTAAAAGTAAAAACATTGTAAACTGTTATAGAACTCCAGAGTTAGAGGATAATGATGCGATTCATAAAATATGGAAACACTTTGACCCTAAAGTCTTTAAACGAAGAAAAACATATAAGAAAACACTTTCTTAAGAGTAAAAAATCCGACTCATAACAACTATATGAATCGGATTTTTTATTTTAAGAATTAATGAGCTTTTATACTTCACCCATTGCTTTCATTAATGAAGCAGACATACGTTTGTATGTGCCGTTTTCTAATCTATCTCTAATGGCATCAAAAGCATCTAAAGTTTCTTCGACGTCTTGTAATGTATGAGTTGCTGTAGGAATCATTCTTAATAAAATTAAACCTTTAGGTATTACAGGATAAACTACAATTGAGCAAAATATTCCGTAATTCTCACGTAAATCTCTTACTAAAGCCATTGCTTCAGGGATACTTCCTTTTAAGTATACAGGAGTTACACAACTTTGTGTTGTTCCTATATCAAACCCTCTATCTTTTAAACCAGATTGTAATGCATTTACGATTGTCCATAAATTCTGTTTTAACTCTGGCATTGTTCTTAACATATCCAAACGTTTTAATGCCCCAACTACGAGTTGCATTTGTAACGATTTAGCAAACATTTGAGAACGTAAGTTATATTTTAAGTAATCAATAATTTCTTTGTCTCCAGCAATAAATGCACCAGTACTTGCCATAGATTTAGCAAAAGTTGCAAAATACACATCGATGTCATCTTGAACACCTTGTTCCTCTCCTGCTCCTGCTCCTGTTTTTCCTAAAGTTCCAAAACCATGAGCATCATCTACAAAAAGTCTAAAATTATATTTACTTTTTAAAGCAACAATCTCTTTTAATCGTCCTTGTTCTCCACGCATTCCAAAGACACCTTCAGAAATAACAAGAATACCACCTCCAGTTTGTTCTGCCATTTTAGTAGCACGCTCAAGATTTTTCTCTAAACTTTCAATGTCGTTGTGTTTATAAGTAAATCGCTTACCCATATGTAAACGTACACCATCTATAATACAAGCATGAGCATCTACATCATAAACAATAATATCGTCTTTAGCAACCAATGCATCTATAGTAGATACCATACCTTGATAACCAAAATTTAATAAGTAACTCGCTTCTTTGCTAACGAATTCTGCTAATTCATCTTGAAGTTGGTCATGTAAATCTGTATGACCAGACATCATTCTTGCTCCCATAGGATAAGCAGATCCGTAATCGGCTGCAGCTTTAGCATCTATTTCACGAACTTCTGGGTGATTTGCTAATCCTAAATAATCGTTTATGCTCCAAGTAATTACATCTTTTCCTTGAAATTTCATTCGATTTGAAATTTCTCCTTCTAGTTTAGGGAACACAAAATAACCTTCTGCTTGCGAAGCCCATTTTCCTAAAGGGCCTTTATCTTTATATATCTTTTCGAATAAGTCTTTCATCTATCTTTTCATTGTCAGCGTATTCAATAGTATAAAATAAAACTTTTATTTTCAGCTATTAAATCAAGTTTATATATAACAAAATTAAACATTTCTCACTTTCGCTCATAATGTTTTCAATTGTATTATTAACAAAAAAAATAGCTAAAATGTTAATACCATGATTAGCTATCATTTATAAATTAATTATTTAATGTACTGTATCTCTTTTGTTTCTATTTCTTTTTCTAAATCAAAAAAGCCTTGATCATCCATCCATTTGTCGCTATATATTTTACTCATATACCGCGAGCCATGATCTGGAAAAATAACAACAATATTATCATTGTCATTAAATGTCTTTTTTTCATTTAATTGTTTAATTGCTTGCATAGCTGCACCAGAGGTATAACCTACAAATAATCCTTCTTCTATAGCTAGTTCTCTAGCTGTTAATGCACTTTCTTGATCTGCAACTTTCTCAAATTGATCAATAACATCAAAATCTGTAGCCGTAGGGATAAGGTTTTTACCTAAACCTTCTATTCGATACGGATAAATTTCATTGGCATCAAATTCGCGAGTTTCGTGATATTTTTTAATAACAGAACCGTACGCATCAACACCTATTATTTTTACATCTGTATTCTTCTCTTTCAAATACCTTGCCGTTCCTGAAATTGTTCCTCCTGTTCCACTACATGAAACTAAATGAGTAATTTCTCCATTGGTTTGATTCCATATTTCTGGACCTGTAGACGCATAGTGTGCATCTATATTTAATTCATTGAAATATTGATTAATATATACAGAGCCTTTTATTTCTTTATGAAGTTTTTTAGCGACTTCATAATAGGATCTAGGATCGTCTGCTTTAACATTAGCAGGGCAAACATAAACTTGAGCCCCCATATTTTTAAGCATGTCTATTTTATCGGCCGAAGATTTTGAGCTTACTGCTAGAATACAATTATAGCCTTTAATAATACTAACCATAGCAATACTAAAACCAGTATTACCAGAAGTCGTTTCAATAATAGTATCTCCAGGCTTTAAAAGTCCTTGTTTTTCTGCTTGCTCTATAATATATAATGCAACTCTATCTTTTGAAGAATGCCCCGGGTTAAATGCTTCTACTTTAGCATAATAATTCCCTTTAAAATTTCTAGTTATATTGTTTAGTCTTATTAATGGTGTATTCCCTATTAGGCCTAACACATTGTCAAAAACTTGTTTTTTTTGTTCCATAAGACTTTATAATTAGTTAATCGCCAATATTAATTAACAGCAAAAATCTTCCAAAAATAAGATTTTTTAAATTGATTATTTAGAAATTCCTTCTAAATCTAGTAAAAAAGCATATTCTAAAGCCACTTCCTTTAAGCTTTCGAAACGACCTGAAGCCCCACCATGACCTGCTTCCATGTTAATATGAAACAGTAATTTATTCGAATCTGTTTTTAGCTCTCTTAACTTTGCAACCCATTTAGCTGGTTCAAAATACTGCACTTGAGAATCATGCAGCCCAGTAGTAACTAGCATATTGGGATATTTTCTTGCTATTACATTATCATAAGGCGAATAGCTTTTCATATAATTATAATACGCTTCATTATTTGGGTTTCCCCATTCATCATACTCACCTGTTGTTAAAGGAATACTGTCATCTAACATTGTAGTAATAACATCTACAAAAGGAACGGCAGCAATAACACCATTATATAATTCTGGGTTCATATTTACTATAGCTCCCATTAATAAGCCTCCAGCACTCCCTCCCATAGCATATAAATGCTCATTTGAGGTATATCGCTCATTAATTAAGTGTTTTGAACAATCTATAAAATCTGTAAATGTGTTTTTCTTCGTTTTTAATTTTCCATTTTCATACCATTGTCGACCTAAATATTCACTTCCTCTAACATGAGAAATAGCATAAATAAACCCTCTGTCTAGTAAGCTTAAACGAACTGAAGAAAAATAGGGGTCTATAGTAGAGCCATATGAACCATATGCATATTGTAATAGTGGACTACTACCATCTAATTTTGTTCCTTTTTTATAAACTAAAGAAATTGGAACTTTAACACCGTCTCTTGCAACTGCCCAAATCCGTTTGGATTCATAATTTTCTTTATTAAATTGTCCTCCTAAAACAGTTTGTTCTTTTTTTACTTCTTTTTCTTTCGTTTCAAAATTATAATCTATTATAGAACTTGGTGTTGTTAATGAGTTGTATGAATACCTTAATAAGTTACTTTCAAAATCAGGATTATTTCCTATTCCAGTTGTATACGTTTCATTATCAAAAGGGAAATAATAATCTTCCTTTCCATCCCAAGTCATAATACGAAGTTTATTTAACCCGCCTTCTCTTTCATTAATGACTAAATAATCTTTAAAAATTTCTATATCTTCTATTAATACAGATTCTCTATAAGGTATAACATCTACCCAATTTTCTTTAAGTGTATTTTTTTCGCTTGTTTTTTGAAGTTTAAAATTTGTAGCGCCGTCTTTATTTGTAATAATATAAAAACTATCGTCATAATGTGCAATAGAATATTCTAACTCACGCTCTCGGGGTTGAAAAATTTTAAAATCGGCATCGGGAGTATTAGCATCTAAAATTCTATATTCTGAAGTTAAAGTACTTGTTGAACCTATAACAATATACTTTTTAGATTTAGTTTTATAAACAAAAGCATTAAAAGTGTCATCTTTTTCTTCAAACACCATTTTATCATCACTAGAAGATGTATTTAGTTTGTGTTTAAATATGGTTTCAGATCGTAATGTAACTTCATCTTTCTTAGTATAAAAGAGTGTTTCATTGTCATTTGCCCAAGTAGAACTACCTGTTGTGTTTTCTATTTTGTCAGGAAAAACAGACCCAGTAACTAAATTTTTAATGTATAATGTATATTGTCTTCTGCTTACTGTATCTACTGAAAAACTTGCTAGTTTATTATCTGGACTGATAGATATACCTCCTAGTTGAAAATAAGCATGGTCTTTAGCCATTTCATTACAATCAAACAAAATTTCTTCTGCCGCATTAAGGTTGTCTTTCTTTCTTAAATATATAGGATAATCTTTTCCTTTTTCATATTTAATAATATACCAGTATCCGTTTTTCTTATAAGGTACAGAAGAATCATCTTCCTTTATACGTCCTTTCATTTCTTCGAAAAGGTCTTTTTGAAACTGCTCTGTATGTTTTAATGACGCATTTGTATATTCGTTTTCTTCATTTAAATAAGCAATAACCTCCTTATTTTTTCTATCATTTAACCAAAAGTAATTATCAATCCTTACATCGTTATGTATCTCTAATTTCTTCTCTATTTTTTTTGCTGAAGGCAATTTTACAATGTTATTTTCTGTCATATTTTGATCATTTTTGCAAGACATTGCGAAAATAAAGTTAATTACTATAATGGCACTAAATTTATTCATAATAAAAAGATATAAAATTATTTTAATCACAATTTAAAAAACTCAATAGAAATGGAGAGATAAACTCAAAAAAAAAAGTAGACTCACATTATAATTCATAATGTAAATCTACCATACTTTATCTTAAAAAAATCTTTAAATTAAATCCTATTGTTACTTTTTAATGACTTTGATTATTTTCGTTATACTACCTCTAAGATTTAATTGAAGAAAATACATGCCTGAAGAAATATTTTCAGCACTCATTTTAATTACAGCTTCATTATTATATTTCTGATTTAATACTTTTCTTCCGTTTATATCCAATAAATTTAAACTTTCAGTTCTTTCTATGTCATTATAACTTATGTTTAGTGTACTATTAAATGGAATTGGGTAAGCTTTTAAATTAGCATTTAAATCAAAATTATCAATCTCTAATGTTGAAGAAGATATTGTCATTTTATCAATATTAAAACTACCCGATTCTACATTAAATCTTAATACATGTTCTCCTGCATTTAATGCAATATTAATAACTTCGGTATCTTGATAATTAGACCAACCTCCTGTAGAAGGAAATGTTATAAGACCAGAAACATCTACTCCATCTACCTCTATAGATCCTTCTCCTTCAAAACCAACATCTGCTGCTGTAGATATAATAAAACTATAATTCCCTAATTGAGTTATATTTACAGTGTATTCTAACCATTCACTTACAGATAACCAACCAATGATTGTTTCGGAGCCTTCAGTAACGACATCTACAGCATCACATTCATCTCTATAATCTGACTCTCCATTATTGGACAAATCTATATCACTATAAGAAACACCTTCTCCTCCAAGATCATAGTCTTCAAACTCAATAACACCTGGAATTACGGCAGGAGTTCCTGAAAAAGGAGCTTGAGGTACCGTTGGATTATTTAGACATGGGACGCTTAAACCAGAAGCTAAACCATAATATGCTGGTTTTTCATTATAATCATTGTCATAAATTAATGCATCACCACACTCTCCATTAGACCATCCTGGTATCCAGGAATGAGCATCTGTAAATCCCCATAAGGTTATACCTGTACATCCTTCTTTTGCTATTGCCATTGCTGCTACTCTTTCATAAGAATCTCTTTGTTCTTCCAACTCTGCAGCTGATGCTGGAGCAGCACCATTACATATTCTAATATCTAATTCTGTAATGTTACAAATAAGACCTAATCCTATCATTTCATCCATTGTTTGACTAATACTATTGGTAAAAGACTCATCTACTGGACTAACAAAATGACTCTGAAGTCCTAATGCATCTATAGGAACTCCTCTATTAACCATTTCAGAAATCATATTTCTCATAAAACCATTTTTAGAATTTGGATTGGTGTCATAGCTTTCTATGCTATAATCATTATAGTAAAGTTTTACTTTATTTCCTTCTGTTTCACCTAATGCTGCTGTTAATGCATTACGAGAAACAACAAAACAATGATCTAAAAAATCTTGTACAGTTTTCCCATCAGCTACAACATTGTCATACCATGTTCCTGTTCTAAAACCATCATTATTATCAGAAATAATTTCGTTAAAGACATCCCATTCATTAATTTCACCTGCTCTGTAAGAAATAACCTTAGTGATATAGTTCGTTGCAAAAGTGTATATTTTCTCTCGTGACCAATCTGCAGCAGCTCCATTTAACCAACCAGCTTGGTTATACCACATTAGGGCATGTCCTCTTTTTACATCGATGTTATTAACATTAGCGAAATCGATAAGACGATCCAGCTTATTTGTATTAATATTATAAGTATTGATATCATAAATATCTGAAGGCTCATTATTCATAATATTCTCAAACTTGTGATCATTCTCAGCAACTATAGAACTAAATTGTTCTGCTATTACTCCTTCATAATTTGGACCATTATTCCCTTGATTATTAAAGAAATTACCATTAACAATAGTTCCTATATATTTTCCATTAGGAGCTATATCTCTTAAAGTTTGAGATTGTGACGTACTAGTAATTAATAGAAATAAGATAGAGGCTATTAGTAAACGTTTACTATTTATTTTTGGTTCATTTTTGAAGGGTAAAAATAGATTCATAATTTTAGTTTCTTTAAAAATTAATTTATAGCACATTCAAAATTAATGTTTTCAATATATTTTAAATAATCCTATTGTTTCAATAAGTGGTAGAAATACTACATTTTAGTCACACTTGGCCTATTAATACAACGAATAGCACTTAAATGGACTAAATAAATAATACATAATGCTTTTACACTGCATTAAACAGGGTTTAATAATTATACTTTTTTATATAAAAATCTATAGATAATGTATGCTTATAATTTAATAAATTTGTGCTTTAAACTAATTAAATATAAAATCTATGTTTGGAGACTTAATGGGAATGATGGGAAAACTTAAAGAGACCCAAAAAAAAGTAGAAGAAACTAAAACGCGTTTAAATAGTGTTTTAATTGATGAAAATAGCACTGACAATTTACTAAACGTAACATTAACAGCAAATCGGGTTATAAAAAGTATAAATATCGATGATTCTTTATTAGAAGATAAAGAACAATTAGAAGATTATTTAATATTAACCCTCAACAAAGCTATAGCAAAGGCGACAAGTATTCATGAAGCTGAAGTTGCTGCAGTAGCAAAAGATGGTATGCCAAATATTCCTGGTATGGATCTATTTAAATGAAAAAATCCCGCCTTTTGAGCGGGATCTTTTAACACTAATAAAATAAAATCAAATAATAAGGTTTAGTCTGCTGTTTAGTAGTTTTAAGTTAGTTTTGCGCTAAACCTTGTTTTTTCAAATACTCGGGAGAGTTTATAAATAAATTTTCTACATGGTAATCCCAGTCTTTTGCAATATCAAAATAACTAGAGTTTACCTTAGCCATTATTTTATTGCAATCGTCGCAAACATGCTTATAGCCTAAAAAGTAATGTCCAAATTCATGATATGCTACAACTTTAAGAATTTCTGAATCTAAAAGTGTCATCCAACTGAATATAATTTTTTCTACTTGATGTTGATCATCTCTAACTAACATCCCTAAAGTTCCTCCTTTAGGTGTGACTTCTAAAGAATCTACTATAGCTATTTCTTTTAGCTTAAATAGTTTTTCAGTATAGTCAATATCATATTTCTTACAGAGCTTTAAAAACTCATCTAAATGTGGTTGTATTAACCCATCCGTTTTTAATGTGTTTGAATTTATAGATCTATTTGGTATTTCATAAGTCGCTTGTTGAGCGGTCGCACTTATAGTAATAAATAGAGTAAATAGTAATAGTAGATAAGTACGCTTCATTATGATTTGGGGGATCTAATTAAACAAAATTTAAATATCTTAATGTAACTTATAAATTATATAGGTAATTACATTGATATACAGCTAACTTAGTTTAATATTTCCAATAAACCAAATAAAAAGTGCATTTTAACGATAAAAAACGTTTTTAAACGTGATTTTTTAACATTTAACGAGGAAATACTTGCCTATAGAATGAATATTCACGGTATAGATTAATTGAAATATTTGCTTTAAGGACATAATATATAGGAATAAACTTATTAAATTAATTTACTTAAAAAAATAATCTAGTGTGTAAGATTAGTAAACAAAAAAAGAGGAAGCTAACGCTTCCTCTTTTAATAATTATAATAATATAATTTAGTTACTTATAAAATACTAGTTAGCATTTATAACTCTAAATTGTGTTCTTCTGTTTGATCTGTGTTCTCTTTCAGTACAAGAAACACCATCAGCACATCTGTTAACTAATCTAGACTCTCCGTAACCGTTTGAAACGATTCTACTAGAGTTAATTCCTTTAGAAATTAAGTAGTTAGTTACTGCTTGTGCTCTTCTTTCAGATAAAGATCTGTTAGTTGCTTTTGATCCTCTAGAATCTGTATGTGAAGCAATCTCTACAGATACACCATCACCTAATACAGGTAATAATTTAGCATCGATCTCTGCTCTTGCAGAAGAAGTAAGTGTTGCAGAACCTAAATCCCAGTTTAAGTTAAGGTCGTTATACTCAACGATTTTACAATCAACTTCTTTCCAAGTTGTTAAACCACCTTTTTTCTGTAAAACTTCTTTTGTAACTGTCTTGTTTATTGCAGGAACTGTTACTTCGTCTACTCTAGCATCACTAGCTAAAACTGTTCTCTTAAGAGAAGTCGTTTTTTGTGCAATGTCTATAGCTCTTGTTGTAGGAGGTGTAGCCATTACTGTACGCTTCATAGTTTTAGTTACTGCAGGAATATCTATAACTCTTGTAGTTTCTGGTGTAATGATTGTTTTTCTAATAGTCGTATTCTTAGCAGGGATATCGATAGCTCTTGTTGTTGGAGGTGTAGCCATTACTGTACGCTTTAAAGTTTGCATAGATCCTGGCTTATCGATAGCTCTTGTAGTTGCAGGTGTTACAACTATAGTACGTTTCATTGTTTTAGTTACAGCAGGAATATCAACAACTCTTGTAGTTGGAGGTGTTACCATTACTGTTCTTTTTAATGTCTTAGTAATAGCAGGAACATCAATAACTCTTGTAGTTGGAGGTGTTACCATTACTGTTTTAGTTACTGTTTTAGTTACTGGTGGAATATCAACAACTGTTGTAGTTGCTGGAGATACCAATACTGTTTTAGTAATTTTTTTAGTAATTGCAGGAATTTCAACAGCTCTTGTAGTTGGAGGAGAAACCATTACTGTTTTCTTAACTGTTTTAGTTACTGCAGGAATATCTATAACTCTAGTTGTAGCTGGAGTTTGAATGACTCTTTTAGTATACGTTCCCATTCCACAACCTCCAGAAGGAGCATTTGCTGTGTCACATCCAGGAGTAGTAATTACATTAGCATCTGCAACTAATTGTGTAGTACTAACAGAAATATTCTGTGCAGGTACATTTTTGTAACACCAGTATCTACAATCGTTAGGATCACTAGATGCGCAATCTGCAGCTGGAGTATCACTCATTCCCCATTTAGCTGTAGCTGGCTTAGTTTCTACTACTTGGTAATCTGTAGAAAATTTAGCAGGTACTACTTTTATAGTATTACCATATTCTCTTTTCTTGTATGTTAACGTTTCAGTTCCCCATTTTGCAGGAATAACTTGTAAGCTTTGACTTGCTTCTTTAACAACTACAGTTTCAGTTTCTGTACCATATTTTGCAGGTACTATTTGTATTTTAGAAGATGCAGGCTGAACAACAACTTCTACAGTTTCACTTCCCCATTTTGCAGGAATAACTCTCATAGATTGACCAGCTTCTTTAACAACTACAGTTTCTTTTCTAGTCTCGTATTGAGCAGGAACAACTTGTAATTTTTGGTATCCTTGTTGAACGATTACTGTTTCAGTTCTCGTTTCGTATTTTGCAGGAACAACTTCTAAACGTTGACTTGCTTCTTGAACAATAACTTCAAAAGTTTCAGATCCTAACTTAGCAGGTACAACTGCTAAAGATTGAGAAGAACTTGCTGACTCTACTTGAAACGTCTGAGTTTCATATTTAGCAGGAACTACAGATAATTCTTGGTAAGAAGGTTGTATTTGCATTGTTTCTGTTTGTACATCAACAGATCCAGGAACTTTTTCAAGTCTCTGTGAACCACCTTGAACTACTACTTCGAAAGTTTGAGTTTCATATTTAGCAGGAACTACAGATAATTCTTGACCAGCATCTTGTATAACCACTTGTTCATTTTGAGTAGTATACTTTGCAGGTACTACTTTTAATTTCTTGTATGCAGGTGCAACTTGAACCGTAACGTCTTGGTTTACCCAAACATCAGGTGTTACACAACGAACATAACATTTTCCCGGTTCGGGATTCGTTGGTAAATCTTGAGCGAATGCTGTAACACAAACAACTAAAGACAAGATTGTTAGTAATAATTTTTTCATTTTGTCGAAATTTTAAGTTTAATGGTTATTAATTTATTATTTGTTTTCAAATTAAAAATAGTGATTTTAAATTAAAAAAAACGAACATTCTAATTTAAAATCAAGCAATTGTATTTTTATATAGCTATTAAAATTGCTTAATTTCACTTCTTAATCTGCAGCAAAATTAGTTGTTATACTATATTTAACATTATTATTTATGTTGAAATATTTTTTAATTCGACCAAAAACACATTTTATCGTTTAACATTTTTTAACATTTTCATTACATACTGAAAAACAACTGATTAAACATTTGGTCAAATTCGTTTTTTATAGCGTTTTTAATAGATCTAAAACTGTGTGATGTTGTTCATTGTTATAATCCATATGTGTAACCATTCTAAGCTTATTACTTCCCATACTAATTATTTTAATTCCTTTATTATTAAGCCGCTTTAAAAATGCAGCCTCATCAACATCTTTGTTAAGTTCAAATATTACAATATTAGTCTCTATTAGTTCTACCTTATTTATATACGTAAGTTTTGCTAAAATAGACCCTAATTCTAAAGCTTTTTCATGATCTTCTTGTAATGCATTGATATTATGGTCTAAAGCATATAATCCTGCTGCTGCTAAAAAACCAACCTGTCGCATACCTCCCCCTAAGATCTTTCTAATTCGCATTGCCTTTTCCATTAAATCATTATCTCCAACAAGAACAGAACCTACAGGGCAACCTAAACCTTTACTTAAACAAACAGATATGGTATCAAATAAATTTCCATAATCGGATGGAGTTTCTTTTTTTACAGCCATAGCGTTCCATAATCTAGCACCATCTAAATGCAATCCTAAATTATGATCATCACAAACTTTACGAATTTTTTTAATCTCATTAATATCCCAACAAGCGCCTCCTCCTTTATTCGTAGTATTTTCTATTTCAACTAGGGTTGTTAACGGACTATGATAAAAATCTGGTGGATTAATCGCTGCTTCAACCTGTTCTGCCGTCATCATACCCCGATGCCCATCAACAAGCTTACATGAAACACCGCTATTAAAACTCACGCCCCCTCCTTCATAATTATAGACATGAGCATACTTGTCACAAATAAGTTGGTCTCCTGGGTTTGTATGAAGTTTAATTGCTGTCTGATTTGTCATTGTTCCCGACGGAAAGAACAAAGCAGCTTGTTTGTTGAACATGTTAGCAACTTTCGCTTCTAACGCATTTATACTAGGGTCTGCTTTAAAGACATCGTC